>NZ_LR215008.1:317169-634338 GCF_900660575.1 Mycoplasmopsis pulmonis | reverse complement strand
ATGACATTTGTATCTTTTGAATTTGCCAAAGATATGTTTTCATCATTTTTTGTTTGTTTTTCTAAAGCACTAACATTAACAGCACTAGTGTTTTGATCCTTTTGAGCTTGTTTATTTTCTTGGATTTTGCTCTTAGAATTTGAAGAGCTATTTTGATCGGTAATTAAATTGCTAGTTTTTGAAGAGTCATCTTTTGTATTTTGACTAGATTCATTAGTCTTTTGACTTTGAGTTTGTGAGTTTTCGTTAGAAACTGCTTTATTAGTTGAATCTTTGTTATCTTGAGATACATTTTTATCTTTATCTTTAAGATGATCATTTGGATCAGATTTGTTTGTTTTATTAGACAAGTTAGAAGAGTCACTTTGAGTTTTGTCTTCTTTTTTAGCAACATTATGATTACATGAAGCTAATGTCATTGGAGCTAGAATACTTGTTGAAAGAATTAGCACTCAGCTATATTTTTTAAAATATTTTTTATTCATAAATAACCTCACTTAATTTTTTTGTATATTAAATAAAATAAGAATTTTTGAATTCGAAATAAAATTAGATCTACATTTTAACATATTTTTAAAAAAACCAATCAATTTTTAGAATTGTTAAGTTATGACCAAAACAAACCAAATTACTTAGTAAATGCCATAAATTTGTATATTTTTTAACTTTTAAGAAATCTAAATTTGATAGTTTTTTTGATAAAAATTAAAAAATTTTTTGTTCATTAGCATCAAATAATGAACAAAATCAAAATAATTCAGAAAAAATTGAAGGTCAAACTGGAGGAAATGGTTCTGATACAGGAAAAACTAACCAAGTAGATCTTCAAATGTTGCTTGATAGTATTGAATCTGTTGAAATAAGCTCAAAATTTGAAACTAAAAGTGAAATTGTTTTAAATTCTTCAAGTACTGAAATAAAAGTTAAGAAAGCAGATAATTCAGATTTTTCAATACCTAATGGTGTAAAACTTTTACTTTCATTTCAAAAAGAAGAAAATGAAAAAAATAACAAATTTAGTCTAGGAATTAGTTTAATGTTGAGCTCTTCTAATAGTGAAGGTGTATCAAAAGATTTAATTATTTCAAAATTTGAAAGTAATCAAGATGATAATGCATTGAAGTCAATATCAAGGGATTTAGAGGAAACAACCAAAAAAATAGATCTTGTATCTCAAGAGCTAGATTTAAAAGATCAAGAAGAAATTGTTTTGGTAAAACAATCAGAATTAATTTCAAATAATCTTAAATCATTACTTTTTAAGCTAAAATTAGAAAATTTTAAAAATGCAGCAAAAGATGTAAAACTAACAAAAGAGCAAGAAACTTTACTAAATAAAGAGTCTATTTCCCTAGAGGAGTTTGATTCATTAATTAAAGGATTAACAGAAGATCAAAAAAAATCAGTATTTACCAAAATAGAACTAACAAAAGAGCAAGAAGATAAATTTAAAAATGTAATTCAAGATGCAAAAGTAAAATTAGAAGATTTAACTAAAAAATTAGAAAAAATAAAAAGTGAAAAACAAACTATAGAAGAAAAATTAGATCCAATTATAGAAAAACTAAAAGAACATCTAAAAAAGATAAATGAATTAGGTTCAGAAAAATCATTTTCAGTAATATATAAATAAAATGTTAACTTTTAATTAATTTGAGTTTTAGAAAATAAAATGAAAACTTAATATTTTTATTGAAATTTAAATTTTTATGTATACAAAATATTTAAATATTTAATATTTTATTAATTTACTAAATCAAAAAACAAGAGTACTTTATTAAAAAGCAAGCTCTTGTTTTTTTATAACTTTGGATTATTTTATACTTATCTTTGTTGTAGGCTTCGTTATTTATTTCTCCTGCTGAGGGATGAGTTTGTCTCATATTTCCATCTCTTAATGATTACAACATTAAAAAAATAGAAATTTATCATATCAAAGAAGGGGATTTTAAATTAATTTTAGTAATAAATTATTTAGATTTTAAAGATATAACTAAGACTAGAAAATATCTTTATATTGATTCAAATAATGCTTATTTAAGCATTAAAAATAATAAGAAAAAGGCTATCAAAATATATTTAAAGTAATAACTTTAGACCTTAACAAAGAAACTACTAGATAACAAAAAAGATTTACAGTAATTAGAAAAACTAAACATAAGTAATAAAAATATTTTAAAAATTCATGATTCATTTTTTAGAAATAATTTAGCTTACAATCAATAAATTTTTAATAAATTATTTTCAATTAATGTTTTTAAAATAATTAGCTTGATTGGATAGTTAACAAACTAAGGTTTTAAACTTTAGTTGCAAAATGACTAATCAATTTAAAAAAAATAAAAAAAGACAAGAATATATTTTCTTGCCTAAATTTAAAACAATATTTAGAATCTTTTAATATTAAATAAATACTATTAAAATAATATATTTTACTTTCAATTTATTGAAATAGGTTAATAGTTTTTGGACAATTTTGTTTTATTTCTCGTTTTAAATTTTATTTTATATGATTTTTTGTTTGAAAAATTAGATAAATGTATTAAACATCATTGTCTGAATTAGATCCGCTTGTTCCTGAATCGACTTTGTCTGAATTAGATCCGCTTGTTCCTGAATCGACTTTGTCTGAATTAGATCCGCTTGTTCCTGAATCGACTTTGTCTGAATTAGATCCGCTTGTTCCTGAATCGACTTTGTCTGAATTAGATCCGCTTGTTCCTGAATCGACTTTGTCTGAATTAGATCCGCTTGTTCCTGAATCGACTTTGTCTGAATTAGATCCGCTTGTTCCTGAATCGACTTTGTCTGAATTAGATCCGCTTGTTCCTGAATCGACTTTGTCTGAATTAGATCCGCTTGTTCCTGAATCGACTTTGTCTGAATTAGATCCGCTTGTTCCTGAATCGACTTTGTCTGAATTAGATCCGCTTGTTCCTGAATCGACTTTGTCTGAATTAGATCCGCTTGTTCCTGAATCGACTTTGTCTGAATTAGATCCGCTTGTTCCTGAATCGACTTTGTCTGAATTAGATCCGCTTGTTCCTGAATCGACTTTGTCTGAATTAGATCCGCTTGTTCCTGAATCGACTTTGTCTGAATTAGATCCGCTTGTTCCTGAATCGACTTTGTCTGAATTAGATCCGCTTGTTCCTGAATCGACTTTGTCTGAATTAGATCCGCTTGTTCCTGAATCGACTTTGTCTGAATTAGATCCGCTTGTTCCTGAATCGACTTTGTCTGAATTAGATCCGCTTGTTCCTGAATCGACTTTGTCTGAATTAGATCCGCTTGTTCCTGAATCGACTTTGTCTGAATTAGATCCGCTTGTTCCTGAATCGACTTTGTCTGAATTAGATCCGCTTGTTCCTGAATCGACTTTGTCTGAATTAGATCCGCTTGTTCCTGAATCGACTTTGTCTGAATTAGATCCGCTTGTTCCTGAATCGACTTTGTCTGAATTAGATCCGCTTGTTCCTGAATCGACTTTGTCTGAATTAGATCCGCTTGTTCCTGAATCGACTTTGTCTGAATTAGATCCGCTTGTTCCTGAATCGACTTTGTTTGAATTAGATCCGCTTGTTCCTGAATCGACTTTGTCTGAATTAGATCCGCTTGTTCCTGAATCGACTTTGTTTGAATTAGATCCGCTTGTTCCTGAATCGACTTTGTCTGAATTAGATCCGCTTGTTCCTGAATCGACTTTGTCTGAATTAGATCCGCTTGTTCCTGAATCGACTTTGTCTGAATTAGATCCGCTTGTTCCTGAATCGACTTTGTCTGAATTAGATCCGCTTGTTCCTGAATCGACTTTGTCTGAATTAGATCCGCTTGTTCCTGAATCGACTTTGTCTGAATTAGATCCGCTTGTTCCTGAATCGACTTTGTCTGAATTAGATCCGCTTGTTCCTGAATCGACTTTGTCTGAATTAGATCCGCTTGTTCCTGAATCGACTTTGTCTGAATTAGATCCGCTTGTTCCTGAATCGACTTTGTCTGAATTAGATCCGCTTGTTCCTGAATCGACTTTGTCTGAATTAGATCCGCTTGTTCCTGAATCGACTTTGTCTGAATTAGATCCGCTTGTTCCTGAATCGACTTTGTCTGAATTAGATCCGCTTGTTCCTGAATCGACTTTGTCTGAATTAGATCCGCTTGTTCCTGAATCGACTTTGTCTGAATTAGATCCGCTTGTTCCTGAATCGACTTTGTCTGAATTAGATCCGCTTGTTCCTGAATCGACTTTGTCTGAATTAGATCCGCTTGTTCCTGAATCGACTTTGTCTGAATTAGATCCGCTTGTTCCTGAATCGACTTTGTCTGAATTAGATCCGCTTGTTCCTGAATCGACTTTGTCTGAATTAGATCCGCTTTGTTCATTATTTGATGTTTTTAAACCAGTAAGATTTAGATCTTTGCTCTTTTGAAAATCACCACTTGAAAACTGAACTGAAACTTTTAAAGTTCCTTTTGCATCATTTGCTGCATCACTAGCAGATGATTTAGTAATAACAGTTCCTCAATTTGTAGGAACATCAAATTCAACATCTTGACCATCTTTAGTTTCTTTAAACTTTACATCTGAAGTTTTGATTTCAATTACTTCCGAAGGTTTTTTACCTTTAAGATCACTACTATTAGCAACAAGAGATTTTACTCTATCAAGTCATGCATTTACTTTTTGAGCATCTGATTGACCAATTTTAGTATCTTCTAACACTTTTGTAGAACTAACAGCTTTATTAGACTTTTTATAAATAGTATATTCAATTTTGTCTGCACCTTTTTCTTTAAATGTTAATTCATAGTCAGAACCAAGTTTTGAACCAAGTTTTGATTTAACAAATGCATCAAAAGTTAGGTTGCTATCACTAGATTTAGCTGTTCTATATTCAGATAGTAGTCTTGAAACTGTTCATTGTGCAGTTTCATCAACACTTTTTGGAAAAAAAGTTAAAACATCTATTTTTGATTCTAGGTCTTTTTTTATTGCACCATCGTCTTGTTTTTGACAAGCAATTAGTGTAGCTCCTGCTATAGATAAAAACGAAGTAGAACCTAAAAAGAATAAAAACTTTTTCTTCATATTAGAATTTTTCATATCTTCTCCTATTTTAAAATTATGTTAAATATCTATAGTAGAAAAAATAGATATTTATCTTGAAAATTAAATTTTACAAACTTACTTTAATTTTTAATTTTATTATATTTTTAAAAATTTTTTAACAAGAATACAATATGAAACTTGTCAATAATAATTTTACATATTTTTTTATAAAAAAATTAAAACAATTCGTTTATTAAAATTTGTTATTAAACCTTAAAAATTTAATAATTACATTATATAGATTTTCTCTTTTTTAAATCTAATTAGTTTATAAATTGCTTTTTTGCAAAAATTAAATGTAATAAACATAATGATATATAAATAATGAATTAAAATATATGCTTTTTTAGTTTGAAATTAATGTTATTTAAACTTTAAATCAATATGAAAAAAACATTAAATATAATTAAATAAACCAACAAAAAAATGGTTCAAAAAAAGTTCATAAACATCAAATAATGAACAAAATCAAAATAATTCAGAAAAAATTGAAGGTCAAACTGGAGGAAATGGTTCTGATACAGGAAAAACTAACCAAGTAGATCTTCAAATGTTGCTTGATAGTATTGAATCTGTTGAAATAAGCTCAAAATTTGAAACTAAAAGTGAAATTGTTTTAAATTCTTCAAGTACTGAAATAAAAGTTAAGAAAGCAGATAATTCAGATTTTTCAATACCTAATGGTGTAAAACTTTTACTTTCATTTCAAAAAGAAGAAAATGAAAAAAATAACAAATTTAGTCTAGGAATTAGTTTAATGTTGAGCTCTTCTAATAGTGAAGGTGTATCAAAAGATTTAATTATTTCAAAATTTGAAAGTAATCAAGATGATAATGCATTGAAGTCAATATCAAGGGATTTAGAGGAAACAACCAAAAAAATAGATCTTGTATCTCAAGAGCTAGATTTAAAAGATCAAGAAGAAATTGTTTTGGTAAAACAATCAGAATTAATTTCAAATAATCTTAAATCATTACTTTTTAAGCTAAAATTAGAAAATTTTAAAAATGCAGCAAAAGATGTAAAACTAACAAAAGAGCAAGAAACTTTACTAAATAAAGAGTCTATTTCCCTAGAGGAGTTTGATTCATTAATTAAAGGATTAACAGAAGATCAAAAAAAATCAGTATTTACCAAAATAGAACTAACAAAAGAGCAAGAAGATAAATTTAAAAATGTAATTCAAGATGCAAAAGTAAAATTAGAAGATTTAACTAAAAAATTAGAAAAAATAAAAAGTGAAAAACAAACTATAGAAGAAAAATTAGATCCAATTATAGAAAAACTAAAAGAACATCTAAAAAAGATAAATGAATTAGATTCAACAAAATCATTTTCAGTAATATATAAATAAAATGTTAATTCTTAATTAATTTGAATTTTAAAAAATAAAAATGAAAACTTAATATTTTTATTGAAATTTAAATTTTTATATGTAAAAACTATTTAAACATTTAACATTTTATTAATTTACTAAATAAAAAAACAAGAGTACTTTATTAAAAAGTAAGCTCTTGTTTTTTTATAACTTTGGCTTATTTTTATACTCCTGTTGTTGAAGGAGTTTGACTGGTGTTTGCAGCTCCTGTTGTTGAAGAAGTTTGGCTAGTGTTTGCAGCTCCTGTTGTTGGAGGAGTTTGACTGGTGTTTGCAGCTCCTGTTGTTGGAGGAGTTTGACTGGTGTTTGCAGCTCCTGTTGTTGGAGGAGTTTGACTGGTGTTTGCAGCTCCTGTTGTTGGAGGAGTTTGACTGGTGTTTGCAGCTCCTGTTGTTGGAGGAGTTTGACTGGTGTTTGCAGCTCCTGTTGTTGGAGGAGTTTGACTGGTGTTTGCAGCTCCTGTTGTTGGAGGAGTTTGACTGGTGTTTGCAGCTCCTGTTGTTGGAGGAGTTTGACTGGTGTTTGCAGCTCCTGTTGTTGGAGGAGTTTGACTGGTGTTTGCAGCTCCTGTTGTTGGAGGAGTTTGACTGGTGTTTGCAGCTCCTGTTGTTGGAGGAGTTTGACTGGTGTTTGCAGCTCCTGTTGTTGGAGAAGTTTGGCTAGTGTTTGCAGCTTCTGTTGTTGAAGAAGTTTGGCTAGTGTTTGCAGCTTCTGTTGTTGGAGGAGTTTGACTGGTGTTTGCAGCTTCTGTTGTTGGAGGAGTTTGACTGGTGTTTGCAGCTTCTGTTGTTGGAGGAGTTTGACTGGTGTTTGCAGCTCCTGTTGTTGGAGGAGTTTGACTGGTGTTTGCAGCTCCTGTTGTTGGAGGAGTTTGACTGGTGTTTGCAGCTCCTGTTGTTGGAGGAGTTTGACTGGTGTTTGCAGCTCCTGTTGTTGGAGGAGTTTGACTGGTGTTTGCAGCTCCTGTTGTTGGAGGAGTTTGACTGGTGTTTGCAGCTCCTGTTGTTGGAGGAGTTTGACTGGTGTTTGCAGCTCCTGTTGTTGGAGGAGTTTGACTGGTGTTTGCAGCTCCTGTTGTTGGAGGAGTTTGACTGGTGTTTGCAGCTCCTGTTGTTGGAGGAGTTTGACTGGTGTTTGCAGCTCCTGTTGTTGGAGGAGTTACATTTTTGTCTCCACTTGCTAGAGGATTTTTCATTTCATTCCCACTACTTCCATTTGAACCTTGATCAGTCTTTGGTGGAGTTGAATTTTGATCTTTTGAACTTGAATTATTTCCACTTTGTTCATTATTTGATGCTAATGAACAAAAAATTTTTTAATTTTTATCAAAAAAACTATCAAATTTAGATTTCTTAAAAGTTAAAAAATATACAAATTTATGGCATTTACTAAGTAATTTGGTTTGTTTTGGTCATAACTTAACAATTCTAAAAATTGATTGGTTTTTTTAAAAATATGTTAAAATGTAGATCTAATTTTATTTCGAATTCAAAAATTCTTATTTTATTTAATATACAAAAAAATTAAGTGAGGTTATTTATGAATAAAAAATATTTTAAAAAATATAGCTGAGTGCTAATTCTTTCAACAAGTATTCTAGCTCCAATGACATTAGCTTCATGTAATCATAATGTTGCTAAAAAAGAAGACAAAACTCAAAGTGACTCTTCTAACTTGTCTAATAAAACAAACAAATCTGATCCAAATGATCATCTTAAAGATAAAGATAAAAATGTATCTCAAGATAACAAAGATTCAACTAATAAAGCAGTTTCTAATGAAAACTCACAAACTCAAAGTCAAAAGACTAATGAATCTAGTCAAAATACAAAAGATGACTCTTCAAAAACTAGCAATTTAATTACCGATCAAAATAGCTCTTCAAATTCTAAGAGCAAAATCCAAGAAAATAAACAAGCTCAAAAGGATCAAAACACTAGTGCTGTTAATGTTAGTGCTTTAGAAAAACAAACAAAAAATGATGAAAACATATCTTTGGCAAATTCAAAAGATACAAATGTCATTTTAAAAAATGATGAAAAAGTAGCTCTTGCAAAGGATGATTCTAAAGAAAAGTCAAAAAACTCAAGTGATTTAAATTTAAAAACGCCAGTTGAAAATAGGCAAAACAAAAATGAAGTCAAAGATGATAAAAAAGCTCTTCAATGATGGCAAAAACTAAATGAAAGCGCTTCTATATTAGAGTCCTTTAGTTATGATCAAACTAGCTTATCATTAACTTTTAAAGAAAGTATGCCCTTAGATGTAGAAGTAGTTTTAAAATTGGAAAATTTAGACTCTCATGAAGAAAAACAAATAAGCTTTAAAACTACAAATGGCAAAGTTCAAAATGTTTTACTTACCTCTAGCAATTTAACAAGTGGAAAATGAAAGATAAAAAGTTTTAGTTTTGACAAAACTTATAGTCATAGTCCAACAACTGAAACAACTTTTGATTTTAAGACAAATGAAAAACTTAACCAAGAAAGAGTTGAAAAAATTCAAAGAGTAATAGACGAATATCAAATTAAGATTAAACAAAATTACAAAGATAAGCCAATTATTTCAGAATATGCCCTTTCTAATTTTGATTTAAATCTAAATTTCAAAAATTTGGAAATAGTTAAAAATTCTCTTAAATTTGATGGCTCTAATTTAAATCAAGATTTAAAAAGTGAAAAGCAAATGAAAATAACTTTTGAAAAAGTTAGCGAAAATCAGGCAAATAAAACAAGAAAAGCCCATTTTAAAATTACTACTTTAGACAATCTTGTTTTCGAAAAAACTCTTGAGTGAAGTTATAAAACTAATAAAGAATATTTAGATGAATTTAAAAATGGCAGCGCTCTATGAGATGATTTGCAAGCAAGTCTAACTTCGGTTTTTGAAAAAAGTCTTTGACATCCTTATCAGCTTCCAAAAGCAAAAAGCAAAATTAATACTATTAATTTAATTAATGATGTTAGTGCCTCTTTTCAAGGATATGATTTTTTAGATGATTTTAATGGAAGTGCCAAGTTAAAATTCAAATTACAAAGAGGACAAGAGCAAAGAGATATAACTTTTACAATAAATCGATTTTTAAAGGTTTCTTTAATAGATCCTTTATATAGGGGAAATCTTAGAAATTCAGAATTTAATATAAAAGCAAGTAGTAATGGTTATTGACTAGGTCAATACTATACAGCAGCTGAAGTTTTTAAACATTATTCAAATGCCAAAAGTTATTGATATGCCACATCAAGCGATGGTAGTCCTTGACTTGAGTTTTCTTGAAAAGATAATACATTAGCTGATATTTATGGTTTTGAACTACTTTTTTGAAATAACAAAGATTATTACAAAAAAGGCTCTTATAAAGTTGAATACAAAAGCAATGGCAACTCAGAGTGAAAAGCTCTAGAAAATGTTGAAATAACTTCAATGCCTTTTGAAAAAGATAAGCGCTTTATTCAAGAAATAGTCAAAATTAAAAAAGAAAGAATTAGTGCTGTAAGAATAGTCTTTTTAAAAGACAAAAAACCAACTTATCCTTCTGTTTTTAGTTTAAATCCTATAGTAAGAACTGTTTTTTAATTAACTATCTTAAATTAATAAAAAATTCCAACTATTTTGCATAGTTGGTTTTTTACATTTTATAAACAAATTATTTTTTAATTAGTTTAAGTTAATTAGCTTTTTTATTAGCTTTTTGAATAGGAGTGTTATCTTGAGCTTTTAATGCTATTTTTAATTCTCGATTAATAGTGATAAATGAATTTAGGCCTTAAAACTCTTTTGGAACTAAATTCTTAGAATTTGATTCTAAAAATTTAGTATTTGTTTCTTTAATGATTAGGATTTTTTCATTATTAGTTAAAACTTTTTAGTGATTTAATTTTTTTAGACTTAGAAAGTTCAAAAAAAGATTAATTCTATTAAAAAAGACAAAATCTTTTGTATCAACTCTTTAGCTTTTTGTTGTTGAGTGTCTATTCATTATATTAATTTACAGAACTCTTTTATTTTTTAAGAATTTAATAATTTGGTCAAATTAATTATGGCAATGTTCTTTAAAAGCTATCTTTTGAAATCTTTTGTCAATTTTGATGCATTAGCTTGATCTATAGTTTCTTTTATATCCTTGGATTTTTTTAGTCCACTAAGAACTCTATATTCATATTTAGTTTTAGAGCCGCTTGAAAATCTAAGTTTAACTTTCAAAGTTCCTTCTTGGTCATTTGCTTGTTTGTTAGAATCTAGCTCAAATAAAGCACTTCAATTTTTTGGAATATTAAATTCTAAATTATTTTGATCTAGTGCTTTTATTTGACTTTTAACAAGATTTTCATTTGTTATTTCAGAAGGAGCTAATTTCGAAATATCTGAATTGCTAATAGCTATTAGAGATTTTGTTTTATTAAATCAATCTTGTAATTTTTGAATATCACTTTCAATTTTGAAAGCATTTGTTACTTTGTTTACTTTAGTTTCTTCTTTTGAGCAAGCTAGCGTTGTGCTAAAAATTAGCAATATGTTTAAAGTCAAAGCAAAAAGCAATAAAAACTTTCTCTTTTTATTTAAAGATTTCATAATTTATCCTTTATTTATAATTTTTATTTGTTTTATCTCTAAGTCATTGACTCAACCAATAAAAGACAACTTTTTTAAGATTTTCAAACTAATGAAAGCACTATATTAAAAGTGCTTTTAAATTTTCTGAAATTAAAATATAAAAAGCAATTAGTTTATTCTATTAATAATAGAAAATAAAAAATACCAACCTATATAATTTTAAATTTTCATTTTCAAAAGATTATTAAATTTTTTATTTTTTTTGATAAGAATTTCAAAACACTATGTAATATAGTAGAGTTTGAGCAAAGGAAACTAATAATTTATTAAAATTTAGCACTTTATTAGTAAGAGTGCCAATTTTTAGTTTATAATAAGGAAATTAATTAAAAAGAAATAGGAAAAATTTTCTAAAAACTCATTGGAGTATGTAGAATTTAAAGGAAATTAAATTTTAAGTAAAAATCTTAAAATTAATAAGGAGGAATCAAATGTTAAAACCATTTTTTGCAGTTAGAGGACAAGTTCTATTGCCCTTTATCGAAATAACTTTAGATGTTGGAAGAGAATCATCTAAAATTGCTTTGGAGCTTTCTACTAAAAACTACAAAAATGAAATTGTAGTTGTTACTCAAGAAAATCCAAAACAAGAACTAATAGAAAGTGAAAAAGATTTAAAGGAATTTGGTCTTTTATGTAAAATTATTTCTCAAAGTCCTTCAAAGGGTAATATAAAAGTTACTTTATTACCTTTTAAAAGAGTTAAAGTTAATAAAATAACTATCTCTGAGACAAATCTTTCTCATAAAGTTATGGCTGATTATTCCCCTTTTGAACTAGTAGCTCCAGATCCTGCTAAAGGAAAAATTTTATACAACAAAATGGTTGACATTATCTTCAAAAGCTCAATGCCCCTTGATAGTGAATCAAAAAGAAACATCTCTAGTATAAGTATTAAATACAACCGTATTACTAAAGAACTTGACAATTTAAAAATTGAAAGTGATCAGGAGTTTTTAGAGAGATTCTACAGTGAAGATTTAACCAATGATTTAATTTCTCCAAAAGCACTTTTAAATAAAATTGTTAATGAACTTAGTTGGCCTTTAGAATTAAAATATGAATACTTTGTTCAAATTGATTGAATTAATCAAGCTGAATTTATCATTGAATATTTAAAAAGTAAAAGAGAAGACCAAGACTTAGAAAATGCCATTGATGAAAAAATGAAGAAAAATCTAAGTAAGCAGCAAAAAGAATTCATTTTAAGAGAAAAAATGAAAGCTATTCGTTCAGAACTTGGTGAGTCAAATGAAGAAGAAGAAGAGTATAAAACTAAAATCAATGATAAAAACAATAAAAAAATCTATCCTAAGTCAGTAAGAAAACTAATAGCTAATGAAGAGTCAAAATTAAAAAACATGATGTCTTCTTCTCCTGATGCCAACATTACTAGAAATTATATTGATACTTTAATGAAACTTCCTTGAAGAAAAACAAGCATTGATTTTTTAGATATCAAAGTTGCTAAAAAAATCCTTGATGAAAATCACTATGGACTAAAAGAAGTTAAAGAAAGAATTATTGAATTTTTAGCTGTTTTAATTAATAATAAAAACAAAAATCCAGATCTTAAAAAATCATTAATAAAATTAGATAAAGACCATGAAATAAACTTAAATGTTTTTAAAGAATCTGATAAAAAATTCGATAAGCAAATAACTCACAATGTTCCTATTTTAGCTTTAGTAGGCCCTCCCGGAACAGGAAAAACTTCTTTGGCAATGGCAATTGCTGAGTCAATTAATAAAGAATTTGTAAAAATTTCTTTAGGAGGAGTCAAAGACGAAGCTGAAATAAGAGGACATAGAAGAACCTATGTTGGAGCTATGCCTGGAAAAATTATTCAGGGAATTAAAAAAGCGGGAGTGTCAAATCCTTTAATTTTACTAGATGAAATTGATAAAATGGCCTCAGATTATAAAGGTGATCCAGCCTCTGCTATGCTTGAGGTTTTAGACCCTGAACAAAACAAACATTTTCAAGATCATTATTTAGAACATGAATATGATCTTTCAAAAGTAATGTTTTTAGCAACTGCTAATTACTATGAAGATATTCCAGCTCCTTTATTAGATAGAGTTGAAATAATTAACTTATCAAGTTACACCTCATTAGAAAAAAAAGCAATTGCTAAGAACCATTTAATAAAAGCTGTTTTAAGAGACTCTTCACTTGATGAAAAATACTTTCAAATTTCAGATGAAGTTTTAGATTTTATTATTAAACACTACACCCTTGAAGCTGGTGTGCGTGGCTTAAAAAGAGTTTTAGATAAAATGGCTAGAAAAATTGTTGTAAAACTTCTTGAAGGAAAAATTAAAGAAGACGAAGAAGTTAAAATTGATGAAAAAAAAGTTGTTGAACTTCTTGGTGTAATTAAATATGATGATGAGTCAAATGATAAAGAAGATCAAATAGGCTCAGTTAATGGACTAGCTTATACCTCTTATGGAGGATCAACTCTTCAAATTGAGGTAAATATCTATCCAGGAAAACACTCAATAGAGTTAACTGGTTCACTAAAAGATGTTATGAAAGAATCTGCAATTACAGCTTTATCTTTTGTAAGATCAAATGCTGAAAAAATTGGTATTAAAGATTTTGATTGAGAAAATAACTCAATTCACATTCATGTCCCTGATGGAGCAACTCCTAAAGATGGCCCTAGTGCTGGAGTAACCTTTACAACAGCTATAATCTCAGCTTTAACTAAGAAAAAAGTCTCTCCTTTAGTGGGAATGACAGGAGAAATTACCCTAAGGGGAAAAGTTCTTCCTATTGGCGGTTTAAAAGAAAAATCAATAGCTGCAAATAAATTTGGAATAAAAACTGTTTTTATTCCATATGAAAACAAAAAGAATTTAGTTGATGTTCCTGATGAAGTTAAAGAAAAAATTGACTACATTAGTGTAAAAGAATACTGAGAAATCTACAATCATTTATTCTTAAAAAAATAGTCAATTAATTTTGGAAAGTATTAAATCAACAATTGGTTTAATATTTTTTAATACCTTTTTTATGAACTTTTAAATAAATAAAAAAAGCACCTTTTAAACTAGGTGCTTTTTTGTAGATGTTTTTAATTATCTATTTTTTAAATTTCAAAATGCTTTTTTTCCAGGGAAAACAGCTGCTTCTTCAAGTTGATCTTCTATTTCAAGAAGGCGATTGTATTTTGCAATTCTATCAGTTCTTGAAAGTGATCCTGTTTTAATTTGACCAGTATTTAAAGCAACAGCAAGATCTGCTATGGTAGTATCTTCTGTTTCTCCTGAACGATGTGAAATAACAGCGCTAAAACCTGCTTTATGAGCCATGTTGATAGTATCAAGGGTTTCAGAAAGACTTCCAATTTGGTTTAGTTTAACTAAAATTGAATTCATTGATTTTTCTTTAATAGCTCTTTCAAGAATTTTTGAATTTGTAACTGTTAAATCATCTCCGACAATTTGTAGTTTTTCACCATATATTTTTGTAAATTTAGCAAAACCTTGTCAATCACTTTCTGCAAAACCATCTTCAATTGAAATTATTGGATATTTAGAAATTAACTCTCCATAATAAGCAATAAGTTCATCACTTGTAAAATCTAATTTTGTTTTTTCAACATTTTCAAAACCTGGTTGTTTTGTTTTAATAGCTTGTTTTAATTTTTTGAATGTATATTTTCCTGTGCTTTGATCATATAACTCAGAACTAGCTGCATCGATGGCTATTGCTATTCCTTTTTCTTTTGAAGTTGAAGCAACAAAACCTGCAACTTCAATGGCTTGCATTAAAAAGTCTAAAACTTCCTCATGGTTTTTTAAATTAGGTGCAAAACCACCTTCATCACCTACTTGAGTTCCATGACCTGCTTTTTTTAGTAATTTAGCTAAATTATGGAAAACTTTGTTTGCCATTTGAAGGGATTCTTTAAAAGTTTTTGCCCCCATTGGCATAATCATAAATTCCTGGAAATCAATGGTATTTGAAGCATGCTCTCCTCCATTGATAACATTTAACATTGGAAGAGGAAGCATGTTGGCATTAATTCCTCCAATGTATCTATAAAGAGGGATTTGTAAAAAATTAGCCCCTGCATGAGCAGCTGCTAAAGAAACACCTAAAATAGCATTTGCTCCAAATTTTGATTTATTTTCTGTTCCATCAGCTTCAATCATTATGTTGTCAATGTTTCTTTGATCAAGAACATTTTGCCCAATAAGTAAATCTGCGATTTTGTTATTAACATTATCAACTGCTTTTTGTACACCTTTAGAAGCATATCAATTATCTTTGTATTTTGTTGATTCATCTCTTAGTTCAAGAGCCTCTCTTGAACCAGTAGAGGCTCCTGAAGGAACAAGGGCTTTTCCATAGGCCCCTGAAATAGTATGAACTTCAACTTGGATTGTTGGATTTCCTCTTGAGTCTAGAACTTCAAGTGCTTTAATTTTAACGATTTCTGACATTTGTCTCCTTACCTGTTTGGTTAAAAAATTTAAAAGTTATTTTGATTAAAAAAGTTCAAAAAAACTAAACATTTTTAAAACTTTATAAATTTTAATAGATAAAAGAGCAAAATCTAAAATTTAATTAAAATATTACAAAAATGAATCTAAATGTAACCTTATATTAATAAAAATTTATTATAATAAGGGCATGAATAAAAAGTATCACCTCTTCCTTTTGTCTTTGCTATTCTTAATTTTCTTTATTTTTCTAACATGGTTAATTATAGCTTCTACTTCAAAGGGCTCTGATGCTAGTGAAATTCCTTATCTTTCGGTTGGAACTTTTTTAACTTTTGCACTATTAATTTTTACTTTATTTCAAATTTATTTTATTAACAATAATTTTAATAGACATGTTTATGTTAAAAAATCTTTTAATAGTTTTTTAGATTTTGCAATTACTAATAACTATCTTGGAATAATTGTTGTTTCTCACGACAACAAAGTAATATGAAACTCTTCATTTGTTAATAAAATTTTTGGTGAAAAAGTTATTGGTAAAAGAATTTCCAATCTTTTACCAGAATTAGTTGATCAAGATGCTTACAATAGTGAAAAAATAGTAACTAAAATTAATGATAGTTATTATTTATTACAAAACTTTAGTGACAAAAATATCATTACTATTAAAGATGTTACTAAAGAGGAAATTATTCAACATAGCTATCGAAGTGAAAAACTAGCTTTAGGAGAGATGGAAATTGATAATTTTAAGCTTTATCAATCAACTCTAAGTGAAGAGGATGTTTTTCAAATTCAATCAATTGTTGTTGATCTTTTAGAAAAAATTTCTACTAATTATAACTTTGCTTATCGTCAGTATGTTGGTGGAAAATTTCTTATTATTACAAATGATGAAACTATTGAAAAAATGGTCAAAGATGAGTTTGTATTTTTAAACATGCTTGATGAGATGCAAAGTGTTAAAAATGTTAGAATTTCAATTTCATTTGGGTTTGCAAAAGGACTTTATCAAGTTAGTGAGTTAATTGAAGTTTCTAAAAATGCTCTAAGACAAAGTCAATCTCGAGGTGGAGATCAAATTACAATTTTTGAAAAAAATAAAAAACCAGTTTTCTTTGGTTCTCGAAGTGAAATTGCCCTTGATTTATCAAAGACAAGAATTAAGGACATGACAAGAATTATTGAACAAAAACTTTCAAGTGAAAAAATCAAAAAAGTTATTATCTATGGACATAAATTTTCAGATCTTGACTCACTAGGCTCAGCTTTTGCTCTTGCCAAAATTGCAAGTCAATTTGACAAAAAAGCCTATATTCAAAATATTACTTTTGATGAAACTTCAAAAAGAGCCATTTCAACTTATATTGCAGGAAATGATAGTCAACTTTTTATTAAACCAAGTGTAGCTAATAATTTAAGTGATGAGTCAACTTTAGTTTTTGTAGTTGATACTGCTGAAAAAATTAGAATTGAAAATCCTCAAGCTTTTGCCAAAGTTCATAAAGATAATGTTATTATTTTAGACCATCACCGAGTAAGTGAAAACCCTGATTTTTCAAACCTTTTTAATCAATATATTGAAACAAATGCCTCAAGTGCAAGTGAAATAGTCACTGAAATAATTAACTTTATTAATCGAGATATAAAAATTGAGCCAAATGTAGCTCAAATGTTATTAAATGGAATTTATATGGATACAAATCAGTTCCAAAAATCAACTTCTTCAAGAACCTTTAATGCAGCGGCACTTTTAGAAAGTTGGGGAGCACTAAGTTCTGAGAGTGTCGAATTTTTAAAAATTTCTGAAGAAATTAGTCTAAAAGTTAAATCACTAATTGAAAATATTAGAGAAATAAAACCAGGATATTTCCTAGCTTATTCATCAATTGAAGCTTCAGGAGATATCATTTCAATAGCAGCTGATGAGATGTTAAAAATTCAAGGAAGAAAAGCATCTTTTGTAGTTGCTAAAAATTCTGGAACAGAAGAGTATAAACTCTCAGCTAGAGGAATTAAAACAAATGTTCAAGTCATTGCTGAAGCCGTAGGAGGAGGAGGACACTATGCCGCTGCAGCTGCTAGCTCGGTTGAGCCTCTTGAACAATTTGTAGATAATATAATACAAGCGATTGTGAGTGTGAAAAATAATGAAATTAATACTAATTAAAGATTGCCCAAGCGGTAAGGCAAACACTATAGTTGAAGTTAGTGATGGATATGCAAAAAACTTTTTAATACCAAGAAAATTTGCCATTGCCTACACTGAAGAAAATGCTAAAAAATTAAAGCAAAAATTAGAACAAGAAAAACTTGATTTTTCTCTAAAAACAAAAGAGTTTTTAGAACTAAAAGAAAAACTTGAAAAACTTAAATTAACCTTTAAGTTAAAAGCTTCTCTTGATAAAAATCATAAGTTAGAAACTCATCATTCAATCTCTGCAAAAAAACTTTTAGAAAGATTGCATGAGTTAGGTTTTGACCTTCCTAAACATAGCATTGAAAAAGTGCATTTAAACCTAATAGGAATTAATCATGTTAATGTAAAACTTTTTGATAAAATAGTTGCAAAATTAACGGTGGTAATTGAAGCAGATGTATAACTACGAACAAGATAAAAATCCTGAAATTTTTCCTAATCAAAATGAAAGTATTGAAGCTGAGTCTTATTTACTTTCAACTTTAATTGTCTATCCTGAAGAGATTAAAAAAATAGAGCTAATGATTAGCCCTGAAAATTTTCTTAATCCTTTAAATCAAGAACTTTTTAGAGTTCTTTTAAAAATGTCAAAAGAAGCTCAAGGAATTAATGTTGATCATGTAGCTAGTTACATTAAAAAAAATACTAATAATTTAGTTAGCTATGACTATCTTTTGTCTTTAATGGTCAAACCTGGACTAAAAAGCAATGTCATCTTATATGTAAGAGAAATAATTGAGCAATCTAAAAAAAGAGAACTTGAAAAAATTTTTAATTTTTACAATTCAAAATCACTTGTTCATAACCAACAAACAAAAGATATTATTGAACAAGTTATTAATAAATTAACTAGTCTTGATCAAGACATTGAAATAAGAGACTTTGAAAGCGCTTCTCAAGTAGTTAAAAGATACTATAAAAACTTGCAAGATAGAAAAGAAAACAGCGCTATTTCAGGAGTGGCTTCAAATTTTGATAATCTCGATGAAATAACTCATGGATTTCAAAAAGGAGATCTAATTATTTTAGCAGCTCGTCCTTCAATGGGAAAAACTGCTTTTTCTTTGAATTTAGCTTTTAATGCTTGTGATTTTTATGGCAAAAAAGTTGCTTTTTTTTCATTAGAAATGCCCAATGAGCATTTAATTGGAAGAATGATTTCATCACTAAGTGGAGTAGCTGGAAATAAACTAAAAAAACCGATGACTTTAAATGAATATGACTGGCTTCAAATTCTAAAGGCCAAAGATAAAATTGACCGATTTAATCTTTATTTAGATGATGGTTCAACTTCAAGAATCAATGACATTATTTTTAAATCTAAAAGAATGCACCAAAAAGTTAAATTAGACATGATCATTATTGACTATCTTCAACTTATTACAATTCATGACAATAGAGGAGATAACCGCCAAAACGAAATTTCTAAAATTTCAAGACAGCTTAAGGAATTAGCTCGTGAGCTTCAAATTCCAATTATCGCTCTTTCTCAACTTCATCGTGAAGTTGAGAAAAGAGCTGACAAAATCCCTTTAATGTCGGATTTAAGAGATTCAGGATCAATTGAACAAGACGCTGATTTAATTATGTTTTTATATCGAGAGGACTATTATTTAAATGCAAATTCAAAAGATCAAGCAGATCAAAGACCAACAGTTGATGTCATTATTGCAAAACATCGTAATGGAGCTATTGGAAAAATTCAACTTAGCCTTGATCTTCCTACGGGCCTTTTTCAAAAAACATCTTACTAAGAGGTAACAAATGGACATTTCATTTCTCAATATAGCAAATAAACTAACAACTAATCTTTCTTCAAGTTCATATCCATGACTTTTTATTGTTTCGATAGTTATAACTATGGTTATATTGCTATTTTTATCTTCCTTTTTTTCTTCAGCTGAAACAGCTTATGCTTCTTTAAACATCGCTAAGCTAAATCAAGATGTCAAATCAAAGAAAAAATCAGCTTTATTAATCCAAAAACAAATCAAATCCTTTAGTAAAACACTTACTAGCATATTAGTAGGAAACAACTTAGTCAACATTGGTTTTTCATCAATGACTACTTTGCTTCTTTCAAAAACACTTCAAGAAAATGAGTTTTTAATAACTATTTTTACTATCTTTTTAGCCACTCCCTTAGTAATTATCTTTGGAGAAATAATTCCTAAGATCTTAGCTAAAAAATATGCCTATCAGTTTTTGAAAAAAACTTGTTATATTGTTGAGTTTTTTAACTATCTTTTTATCATTATTACTTTCCCAGTTTTATACTTTAAAAAAACAAATGAAAATGTTACTAACTCAGAAATGGATCTAAAAAGCTATGTTGAAATAGCAAATGAAGAAGGAGTAATAAACAAAGATGAGTCAAAGCTTATTTCTAATGCCTTTGATTTAAATTCCGAAAAAGTTATTCGCCATTATGTAAAAAGTGAAAACATTACTTTTTTAAATGCAGATGACAATGTTGCCAAGGCAATAGAGCTAACTAAAAAAGATCGTTATTCAAGAATTCCAGTCAAACAACAAAATAACTTTTTAGGAATTATTCACATTTCAGATTTACTCGGAGAAGAGCCTGAGACTAACATTAGAAAATACATCTATCAAATTCCAAAAATCTCTCATTTTAGTTCTTTGACTAAAGCTCTTGAAAGTCTAAGATCTGAAAAAAAACACATGGCTTTTGTAACTAAAAAAAACCTTGAATCCCAACAAGAGCAAATCATTGGAATTATTACAATGGAGGATATCATCGAAGAGCTCGTTGGTGAGATCTATGATGAATATGACGATGATGTTTTAATTCTTGAAGTTTCACTTGGAAAATACCATGTTTGAGGAAATGCTAAAATGTCAAATTTTATTAGCCAAAGTGAAATAGACCTTGAAGCTGATGAAGATGAAAATGTTAGTGATTGAATCAAAAAAAGATTTAAGAAAAAAATCAAATTAAATTCTAAATTTATCTACAAAAAGCAACTTCAAATCAAAGTAATTGAAATTAACAAGAAAAAAGTTTTTAAATACGAAATTATTCTTAAATAAAGCTTTTGATTTAAGTTAAATTAAAACAAAAAAACTTAAAAATAAATATTTTAATGGTCATTAAAATACAACTTGTATATAATTGAAAATATATTTTATAAACTCTATGTATTTTAAAGGACAACCATGATAAATGTTAATGAATTTAAACCAGGAATTACCTTCGAAGATGAGGGTAATATCTATGTTGTTTTAACAGCACAACACTCAAAACAAGGAAGAGGACAAGCCAATGTTAAAGCCAAAGTTAAAAACCTAAGAACAGGCTCAACTACACTTAAGAGCTACACCGGTGGAGATAAAGTTCAAAAAGCTCACATTGAAAAAAAACCAATGGACTATTTATATAATGATGGATCAAACATTATTTTGATGGATCAAGAGAGCTTTGAACAAATTGAAATCGATGTTAAAAAAGTTGAATGGGAGCTAAATTTTCTTACAGAAGGGATGAAAATTTTAGTTAGACAATACCAAAATGAAATTTTGGATATTGAAATTCCAATTAACATTGAATTAAAAGTTATTAATGCCCCCGATGCAGTCAAAGGTAACACCACAACTAATCCACAAAAAAAAGTTATTGTTGAAACAGGCTATGAACTTGAAGTTCCTATGTTTATTAAAGAAGGAGAGACAATTATTGTCTCATCAGAGACAGGTAAATATGGAGGAAAATCTTCTAAATAATGTACTACATAACTAGAGAAAATCAAAATATATTTGAGAATATCCATATTAATGTTTTCAAAGAATCTTTGTTAAATATTTTCAAAACATGAGATGAGATAATTCTTGATTTTCATGAAGTTAAATTAAACAAAGACTTTACAAATGTAAAAGTTAAAATTGGCTTTTATATCAAGGGTGAGTTATTCTTACAAAAAGCCATTGAAATGATCGTCGAAAAAATTGATCAAAGCTTTATTTTAATAAATAATGCAAGAGCCGAAAATATCAAAATGGAATTTTTAGGGAGAAAATAATATGAACAAACTAGATCAACTTTCAATAAATACTCTAAAAGTTAATTCAGTAGCTGCAATTAACAAAGCCAATTCAGGACATCCAGGAATAGCCCTTGGAGCTGCCATTATTAGCCACACACTTTTTACAAGACATCTAAATTTTGACATTGAAAATCCAAATTGAATCAACCGTGATCGTTTTGTTTTAAGTGCAGGTCATGGATCTTCGCTTCTTTATTCACATCTAAGAATTTTAGGCTACATTAATGAACAAGATCTAAAAGACTTTAGACAGCTTAACTCTCTAACTCCAGGTCATCCAGAGTATAAACACACCATTGGAGTAGAAGCTACAACAGGGCCTTTAGGTCAAGGTCTTGCAATGGCAGTTGGTCTTGCTTTGGCTCAGGCACATTTAAAATCTAAATTCAAAGAATTAGATCACTATACATATGTGCTTTGTGGAGATGGAGATCTTCAAGAAGGAGTAGCAAATGAAGCCCTTGATCTAGCTGGTCATTTAGGACTGGAAAAATTAATTGTTCTTTATGATTCTAACGACGTTCAATTAGATAGTAAAGTTGATCTTGTTTATTCTTCTGACAACAAAAAACGCTTTGAAGCGATGAATTTTAACTACATTTTAGTTGATAAAACTAGCGTTGAAAATATCGATAAGGCAATCAAAAAAGCCAAAGCCTCTTCTAAGCCAACAATTATTGAAATTAAAACAATAATTGGTGAAGGAGCTCACAACCAAGGAACAAGCGATGTCCATGGAGCTCCTCTTGGAAAAAATATTGATGTTTTACTTAAAAATTTAAATTGAAATAACGATTCTTTTTATCTTCCTGAAGAGGTTAAAAAATACTATCAAGAAACTTTAGGGAAAAGATCCTCTGAAGCTTTTAAAAAATTTAAAGCCTCAAGTGAATTAGAAAAGTTTTTAAGCCAAAAACCTAATGTTGATTTTAGCGAGTTAAAACTAGAAAATAACCTTGCAACTAGAATTTATAATGGAAAAATTTTAGATTTTTTAAGCTCTAAAAATTCAAACATCATAGGAGGCTCAGCTGATTTGACAGTTTCAACTAAAGCAGCTGGTTCTGATGGAATTTTTTCAAAGACAAATCTAAGTGGAAGAAATATCTTTTTTGGTGTTAGAGAATTTGCTATGGCAGCTATATCTAATGGAATGGCTCTTCACTCTAATTTAATTCCTTTTTCTTCAACATTTTTAGTTTTTGCAGATTATTTAAAAGCAGCTATTAGATTAGGTGCTTTGATGAACTTGAAAACTCTTTACATTTTTTCACATGATTCAGTTTTTGTTGGAGAAGATGGCCCAACTCATCAACCAATTGAACAACTTGCAATGCTTAGATCAATTCCTAATGTAGCAGTTTTTAGACCAGCTGATCAAAGGGAAATGCAAGGAGCTTATGCTTTTGCTCTAAATAATAATGGCCCTACTGTAATTGCAACAACAAGACAAAATATTGTTTCTTTAGAAAACTCATCAAGTCAAAAAAGCCAAAATGGATATTATCAACTTTTAGATTCTAATTCAGAATATAGTTTAATTGCCTCAGGTTCAGAGGTGGCCAATGCCTTAGAAATAGCTAAAGAACTAAAGTTAAATATGTACTCAGTTCCTGCTATGAACTTGGTTGAGGATTTTCCATGAAAAAGAGATAAAACTATTTCAATAGAGGCAGCTTCAACTTTTGGTTGGTCAAAACTAGCAAAATACAACATTGGAATTGACCGCTTTGGACTTTCAGCTCCTGGAAATCTTGTTTATAAAGAAATGAAATTAGACATAGACTCACTAAGGCAAAAAATTAAAAGCATTATCGAAAAATAACTTTTAAAACTTTAAAAAACATGCACAAAATTTAAAATTTCAAAATTGTGCATGTTTTTAATTAATTACTTTTTAAAGGCTTTTATTTATTTTTATAAATCCTATTTTATTAAAACATTGATGAATATTGATATTTTTGCTTGAGTTTATAGTAAAATTTTTGCGAAACATAGAAATTTTTTTATAATGAAACAAATTAATTTTGTAAAAATATTTACAAAATGATTAATTAATACTAAGGACAAACATGGACAATACTTTATTCAACATTAGTGAGTTAATTGCTACAAATGATGAAAAAATAAAAAGCTTTATTAACTCAATTGCTGCTTGAAGTATCATTGGAATAATTGTACTTTTTGTTGTTATTGTTATTGTAGTATTGGCCCTTAAAGTCATTCCGAAATTTTTAAAAATAGGAATTTCTCTTGCGTTTTTTCTAGGTATTATTGCTCTTGTAGTTTATTTACTTATTAGTTATATATAAAAATTTAAATTATTAGTTAACTAACAAATTCACTTATTTTGTTAGTTTTTACTTTTTTTATAAGCCTTTTTTTAATTACTCAAGCTTTATTAGATTAGCCCTTAAAGAGCTAATTTTTAAAAATTTAAATATACGTTATAATTTTACAAGTGACATTTTAAAACTTACGATTGGAAAATTATGAAAAAATTTACAACTAAGAAATATAAGTCTTTGTTAATACTTTCGTCTTTAGTACTAAGTCCACTAGCACTTAGCTCATGTGTTCTAGACACTGCAATAACACAAAAAAATCAAAGAAATAATCAAAACAAAGCTGAAAAACCTATTGATCAAGAACAAAATTACAATCCAAGTCCAATGGAAAAAGAAGACTCTACAAAAGAAGCCCCTGAACAAGAAATTCCTAAACAAGAGGAGCCAAAAAACAACCCTCCTGCAAGCAAAGATGTAGAAAAAGACTCTCAAAAACAAGAAAATTGAGATAGCCAAAAAAACCAAAACTCTCCTTCAAAGCCAGAAAGCAATAATGCTCAAAGTCAAAATAAACCCGAGACAAATCTGACTAATTGATGAGAAAGCTCTGGAGGTCATGAGTTAAATTTAACTAGCTCTTTATTTGAAAATAATAAATTAACTCTTAATTTTGACCAAGAAATTCCAGAAAATCTAAAAACAACATTGACTCTAAAAAAAGTAGATACCAGCGGTCAAAGTCAAGAAAAAACAATAGAATTTACAAGTAAAAAATCTACAAGCCAAATGGTTGAGCTTAGCTCTTTAAATCTTGAACAAGGAAAATGAGAAATTTCTCAAATTTTATTTAATGTCTATGCTTATAAACCTTCAACTAAAATGACTTTTGAAGTAAAAATAACTAATTTTGAAGAAGAAAAAGCTAAATTAGTAGAAAAACAAGTTCAAAGAATAAAAGAGTATTTTAGCTCACATGTTTTTGAAATCAAAGAAAAAGCTAAAGACAAAAAAGATGTTAATTCTTATGCTTTATCTGATTTTAATTTAAACCTACAATTAAGACAAAATGAATCTAAAGAAAATATTATTTCCCTACTTTTAGTTGATCAATCAAATGATTCAAATCTTATAAAAGAGCCAAAGCTTTTACTTAAATCACTAACAGAAGATAAAAGCACTAAAAAAAGAATAGCCACTTTTAAAATATGAATTACAGAAAAAGACTCTATTGAAAAAACTCTTGAGTGAAGTTATAAAACTAATGAAGACTTCATTAGTGAATTTACACAAAAAAGTCCAAACTTTCAAAATTTAAAAAATAAAGTTGATGAATTTTTTGCTTCAAAACTTAATTTAATTCCTTTTGAGTTAAATAAATTAAATACAAACATTCATAAAATTGTTCTAGATGATGAAATCGAAGCTTTTTTTGAAAAAATTAAATCAGTTGATGATTTTAAAGGAAGTGCTACTTTAGAATTTAAAGTTAAAAGAGCAGATCAAGAAAAATTAATTAGCTTAAATGTAGAGGGATTTGCAAAAGTTGCAAATATAGAAGCTGAAAATTCAAAAAGACTTAGAAAAGAAACTTTTGACATAAGTTCAAGTAGCAATGGACTTAGTGCAAATGATTTTATTCAAAGTGAAAGAGGAAGAGTTCTTCATGCTCAAGGAGCTTTTAGTACTATTGATGAAATGGGTGATTATTGACAAGCTGGTAAAAATGATGCAAATCCATGACTACAAATTGGATGAAAAAATGGCAAAAGCAATCTTTTATATGGCCTACAAATTGGATTTTTAAATGGATTTGAAAAAGGTGTTAAAGATTACTATAGAGAAAATGCATATCGAATTGAATATCAAGAAAAACCAGGTGGAAAGTGAATAAGTCTTGAAAATCCTAAAATCACAGGAAAACGTCATTGAAGACTTACACATCAATGAATTGACACGGTAGAAATCAAAAAACATGTTCATGCTGCAAGGGTTGTTTTTATAAAAGACAAAAAACCAAAATACCCATCAATTTTATATTTAATGCCAATAGTTAAAAAAGCAAATTAAAAAACAAAACATCAAAGGTGATTGACATAATCACCTTTTTTCTTGTTTTTTTAAAAATCACAAGCTTTTAAATTTTGTTAAAATTTTATTATTTCGAACTTAGCTTTTTTAAAAAACTTTTATTTTATATGCGGGAGAAATTATGAAAAAAAGAAATTTAAAAAAATATAGCTTAGCACTTTTTAGCTCTATGAGTATTTTAGCTCCAATAACATTGGTCTCTTGTGCTAGTTCACAATTGCAAAAAAACCAAGAAAAAGAGCAAGAAAATAAAAATACTACAAATATGGCCAACTCCAAAGAGACTTTAAATAATAGTAATAACAAAACTAATGATTCAAGCTCTTCTAAAAAGCAAGAAAAAAATGAAAGCCCAATGGGCAATCAAATGAATTTAAATACACTAAAACCAAAGGTTGATGAAAAAACAAATCAAAAAAACACTAATCAAATGGAAAAAACCCCTCAACAAGGACCTATTAAGCCCCAAGATGAAGCTGAAGATAAAACTCAAGCAAAACCAAATCAACCTCAAAAAGATACAAATGAGCCTTCAAAAATGGAACCAAAGCCAGAGTCAAAGCCAAAAAATAATGAAAATGCCAAGGCAAATTCTAAGGATAAAAATAATCAAGATAGCTTAGCCAAAAAAGAAGAAAAACCAAAAACTCAAGAGAAAAATTTAAATAATAGTCAAAAAGAACTTGAAAACAAAGACTCTAAAAACGATGATCAAATTAAAGATGGCAACTTTAAATGATGAAATACAACTAAGGGTCAATATGTAGAGCTAATAAAAGTTGACTATGATGGGCAAAATCTAACTTTACACTTCAAAGATGAATTAGCCAAAAATATAGAAAGTTCAATTTTTCTAAATTATTTAAATAATGCTAGTGATGAATCAAATAAAAACACAAAAAGAATAACTTTTAAAACACTAAAGTCTAAAATACAAACCATTTCACTTGAAAAAGAAGAAATTAATGATGGAAAATGAGAAATTAGCCATTTTCTTTTTAATGTTTATCAATACAAACTAACTAATAAATTTAGCTTTGAAGTTAAAACAAAAGCTAAATTATTAGAAGCAAAACTTCAAAAAATTAAAGATGCACTAGAAAGCCACAACTTTAGCATTGATGAAAAAAATAAAAATAAAGCTAATCTTTTAGACTATAAACTCCATGATTTTAATTTAAATTTTAATTCAGCTAAAGCAAAAGAAAATGAAAACTCTCTTAAATTTAGTGGATTAGATTTAAATCCTGCAATTGATATTGAAGCTGATTTATCAATTTCTCTTGAGTCTGTAGTTGAAGATGAAAAAACTAAGCAAAGAAGTGCAAATTTTAAAATAATTGCTCTAGAAAATCAGCTTATAAACAAAGTTTTAAATTGGACTTACAAAAGCAATAAAGATTATTTAGCTGAATTTTCACTAGAAAAAAGTGAAATTAAAAAAGAATTAGAAACTAAAGTTTCAAATTTTTTCTTTGATAATTTCTTTGATCCAACAAAGGCTAATATCTATGCTTATAAATTACCAGAGACAAATCCAAAAATTAAAGATTTTGATTTAAAAGATGAAATAAAAGCAACTTTTTTAAATTATGAAAGCTTTGATGATTTTCAAGGTAGTGCTACATTAAGATTTAAAATAACAAGAGCAAATGAGGCCATAGAAAAAACTTTTTCTATAAGTGGATTTTTAAAAGTAGGATTTTTAGAATCAAAAGAAGAAAAAACTTCAAATTTTGATTTAAAAGCAAGTAGTTTTGAAAATGGCCATGAATCTAATAAAGTTTTTGAGGATAGTCAAACAAATAATAATTATTGAAAGGCAAAAAGTTCCAATCAAGATATTAGTCCTTGATTAGAACTAGCATGAAAAGAAGGCTATGAACAATTTATCTATGGAATTGATCTTTTATTTTTAGACCAAAGCGATTTTTACAATAAAGACTCTTACAAAGTTGAATATAAAAAAAGTGTTGATGGACAATGACAAAATCTTGACATAACACAAAAAGAAGTTTTAAAAATTAATGACAAGGAAAATTACATCAAAGAAAGAATAATACTTAAAAAAGATAGAGTACATGCAATAAAAATTACCTTTTTAGCTGACAAAAAAGCAAAAAATACTTCAATTTTTAGCTTAAATCCAATAGTTACAATATAGTTTTTCAAAAAAACTAAAAATAAAATTTTAAATTTTTTAAAAATGATTTATTGATCATTTTGTTTATTCTTTTGAGCTTAATTTTTAGCTTTTTATCTAAAAATTCCTAGCTTTGTTGAAAACATGAAACTGATAAATATAGCCTTTTTTTGTGGAAAAAATTAGGCAAAGGCTTAAAAAAATGCCTTTTATTAGTAAAATTTGTTAAAATGCTAATTGCTTTGTTTTTAAATTAAAAAATTTATAAGTGAGGAAATTGTGAAAAAAATAAATAAAAAATTAACTTTCGTTTTTGCTCTTTCGCTAAGCATTTTAGCTCCAATTGCACTAGCTTCATGTTCTAGTGTTGCAAAAGCAAAACAAAATGACAATAAAAATCAAAATTTAATTAATAATAATTCAAACAAAGATTCATCAAAGCAAGACTTAGAAACTAAAAATAGTGACCAAAGTCCAAAAGTCTCTGATCCAAATACTTCAAATAAAGAAGATGAAGGCTCAAAAGCCCCTCAAGCAGATAATTCAAACAAAAACGAAGGGCAAATGACTAACCCTCAAAGTTCAGATAGTCCAAAAACTCCAGAGACTCCTAAAGGCCCATCTAATCAAGATAAGCCACAAGATAAGCCAAATACTAATGAAAATTCAATGACTAGTCCTGAAAATTCAGATAGTCCAAAAACCCCTGATAAAACTAAAAACCCAGAGACTCCTAAAGACTCTGGAAAATCAGAAAGTGAAAAAACTCTAGAAAATCAATCAAAAGAACCTAAAGTTCCAGAAACTCCAAAACAAGAAAATCCTAGTGATCCACAAAAAAATATGGACAATAGCAATTCTTTAGAAAATCCAAAAAACGATAATTTAACAAAAGAAAAACAAGGCAAAATTATCGATGCACTAAAAGCTCATCAAATTAGTTTTATTGATAAAGACTTTATGAATAATCCAGATATTTCAGATTATAAACTTGGTCAATTTAACTTAAATTTAGCTGGTGAAAAACCAAAAATTACTGATAATTCATTTACATTTAAAGCATCAAAAATTGTTCAAGATCTTGAAAAAGACGTTGACATTAGTATTTCTCTTGAAAAAGTAACTGAAAATGAAGTTTCTAAAAAAAGAACAGCAACTTTTAAAATTGTTGCCCAAGGCTATGAGGATATATCTAAAACTCTTGAATGGAGCTACAAAACTAATCAAGAATTTTTAAACGAAGTTGTCAAAGACGGTGAGATTTATAAAAATCTGCAAAGACAAGTTGCTGAAAACATTGATGAAACTAAAAAAAGATCTCAAATGATTCCGCTAGAATTACAAAAACTTAATCATAGTTTTAAAACTATTCCTCTTAAGTATCTAATAAAAGCTGATTTTCTAAAATATCATATAATTGATGATGAAAATGGTAAAGCTCATTTGAAATTTAAAATTTCAAGAGGTAGTTCTAATAAAGAAATTACTCTAGTTATAGATGGATTTGCAAAAGTAGGTATTTTAGACAAAGACTATAGCGGAACACTTAGAAATCAAAAATTTGATGTAATTGCAAGTAGTTTTTGAAAAGATATTTTTCACCAATATCCTACCTCTAGTGTTTTTAGACACTACAACAGTGGTTATTATTGACTAGCAGATTCAGCTGATGAACAGCCTTGACTACAAATGTCATTTAAAGACGATGCTCAAGGATTAATTTATGGTTTTGAATTATTATTTTACAAAAATCCAAAATACTATAAACCAAATTCATATGTAGTTGAATATCAAGAAGCAGCTAATGGTGAGTGAAAAACTATTGATAATCCAGAAATATGACCAAAAACTACAAATGAAGATTTCAAGCGTGGACTAGTTAGAGAACATGTAATAATTAAAAAGGATAAAATTCATGCAATTAGAATTAAATTTGTAAATAAACCTTACTATAGTTCTATTGTTAGTTTAAATCCTATAGTTGCTCAACAAAACTAATTAAATAATTAAAAAACTATTTAACAAATAAATAATTAAGATGTCAAAGGCATTTTAATTATTTTTTTAACTTTTTTAAAAGATATAAAAAAGCACTTAGCTTGTTTTGATTAAACTAAGTGCTTTTTTGAAATTGAAGTAGTTATTTTTAAAAAAAACTAGTCTTCAAATAATTTTAAATATTCTTTGTAGCCTTCTTTTTCTAAGTCTTTTTTTGGAATAAATCTTAAAGCAGCTGAATTTATACAATATCTTAGACCACCTTTATCTTTTGGACCATCTGTAAAAACATGTCCAAGATGAGATTGAGCGTTTTTTGATTTAACTTCAACTCTTCTTAGGCCATAAGAAAAATCAGCATTTTCAACAATTTCATCCTTTTTAATAGGACTAGTAAAAGCAGGTCATCCAGATCCTGAGTTGTATTTATCTTGAGATTTAAAAAGAGGAGTTCCATCAACTATGTCTACATAAATACCCTCTTCATAATGATTGTTATATTCATTATCAAAGGCTTTTTCGGTTTGACCTTCTTGAGTTACTTTGTATTGCAAAGTTGTTAGTTCTTTTAATCTTTGTTCTTTTGTTTTATTCATTTAATTAACCTTTCTACAATATAAATAGATATTCATAAACATTTTAAATTATTTTTAATTTTTCTTTATTTATAGCTTTAAAGATTTTAAGTTTTAAAAACTTTTAAAAAAATAAAAACTAAATCTAAAACTTTTTATTAATTTGAAAAAATATTTTTTATAATAGTTGCCAGACTAATTTAAAAAATTTAAAAAAATAATTAAGTATTATAATATTAATGAGTTTTATATCCTTAAAACTTAATTAAAATTCCTGACAATTCTATGTAAAAAAACATTTTAATTTGTAAATAAATGAACAAAAATGTTCCTAAAGCACTTTAAAAACCTAGATTTTTTTAAAAAAATGGTAAAATTTTTACTTAATTAATAATTAATAAAGAAAGGAATTTCTATTATGAAAATTTTTAAAACTGGAAAAACCAGAAAAAAATTGTTGTTTATATTATCTGCAACTTTGCCCCTTTCTGTAGGTTCTGCTGCATTAATTTATTTTTCTAATAACAAAAATTCCAATGAACATAATGAACTTTTACGAGATACAGATCCTGATCAAATTAAATTAATTCCAAAAAATAATCTTGATTATAGACAAGCAGCTCCTTCTAATACTGATTTTAATCTTCCTGAAATTCAAGAGCCTCTTCCAGAGCCTGAAAAACCTAAAGAAGAACCTCAACCTTTACCTGAACCTGAACCTGAACCTAAACCAGAGCCAAAACCAGAACCCAAACCTGAGCCTAAGCCCGAGCCTGAGCCAGAACCAAAACCAGAGCCAAAGCCAAAGCCAGAGCCTAAACCTGCTCCTCTTCCTAAACCCGAAATTCCTAAACCAATACCTAAACCACAGCCTAAACCCTTACCACCTCAACCTAAAGTTGAAGAGCCTAAAAAAACCCCTCCTATAAGACAAAGCAAACCTAGTGATGAAGCAAAAGAGGGTCAAATAGTTGATAAAATAGTTAAATTTGGTGGTGTTGATATAAAAGTTAAAGTTAGAACACCAAGAACAAGGAAAGTATCTCAAAAAGATATTGATGATAAAATAGCAAATAGAAATCCTTATCGAAATGACATAGCTGACCATGTTATTTCTGCTGAGGTAACTCCAGAGTATATTGAAAAAAATAGACAAAATGGATTAAAAGGTCTAAAACAAAATTTCCTTGCTAATCAAAACTTTTTACCTAATTTATTAAATGCAAAAGAATCAGATGTTTATAAGATAGCAGATCAATTAGCTGGTAATCCAACTGAATTTTATACAAGAGTTATTGCAAAATTTAAACAACTAATTGATGATCCAAATTGAGTAAATCCTAATCTTCATAATCGTGATTATAGAGGAGATGATACTCCCGATCCAAATCCAGAACTTCAAAAATTCTTAAAAAATGGTTATACCCTTGATGATGTTAAAAAATTAGCTGAAATAAGAAAAAAAAGAATTCAGGAAGTAGTTGATGACTATGATCCTTATGCAAAAGATCCTAAGAAAAAAATAAAATGTTATTTTGGACCTAATTGTTTTGAAGGTAAGAAAAAAGGTCATGTATTAGAGTATTACATTAGAACAATAAACGTGATTGACACTAATTTGTTTACCAAATTAGATAGTAACACTGAGCAAGATATTAGAAAAGGTTATGTTATTGATGAAGAAAATGACAACGTTTTTATAAACTCAAAAGGTGAGATAAATTCATATTCAAAAGCTCCTTTAATTAATGGAACTAAAATTCTTTATGAAAAAGATAACACTGAAAGAAGAGCTTTTGGTTATTCAAGTTGAAATTGACGTTTTGGTGGCCAAATTGGTGAAGGAAGCTATCCTGGATGAACCAAAACTGACATTACCACTAGCCCTGAATATAAAAAGTATAATGTTTCAAAAAGAGATGGAATCAATATCTCTAAATTAACAAGAGATGTAAAAAGTGACAAACATAGAAACGAAGGAGTTGTTGTTACAATTGATGCAGCAAATCCAAGTGGTTATTCAAAAGCTAAAAAATTAATTGAAGATCTAACAAGAGATGGTAAACCAATAACTTCTTATAGAATAATGAACATGGGATTAAAAGATGACAATCAAAGATTTTCTGAGATACTAAAAGTTTTACCTAAAAAACTAGCTCAATTAGAACTATTTTTTGAAGGTTTCAACACTTCATCATTAATTGAATTAGAAAACAAAGAAATTGATGAGTTAGGAATTTTTACAAGCAAACACAGACCTTATTTTGATCAATGAACAATAAATCCTTATGCTCTTAGAAATGTTGCTTGAGTAAATACAATTGATTATAACTATGTTCATGAAGCTAATAGAAGAGATCTTCCTTATTCAAGAATAGTCTTTAACACTTTAGCCTTTGATGCAAAAGACTATGATAAAGATTTAAAAAGAATTAACTTGGGTCTAAGAATGGCATACTTTACTAGAAATAATGAAAAAATCTTCCAAGGTGGTTTTGGTCCAGGACTTGATCCTGACCATAAAGAGGGACAAAACTCTTATCCAACAAGACTTGATTTTAGTAGAGTTCCAGCCATAAAATCTCTAAGAGGTCTAATTTTCTCTGATGAGCAAAAAACCGAAAATGGTAGGCGTAGAATTAAAAACTTAAAATTACATAATACAGGTAGTGTTTTTGAAATTGATGTAGAAGAGTTAAATGAAGCTCAATTTGATGCAATATCTCATGAAGAGCCTGGACCTCCATTTGCTAAAATTGAATTTTCTAATGGTAATCAAACCAAAAAATTGAAAATTACTTCAAAAAATGGCGCCCAACTAAATGGTTCAGGACAAGCAAATCTTAATCTATTACTTAAACTAGCAAAAGATAATTTAGGTTCAGATCCAGAAATTATAGTTGATAGAAATAATTCTCAATTAAAAAATAGTTTAATAGGTAGAAGAACAACTGAAAAAGATAATGTTGATTTTATATAATTTCAAAATCTAGAAATACTTTAAAAGGTGGTTATAATGAAAAGAAAATGAAAAAAAATGATAATTTTTAGTTCAACTCTAGTTTTAGGATTTGCTCCTTTAGTTTTAACTTCTTGTCTAAATTCATCAGATGATAAAAAAGTTAATAGCCTTCAAGAGCAAATTAATAATTTAACAACTCAAAGAAAAACTTTAGAAGACAAAATTTCTATGTTAAATAGTGCTAATAAAACTCCAGAAATTCAAAAACAAATTGAAGATAGTAATAAAGAACTTCAAAAATTAACAAAGGATATAGAGGCTAAGAAAAAAGAAATTGATTCTATAAATCCAAGTAAAAAGCCAATTGAAATTCCTAATTCAAAAACACCAAATTATGATAATTTAGTTTTTGATACCAAAACAATTACCATAAACAAATATGAACCATTAGGAAGATCAAAAGAACATCTTTATGCAACAGATATTCAACTAGAAAGTCTTGAATTAGTAACAAGTGATTCAAATTTTTCACTAAAAGCTAAAGCTCTAATTCCAGATAGAGATGCTCAAGGTAGATCTATATCAAATACAACTGGTAAAATCTATATATTAGTTGAAGTTACAAATGTTCACAATAAATCAAAACGTGATGAAAAAATTCTAATTGATGGCTTTAAAACTAGTCCTTTTAATATAGGATCAGATGGAAAAATTGAAAGTGATGCTTCTTCTGCTTTAAAATCTGATTTACAAGAATATGTAGCGGCTAATTCTTTAGAAAGATTCCATAAAGACAATCCTAAATATCTAGATATACTAAAAAGACAATTAGGAGCTGGTAATTTTGACATCACTAAATATAGAGAAGATATAAAAAGAAATTCAACTGCAGAAAGTGAATTTGATAAAAAAGCTAAAGAATTAAATCAAGATTCATATGAAAATCAACTAGTAAAAGGTTTTACTGTTCCTGTTTATGATCAAAGTGGTAAAAATTTAGGTTTAAACATAAAAGAAGAAACAGTTGTTAAAGGTCCTTCTTGAGTAGACTCTGTTAATCGAAATTCATATTCAGTAGCTGGTTTGGCAAGAACACTTCCAAATGAAATGTATAAAAAAATAGCACTTCAAACTTATTCAGTGGACGTTTTTAATCCAAAGAAAAATGCAAATGGTGAAATTGAAGATGCCGAAGTTTCAACTAAAGATACTGGAACAATGTGAATTTTGGATTATGAAAAAACAAATAATGGTAAATACCCAACTAAATGATACTTTGGTACTAATGTTCACGTTATAGATAAAGTTAATGCAGAAACAAAAAATTTAGGTATTACAAAGTTTAATAAAAATGTTCCTATTAGAACAACTTTAAAGACAACTTTGGAAAATGACTTTATGACTCAAATTGGAATTGTAAAAAAAAGTGGTCAAAGTGAAAATCCTTTTAAAGTAGTTTATACAGCTACTGATTACTTAAGATCAAATCCAAGTGATTATTTAGTTGAGGAACAAAAGACCAAATATAAAGATTTCCAAGAATTTATTGATTTTGCTGTTTTGGAAATTGATTTTACAAAATTAGATCTTCAAACTAGAGCATCAGCTGAAGAATTTGCAAGAGAATTTACTAATGGATATGCAGAAAATACTGCTGATCATATTAAATTCTTAAAAAACTCATATTTAAAAGATTCTTCAAAAATAGATGTACCTTTATCTAGAGCAGAAAGAGATGCAAAATACAAAGGTGATTCTTTATTTGCTCTTGGTTTTCCTTCTACAGCAGGTGATTATTTTTTAGATAAATATCAAGATTCTAGACAAATTGAATTTAATAAAGTAAGTACATCTCTATGAGTAAATGGAGAGTCAAGTTGATATGGTCAGTTAAGTATTCCTGAAAATGGAGAAGATCACTTTAAAGATCAAATTAAAAATGGAAATTATTTATCTTATACTTTAGGTTATAGATCATTTATTGATAAACCAGGAATTGCTGATTTATTTATTCTTTCACCAATTGAAACTGCTAAAAGAGATCCAGAAACTCAGCAAATAAAATATTTTGAATATGATGGTAAAAAATATTTATATTCAGGTTTGAGTTATGCTCCAAAACATTATTCACCAATTGGTGGTAGTTCAGGAAGTTCAATTAGAAATCAAAATAATGAATTAGTTTCAGTTTGACATACAGGAGCTACTTCAACAAATTCAGGTATTAGTTCAGCTTTTCGTTCAGAAGGATTTGATTACAAAGGTTTATATGGACAATATAATCTTGGTCAATATGACCTAATTTATGGAGGAGGAAAAGACCAAAAAGAAGGTGCTTCATATCGAGAGGCTCTTAAAAAATTATATGGAGATTCATTTAAAACTAATCTTTTTGAAAATATAAAAGAAGTTCCAAATGATTTTAAATTTGACAATTCAGCAAAGGCGAATAACTCATAATTAAGAGTTTAAATATATGCAGATTAACAATACTATTTCAGAGAAAAAAATCTATTCCAAACATTTAATTTTGGAAAATAAAAAATTGCTATTAAAGTTCTATAAATCAACCATTTTAGTCCTTTTTGCAATTTGTTTTATTTTAATCTTTTTTCTATACGAAAAAACAATCTTTAATGCAACAAAAGATTTCGACATACCAATCTTTTTGAATTTTAAAAATTTATTTGACAAACAATTTAATTATGTAATTTTTTATAAAACCTTTATTTTGATATTTGTTTTAGTTTATTCCATTAAGAAAAACTATAGCTCAGTCCATTTCCAAAGAGAATCAATTAAAAACTATTGAATTTGATTTTTATTGTATTTGTCTTTTTCAATATCTTCATTAGCACTTTTAATCTTTTTTAATCCTTATAATAAAATAAATGCTAATTCAACTATTGATGTTTATGCAAGTGTTGCTCAATCTTATTTTGATTTAATTTATATTTTTGTACCTCTAATTGTTTTAAACATAGCTTATTTTCTATACTTGAATTTCCAAAATAAAAAAACAAACCCAATTTTCTTTAAAAGCCGTTGAATAGGTATTTTATCCCTTATATCACAAATAATTCTTTTTGGACTTTTTTATACTTTTAGTTATGCATTTTTAAAAGGACCAAGCATCCCAGGATTTCTTTTTCATGAAAATAAATTTTATGATTATTTAGTTCAAATATTTGAAGTTAAAAAAACTTCAAATCTACTAATTATGACATTTGCATCATTGGCTTTACTAATTTTGTTAGTTTTAGTTAATTTACAAAACATTGTCTTTTTAATGTCAAAACAATTTACTAATGAATATTTCAAAAATCAAATTAGTTTAAATATGGCAATTTATGCAGCTGTTTTAATATGATTTATTAGAATTTTGTTTATTAAAGTTGATTTTAGTATAGTTCCAGGAAATTACAATCTTCAATGAGTTTACCTTTTAGTTCAAGTTGCTGTTTTGTTAGCTCTTCTTGTTATAAATATTTTTCTACAATATTGAAACAAGAAACTTTCATCTTCAAATTTAATTAGCATACTTTATTTATCATTTTTTACAAGTCTGATGTGAATTAGTTACTATTTAGTTACTCTTTTTATAGACAATCCCCTACAAAAAAATATTCATCTTTTATCAACTTCTTTAATAAGTGCAATTAATGTTGGGTTTTTTGTTTTCAAAAACAAATCATCAGAAAACCACAACATGATCTTTATCTTAATCTTTTTAGTCTCAAGTATAACAACTCTTGTTTTTGCTGGATTACAAGTTATCTTATTAAACAAACAAAATTATGCTTTCTATGCTATTAATTCTCAAATATCACTTGATGAAATCTTTGTTCTTGTAAATATTGCCTTTATTAGTCTATTGTTTTTAGTTTCTTTTGTAAAAACTATCTATATTGCGGCTAGATTCCAAAACAAAAATATGAAAACACAAAGCATTTAAATTAAAGACAAATTTAGGAGAAAATATGGATTTTAAAAAACTTTCCCAGAGAAAAAGCAACTTAGAAAAAATTAGAATAAGAGCTATTAATGACAAAAACATTGGTTTAATTAACATTATGAAACTTAGCAAGTCTTTGAATGTTTATACAAATAATTGTTTAATTAACAAGGCTTTGTTTAATTTACTTAGAGATAAATACAATGTTGAAAATGATTTTATTAATAAAAAAAGTAAAAATAAAATTACTAATTTTTTAATTGATAAATTTGCTGAAAAAAAAGAGCTTTGAATTTATTTAACAGAAGATGAAAAAGACTCAACTGATGGATATATTCGTTATGAAAATATGATCTTAAATCAAAGCAAAGATAAAAATATTGAATTTGTGCCAATAGGTCCAAGAGCTCTTGAGTTTTGTCAAAAAAATAAGTTAAAAATAGTTGAGATCTTTGATTTAAAAAAAGTTAAAAGCAACTTTGCTCTTTATTTAAGTAGATTAATTAAAGCTTTATATTTTGAAAATGACTATGAAAAAGTTAACTTTATTATTAACTCAAACAAAAACTACAACAACTTCTTTACAATTCTTCCAATAGATGACTTTGATGCTTCTAAGTTAAATTCAAGAAATGAAATCAAGTTTAAATTTGAACCAAATAAACTAAAGTTTTATCCAGATGTCAATAATTTTGTTGAATCACAAATAAATGTTTATTTGGAGAATGCAATTCAATCTTTAATTATCGAATCTTCATTTTTTAGCTCTAAAAGCTTTTTGGTAAAAATTAACAAAATAATCAAAGATGTTGAAGAAGAAATTTTAAAATTATCTAGACAAATCATTAAAATCCAAAGGGAAAAAGAAATTGAAGAAATTGTTTTATTAACTAGAAACAACATTAGATTCTCACTTGATAAAAAGGAAAAATAGTTATGAAAAATTCAACAAATAATATTGGTTTTGACCTTAGAATTCATTTTTTAGACAACCAACAATTGAGATTTTCTAATTCTAAAATCTCACTTGTTTCAGAGAGTGAAAATCAATTTTTTGTCCTTGATCCTAACTCGGTTGCTAGTTATGAAAAAAATTTAATTGAAATTGAGAATCTTAAAACTAAAAACAAAAAATATGTTTTTTTAAAAAATTGTAATGTACTTGTCTCTGACAACAATATTTGGGTAAATAGCTCAAATAAAAAAAATCTTTATGAAAAAACTAATAAAAAAATTAACAACAAAGAAAAGATAAAAACTCTTTCAAAAGAATTAGCAGAGTTTAACTTAATGCAAAAAATTGGTATAGACTTTGAAGATTTTTTAAAAATTAGTGAAATTGAATATCAAATTTACAAAGAACAAATGAAAGAACTTTTTAAACTAGAGGAGTTTGAACATGAAAAATAAAAAGAAAAAACTCGTTAGTTTAGCTTTAATTGGTTCTTTATCTTTAGTTAGTGTTTTTTCTCTTAGTGCAACTCCAACTCAAGCTCAAACTGAAAGCGGTCAAAACACACCTAAAGATCCCCAAAAGCAAAAAAGAGATGTTAGTGTAGCTTTTGATCAATTTGCTGGAGTAGTAAGTGAAGGCCTAAAAGATGCCTTTGGAAAAGCTGTTTTTGCAACCATTGGTAAATTAAAGGATGAAAAAGCTAAAATCCAAAAGATTGAAACTGATGCTTATAAAAAAATCACCAAAACAGCCTACATTCAAAACATCATTAATTTTTTAGAAAAAAATAAAAAAGAAATTGAGCAAAACTATAGTAAATTTGGCTTTCACACTGTTTTTTTAAATGCCCTTTCAACATTAAAAGAACTTAATTGAGGAAGTGTAACTGTTGAAGAAGAAAAAGATGGCAAAAAAGAAACTAAAACATATGAACAAATTGTTTTTGGAGAACAAAGTGATAGCAAAAATTCATATGTAGGTAAAATTGGCCCAAATGGAAAAGTAACTTCAACTGAAAAAATCAAAAATATTAAGTTACTCGATGAAATTAAAGACACTACTAAAAAATACTCTGAAAAGTTAATAAATGATTTATATTCAATTATTTACAATGAAAAAGATGCCCCTGAAATTTCAGAAGAAGATCTTCTAAAATTTGATGAAAAAGACTCCAATGCAGCTATAGTTTTTAAAGTACCAAAAGGCTTTAAAGATTGGGAAGAATATATTCGTTCAAAATATTCTTCAAGATTTATTAAATTTGATCTTGAACAAAATAGATTTGAAGATGAAGAACAACAAACTCCTCCACCTCCTCCTAAGCCAACTTTACCTGAGCTTCCTAAACCTCTTCCATTGGTTCCAAATGATCCAGATGAAGGAAAAATTGAAGATAGTAACACTGTTAATCAACAAAGTTTAAGTATTTTATCTCCAATTATTAAAGACTCATATTTAAAAGATATTCCAGCGTTAATTAAAAATTTTAATGTTGATAAAAAAGTGAAAATTATTTCTTTTTTAATAATCCCGTAAATACAAGATTTCTATATGAAGTAACTCAAATTCATGATCAAGGTCAAGGGCCTAACAATTCTTTAGATCAACAATCACAAACTCAAGGTAAGATAAGAGTAACTGTTAAAGTTAGTGATAGAAACATTCCTGAAAGCACTCGTGAATATTTAGCTGATGTTGATCTTCCTTCACCAATTGTTGATATATCTTTTAGAGAAAAATTTAACCACTTATATGAAAAACAAATTGATGAAGTTAAAGATGTTTTTGTAAGTTTATATAAATCAGTTGGTCTAGATGATACTATGAAATTTATAAATTTAGGAGAGGGTCATTTAATAGCTGCTCTTTTAGCCTTTAATCGTCTTGGAACACAAATTGTTTATGGTTTAGATTTTTCAAAGTTACAAGAAGAAATTTTAAATAAATATGCCACAGGTATCCTTACTAAAGGATCAGTAAGAAGATCTAACTTAGAAATTAGAAGATTAATTCTTTCTGCTCTTTCTGCTTCAAAGTTCACAGTAGAAGGTACAAGTACTAAAATATCTCCTTTTGCTTCAATTCCTAGTGCTTTTGAAAGTGTTATAGATAAATTTAGACAAACATTTAAAAATGACATTGACTTTGACAAAATAAAACAAAAATTCAAAGAAGCTAACATGGATATTAAAGTGCTAGACCAGCTCTTTAATAAACTAATAAAAGATGTTTTCCAACTTCAAAGTATTGCCAATAATCCAAATTTTGATATTTTTACTTGATACGAAAGCTACATTAATAAAACAGAAAAAATAACTCAACAAATCAAACATCTTAGTGCACTAACTTACATTGGACAAGATACAAAAGATCCAAAAAATCCTGAAGAAGATACAAAAACTAAAGCTTTAAAAGCTTATAATGAATCAAAAGTTTTACTTAATGAAGAAAAAAGCACACAAAAAAATGTTCAATTTATTTTGGGTATTATCTTAGAAGTGGTGGGTACTCTTGCTTTATTAGGAACTTGAATTTCTACATTTACTAAAAAGAATCTTAAAAAGAAAAAAACTCTAATAATTTTAATTACATTAATTTCTATTACTTTAATTGTTGCTGGACTTCCATTAATTTTCTTAAGCTTATAAAATTAATAATAAAATTCCTATTTTACAAACAAACTTACCAAAAAATATTGGTAAGTTTTTTAATTGTTTTATCTTTAATTTTACTGACCTAACAAATTCAAAAGTTTTAAATAAAACAAAAAGCCAAAAAAGACTTTTTATAGAACTAATTAAAACAAAAGCTTTTGTCTATAAAACTTTTATAAAAACATTGTCTTATTTAATAAACAAAACATTGTCAGTTTAAGCAATTCAATTACTAAACTTTAGCAAAGTTTTTAAATAGTTTTTTTAGCCAAAATCTTTCTAAGAGCTTCTAGATTTTTAAATTAAAAAAGCACCCTTTGAGGATGCTTTTTGCAATTTGTTTATAAAGCTAATCTTTAAGTTTTTTAAACTTGCCAAGTTAAATAAGCTAAATTGATTTATATAATTGTCTATTTATTAGTTTTGAAAAAATTAGGTAAATTCCAAGAGGAATAATAATTGAAATAACAGAACCAGCTGCTACTAAATTCTCATGTCTACCCATTCCATGAGGAATGTCTCCTACTCTTAAGAATCAAAGTGAAATTGTATCAAAACCAACTCCATTTATTGTTTTTCCGGAAAGGATGTAAGAAGGTCATAAAAATGAATTTCATGTTGAAATGGTTGTAAAAATAACAGTCAGGAAAATAGGCATTTTTAATTTAGGTAAATAAACATAGTAAAAAACTTCAAGTTTATTTAAATTATCAATTTTAATAATATCTTTTTCTTTTTGACTTACCTGGTTAAATGAGTTGTGGAAATAGCTAAGTGAAAAAAATGAAAAAAATGATGAAGCAGAAAGTGAAAAGACTATGTCGGAGATATTAAGGTCATTAAGTACTCCTTTAATTCCTAAATAAATACTTATTTCAGGGACAATTGAGAAAAATAAAAATATTGAAAAGAATAGAGTTTTTATTTTTCTTGTTGTTAGATAAAGGCCATAACCACCTAAAAACAGAGAAACTAGTCTAATTGTAAGGGCTGTAATTACAAAAAAAAATGAATAAGTTAAAGACGATCAAAATTCACTATTTAAAATATCATAGTTTTTATAATTAAATCCATCAGGGACAAAACGAATGTTATCTTTTAGAGCTTCACTAGAGGAAGTCAGAGATAGAGTTATTAAATAATAAAGCGGAAAAAGAATTAAAAGCAATACAAAAATAACTATTGAATATTTAACAAATGAAAAAAGAGTTCTTTTAAACATATTGATTTAATCTCCTTTGCTCAATTTTTGCACTAATGTGTCTTGATGTTTTTCTTGTTATTTTTGTAAGAATATAAAAAGAAAAAATTAATGTCATTATGTAAGCAAAAATTATAAATGAAGCAGCTGAGGCTCTTTCTGGTTGGAAGTTGGTTCCTCTAATTAAATCGAAGATATAACTTGCAAAAGTAGTAGCTTTATTTAATTTTAAATCAGTAGTTGATTCAATTATAGCCCCTGGATAGAGCAAAATAGCGCTTATAAAGTTAATGTAGAAAATCAACATAAAAGCTCTTTTAATATAGAATCAATAAACGTTTTTGATTTTATCAGCTATTGTCAATCTATCAACTTTGAATTTTTTTGAATATTTTTCATTTGCTTTTGAAAGGGCAAATGAAAATAAAACAACATTAAAAGGTAAAAGCCTTCAAATATGGAAAATTGAAAAGGTTAATAAAACATGTTCTCTTGTAAAGGCAATGTTTGTTCCAAAAAGCTTATTAAAAACACTTTTTTGATCTCCAAAAAGGAAAATAAAACTTAGTCCTATAGCAAAAGATGAAATAAAAAACTGTGAATACAAAGTTGTAATTAAAAAGTTTTTAGTAACTTTTAGTGCTATTGAATTTATGATCAAAGAAAATAAAAATGCTACAACTATTCCAAGAGGGGTGGCAACTACCAAAAGAATATTGGAATTAAAAAAAGCATCTTTAAAATAAGGATCATTAAAAGTTGATTCAAAATTTCTTATACCAAAAGTAAAATTAACCCTTGAATGACGCTCATAAACACTAATGGCATCTTTAAAAGTTTTTATGATAGGAACAAAAGTAAAAATAATTACTAATAATAAAATAGGAATTAAAAAGCTAGTTGCTTTTAAGTTTTGAACTATAACTTTTTTAGAAAAGTTTTCTTTATTAAAAAAGTTTTGCCTAATATTGTCAATTTTTTTAAACATAAATTCTCTTACCGTTTTGATCAAAAATCAAAACATCTTCTTTTTTATATCTAATATTTACTTTTTGGCCTTTTTTGTACTCATTTGATAGAGAAATTACTTCAACTAAATTATTTGAAGAAGCTGAAGAAATGGTTAGAATGTCAAAATTTCCATTTGTTTTTAAATCTTTAATTACTCACTTACCATTTTGATCAGCTTCAACATTTATTTTATTTGATCTAATATAGTAAGATAAATTTTCTCTTTTTTCTAAAAGAACAATTTCAGGAAAACCTATGAATTTAGCCACTGCTAAATTAACAGGATTTTCAAAAAGCATTTTAGGCTCATCAAATTGAACTATGGTTTGACTATCAACAAAGATGATTTTGTCACTAATTAACATAGCATCATTTTGATCGTGAGTAACAAAGAGCATTGTAATTTGATATTGCTTTTGAATACCTTTTAGTCACTCTCGAGCTTTTTCTTTGATTTTGGCATCTAGAGAAGCAAAAGGCTCATCAAGCAAAATTATGTCACTTCTTTTTGCTAAAGCCTTAGCAATTGAAACCCTTTGTTTTTGTCCTCCAGAAAGAGCTGTTGCTTTATTTTTTAAAAGGTGCATGATATCAAGGTTTTTAGAAACATCAATGATATCTTTTCTAGCTAAAAAAGCAACTCTAGCATTAAATATAAAATTATTAACTGGACAGCTTCTTAGTTTATTTTGCCCTAAGCTTTTTATCATTTTTACTTTTTTAAAAAGCTTTAGATTAACGCTTTGTCAAAAAAGTAAAAACCTTAGCATCTTAAGTTTGCTTATAAGCTTTTTTAAACTTTTATGATCTAAAGAATCAACACTAGTTTGTTCTTTTTTAATATTATCAATTAAGGCTGTAATTTTATTGTTTTGGATTTTATACTCATCAATAAAACTTTGATATAAAAGCAAATCGTTTTGGATTTTTTTTCTAAGAATTAAGGTTTTTGTTTGCTTAAATTCTTTTGAATATTTTATTTTGATTGATTCTAAAAAAAGCAAAAATCTAACTAGTTTTAGTTTATTTATTACTTTTTTTTGTTGCTTTTTGTTTAAACTCTGAATTATTTCTCTTTTTTCTATAATTTCATTTAGTAAATTTAAAATCTTTTTATTTTTAACATTGTAGTCACTAATATATTTTTCAAAAAATATTGAAAGTTCTTTTATTTTTCAAGATCATGAATTTTTGATCGAAAGATAAATATTTTTGTAAACTGAAATATTTTCATAAAGGCTTGAGTCTTGAAAAACAAATCCAATGTTTTGATTATCTTTGGAGTTGTTGATTAAAATCTCTCCTTCTTTTTTCTTAACTAGTGATGCTAATGAATTCAAAAGGGTAGTCTTACCAGAGCCTGAAGGGCCTAGAATAGAAATAAAGCTACCTTTATCAACTGAAAAGTTAACATTTTCTAAAATAACTTTTTTACCATATTGAATTTTTAAATTTTTTACTCTTAAAATCTCATTTTTTTCTTTTTTTTGCATACTAAATTTCAATTATAAACTTTTTAAAATTAAAATATAAATAAAAAAACAAGTTATATAACTTGTTTGGTCAAAATGTGATATGGTGGGAACAAATGGACTTGAACCATCGACCTCACGATTATCAGTCGTGTGCTCTAACCAGCTGAGCTATGCTCCCATGAAAAGAATTTAATATAACTTCAAAGTTTCGTTTCAAGATTATACTAAATAATTTATATGTTTTTGATAAAAAAGAATTATCTTTTTGAAAATTGACGAGCTTTTCTCGCTTTTCTTAAACCTGGTTTCTTTCTTTCTTTAACTTTTGTATTTCTAGTTAACATTTTAGCTTCTTTTAAAACAGATCTATAATCAGCGCTTATTTCTAAAAGAGCTCTTGCAATACCTAATCTAATTGCTCCAGCTTGTCCTGCAAGACCTCCACCTCTAACTGTAACTCTAATATCAAAAGTGTTGTTTGTTTGAGTTAAATCAAAAGGTTGAAGAGCATCTTTGATATAAATATCTGATTTTAAATATTCTTTTGCTTCTCTTTTATTAATAGTAAATTTACCACTACCTTTTAATAAAATAACTCTAGCAACTGATGATTTTCTTCTTCCTAGTCCTCTAAAAGCAGGTGATTTTAATTGATAAGAAATAGCCATTATTTAACCTCAATTCTTACTGGCTGTTGTGCCTCTTGCTTATGTACACTTCCAGCATAGACATACAAGTTTCTAAATTGTTGTCTACCTAATTTTGTATGTGGAAGCATTCCTTTAACCGCTTTTTCAACAATTGCAATTGGTTTTTTAGCTCTTAGCTTAGCTGCATTAATTACTTTTAGCCCTCCAGGATATCCAGAGTGAGAGTAGTATTTTTTATCCTCTTCTTTATTAGCTGTTAATACAACTTTTTCGGCATTAATTATTACAATGTTGTCTCCCATATCAACGTTGGGTGTAAAATCAGGCTTATTTTTTCCTCTTAAAATTGATGCTGTTAAAGTAGCTAACTTTCCCAAAACTACACCATCTGCATCAATAAGGAATCATTTTTTGTTAACTTCTTTATGTTTAACAATAGTAGTTTGTCTCATTTATGGTTTCCTTTTTTATTTTATATATTAATTATGTTTTGATTCATAGTCAACTCTACAAAATAACATGACAAGTGTAACGGTCTAAGTCAAAATTTTGAATAATTGCTTTGAAATTATACATTAAACAAAAAAAATCAAAAAAAATTTTTTGACGGTTTTTTTCTTGAAAAACTAGATTAAATCTAATGAAAAAACCTTTCTTTTTTAGCTTATACAAAAAAATTTTCTTTATCCAAAAAAATAACAAAAAAGTATAAAAGTGGAAATAAAATGTATAATAGTGGTGGATAGTGGAAGAAAGTGGGGTAAAAATGGCTTTGTATGGAAACTTCGAAAGATCATTAGATCCTAAAAATAGACTTTCGCTACCTGCTAAGTTTAAAACTGAGCTAGGTAGCAACTTTTATCTAAGCGTTTTATTAGATGGAGTTGTTGAAATTAGAAATTCTGAGGAATTTGAAAACGAAGCCCATAAGTTTAAAACAATGAATGTCCTTGATAAAAATGCAAGAGACTTTGCTAGATTGTTTTTCCAAAGAACAGTTGAAGTTGAAGGGGACAAACAAGGAAGATTTGTTTTACCAAAGCACATCCTAGAAAAAGCCTCTATCCAAAAAGATGTTGTTTTAGTTGGTATGGGAGACAAAGTTGAACTTTGATCTAAAGCCAAATATGACAGCTTCCAAGATTCAATTGATGATGAAAAAATTGAAAACATTGCATTTAAATTAAAAGAATCAGGTGTTGAATTCTAATGCAATTGCACAAACCAGTTTTATTAAAGGATGTCATCGAAAATTTAGAAATAAATCCAGAGGGCATCTATGTAGATTTAACCCTTGGTTATGCAGGCCATTCTAGTGAGATCCTGAAAAAACTCTCAAGCAAAGGTAAATTAATTGGATTTGATCAAGACTCTTTTGCTATAGAAAAAAGTAGACAAAGGCTTAGTCAAATTAGTGATAATTTTGTTTTGATAAATGATAACTTCGTAAACTTTAAAGTTTATTTAGACAAAATGAATATTAGCTTTGTAGATGGGTTTTTATTAGATTTAGGTGTAAGCTCTGTTCAATTAGATTTTGCCCATAGAGGTTTTAGTTACTCCAAATTAGGACCTTTGGATATGCGAATGAACTTAGATCAGCCTTTAAAAGCAGATGATATTGTCAATGGCTATGATCAAGAAAGTCTTTGTAAAATTTTTATTGAAAACGCAGATGTAAAGCTTGCAAAGCAAGTTGCTAAAGGCATTGTCAATAATAGACCTATAAAAGATACATTAGAGCTAGTTGAAGTAATAAGATCTTCGCTTCCAGCTGCACTTGTTAGAAAGAAAAATCCAGCAAAGGCAGTTTTTCAAGCAATTAGAATTGCTGTCAATGATGAATTGATAGTTTTAAAAAAATTTTTGGCTCAATCTTTAGATTTTCTAAAAAAAGACTCAAAAATGCTCATAATCACTTTTCACTCAATTGAAGATAGAATTGTCAAGGACTTTTTTAAGAGACAAGTCAAGAACAAACATGATCGAAGGCTTCCTATTATGGAGCAAAAAGATTATCAAGTTAAAACTATTAAACCAACAGAGGAAGAAATTGCTCAAAACCGTCGAGCCAAAAGCTCAAAGTTAAGAATTATTAAAAAACTTTAATTTCAAGAAAGGACATGATCATGAATAAAATTAAAACATTTTTAGAAATAGGAGATTTTGAAATAAGTTTATTTTCATATTTAAAATTCTCTGACTCTAGTGAACCGGTTTTAATTTTGTCTAAAAGTTGTCCTATTCTTGAAAAAGAACTTGATGAATTAAAGCCATTTTTTCTAGATTACAAAAATGAATTTTTTAAATTAACAAAAACTCAACTTGAAATTTTAGACATTTCTCTAAGAGGAGAGTCTTTTGAACACAAATATCAAAATTTTGAAATACATGAAAAAATAATTAACAAAAACGTTACTAAAAGTTTAATCGAAATAATTATTAAAAAAGCTGAATCAAGATTTAAAAACTTATATCCAAATAGATATTTAATTGCCATTAACCCAATGTCATACATCATTGAAAAGGAAAATGGAGAACAAAAAGTCTATGACACACCTTTATTTCAGGAAAGTAAAATTGCTAGCCTTAAATTAAGGGCTTCAGTAGAGTCAATAAGTGATATAAAAATTAATCTTTTCATTAATTTTTTAAAAAATATCAACATTAAAGTTAATAAAATTCAAAACTATGACTCTCTTGTAAGTGAGGCCATTTCCAAAGAATCAGAAAATGAATTTGTTAATGTTCATGTTGATGAGATTTGAACAATTATTAGTATTAGAAAAAATAACAAATTGATTTTTTCAAAAAGACTAAAAAATGGTTATAAGCATTTACTAAACCTTTTGAAAAAATCGCATGTTCTTTTAAAAATGGAACACAAAGATGTTGAAAAGTATTTTGAATTAATTAATGCTTATTCAAATTCTTATTTGGATCAAAACAATAAAGCTACTTTACTAACCAATCCTAATATCGATCCAAAGAGAATTCTTGATTATGTAAATTACTTTTTTAAAAAATTTTTCAATGAAATTAAAATTAAAATTGATGAAATTTTATCTAAATTCAAAATCAAGCTAGATAATTTAATTTTTACAGGTAAATTTCAAAATCTAAATATTTTAAAACATTATTTCAAAGTTGATCTTGGAGATTTTAATGTCTCTGAGTTTGATTGAAACTTGTATGAACATGCTAATTTCAATCACTACTCATTAATTGGATTTTCTAAATTAAACTACCCTCATTTTGAAGATGATGGTAAAACTTATACTCTACCGAACATTTTTTATCAAAATTTCTCATATAATAAACAAGAAGAGTACAATGATAGTAAATTTATTAATTAATTATCTTGGAATTTTGTATTTTATAAGGAGAAAAGCATGTCGGATTTAGAAAATTTTATTCCTACTGCCAACATTAAAGTTATCGGAGTTGGTGGTGGAGGAAATAATTCTGTTGAGACAATGATTCAAGCTGGTATTCAAGGTGTTGAATTTATTGTTGCAAACACTGATATTCAAGCACTTCAAAGAAGCAGCGCTCCAAACTTTATTCACCTTGGTGAAAACAAAAGAGGTCTAGGAGCTGGGGCCAATCCTGAAGTTGGTAAAAAAGCAGCAGAAGAGAGCATTGTTGAGATTAAAGAAAAACTTAAAGGCGCAGATATGGTTATTATCACCTCAGGAATGGGTGGTGGAACCGGAACTGGAGCTAGTCCAATTATTGCTAAAATCGCAAGGGAACTAGGAGCTCTTACAATTTCAATTGTTACAACTCCTTTTGAATTTGAAGGTAATTTAAGAAATAAAAATGCCCAAGAGGGAATTAAAAACCTTAGGGCAGTTAGCGATTCAATTATAACTATTTCTAATAATAAGTTACTTGAACAATATGGTGATGCTCCTATGAAAGATTCATTTCTTTTTGCAGACACCATATTAAAGCACACCGTTAAAACCATAACAGATATAATTGCCATTCCAGCACATATCAACCTTGATTTTGCTGACGTCAAAACTGTTATGAAAGACAAAGGTGATGCTCTTATTGGTATAGGTAGAGCCTCTGGTAAAGATCGAGCTGTCAAAGCTGCCATCCATGCCATTAGCTCTCCGATAATTGAAACATCAATTCAAGGAGCAAGCCATACCATTATCAATATCACCGGAAGTGCTAATTTAACATTAACCGAAGTTCATAGCGCAGTTAATGTTATTAAAAACGCAGTAGGTCCTGAAATGAATACAATTTTTGGAGCTACAATCAATGAATCAATTGGTGATGAGATTTATGTCTCTGTTATTGCAACAGGGCTAAGCTCTTCTAAAAAATTTAATTCAGAACAAGAAATTAAAGATGAAGTTTCTAGCATGCTTAAGACAATGGAAATTGACCTTCAAGCATCAGAGACTAAAACTATTTTAATAAATGATCCTCTTCCAAAAGATGAGAAAATGGTTTTAACTTCTTTACTTGATAGAGACTCAAAAATTCTTGAAAAAGATGATTCTCAAGATGATACATTACCTTTTTTCTTAAAAAGAAACGTTTAAAGAAAAGATGTTGCGAAATTTCTTTATTTTGTCAATTTTAAAAAAAGGTAAATGATCTTCAAGAGATCATTTTTTTATTGTCTGAATTTTTATTTTTTATTAAACTATATAATGTTTAATTCAAAGACTAAAAGCTAGAAATTAAGACAATAAAGGATTATTTATGAAAAAAACAATTTATATTACAACACCAATTTACTATCCCTCGGGAGATTTACATCTAGGTCATATTTACTCTACTAATATTGCTTGAGTTTTAAGAAACTATAAAAAAATTCAAGGCTATGAAACTTTTTTTTCAACTGGAAGTGATGAACATGGCCAAAAAATTTTCAATAAAGCCCAAGAGTTAAAACTTGAAACTCAAGATTATGTTGATAGACAAGCTAATAAATTTATTGATTTTTGAAAAAAAGCCAATATTGACTATGACTTTTTTGCTCGAACCACAAATAAAGAGCACAAAGAAGTAGTTAGAGAAATTTTTCATAAGCTAAAAGAAAAAAACATCATTTATTTAGATAAATATGTAGGTCTTTATTCAGTAAGTGATGAGGAGTTTTTAACTGAGACTCAAGCTCTTAAAAAAGACAATAAATTTTTTCATCCTGTTTCAAATCATGAGTTAATAAAAATAGAAGAAGAGTCATATTTTTTCAATTTAAATCTTTTTATTGATTGAATTAAAGAATTTTTAGACCAAGACATAATTAGCTCAAAAGCTATTGTTAATGAATTAAAATCAAATTTTATTAATAAAGGACTAGAAAATCTTTCAGTTACTAGAATTAAACTTGATTGAGGAATTAAAATTGATCAAAGTTCAAAACATGTTATTTATGTTTGACTTGATGCACTTTTTCAATATTTAACTAATTTAGGTTATGGAAGTAAAAACCAAAGTTTATATGAAAAATTTTGAAAAAATGGTGATGAAAGAGTCCATGTTGTAGGTAAAGAAATTACTAGATTTCACTGTATTTATTGGCCAATATTTTTAAAAAGCTTAAATGTTAAAATGCCAACTAAAATAATAAGCCATGGATGAATTGTCACTCCCGAAGGAAAAATGTCAAAATCAAAAGGGAATGTAGTTGATCCTGTTGTTTTAATTGAAAAATATGGCTCAGAAGTACTTAAATATTTTTTAATAGCAAAGCTTTCTATTAAAAAAGATGGTGTTTTTAGTGAAGAGCTTTTAGTTAGTGCTTACAACAATGACTTAGTTAATACTTTTTCTAATTTAATTTCAAGAACAGTTAAGATGATCTTAAATAATTATGATAGGCCTTTAAGTTTTATTTTAAGCAAAGATCAAGAAGATCTTGAAATTGAAAAAGATATTAAAAATAGCTTTGAGACATTTTGCTCTTTTGCAGAAGAGTATGAATTTGACAAAGCTTTTGAATCAACAATAAATTTAGGTAAAAAATTAAATTTATACATTGACAAAACTCGTCCTTGACTTTTAACTAAAGAGGATCAAAAACTTGAAATTGTATTAAATAGATTGTTAAACGGAATTTATGCAATGGCTTTTGAGCTTTCAATTGTAATGCCTCAAACAAGTCAAAAATTAGCTAAAGCTTTAGGTTTTGAAAGTTTTGAAAAATCTAAATTAGAAGATTTTAAAAAATTTGATAACATTAAAATTGAAAAAATTGAAAATTTATTCAATAGAATTAAACTTTAAAGTAAAATAAGATTTACCTTATTATATTAATAATATAGTTCTATAAAATTAACAAAAATTAATTATTAATTTGTTAATCATCATTTTAGGAGGAAATAATGGCAAGAGAAGGATTTACACTTGCATGTAAGGAATGTAAAATGGAAAACTACATTTCAAAGAAAAACAAGAAAAAACACGTTGAAAAACTTGAAATTAATAAATTTTGTTCAAAATGTAACTCAAAAACAATGCATAGAGAGAAAAAATAATTAAGTATTTGTAATTATTTTTTTTATATTGACTTTAAGGAATGCTAAATTATGGATACAAAATACTTAAAAAAAGTTCTAGAACAAAACCAGCTAGAAGCAATTGTCTCAGAGGCATATCAAACTCGTCTATGATATTCACAAATTCAAAGCTCAGATGGATACATAGTCATTGAAAAAGATAGAGCTAGTCTTTTTGTTGATTCAAGATACATTGAATATGCTAGAAAAAATGCAAAAAATGTTGATGTTATCTTATTAACTAGTGATAGCTTAAAAGACTTTTTTGCTCAAAGAAATTTCAAAAGATTAGGTTTTGAAAAAAACTATTTAACTATGGCTGTTTTAGATAATCTAAAAAAATTAAATCCAAATGCAGAGTTTGTTGGAATTGATGGTCAAGAGCTTAGAATTTTAAAATCTAAAGAAGAAGTAGACAAACTTCAAAAATCAATTGATATTTCACTAAAGGCCTTAGATGATTTAATTAAAAATCATCTTAAAGAAGGTATGAGTGAAAAAGAAGTTGATTGAAAATTAAACTATCTTTTAAAAAAACATGGAGCAGAAAAAGAAAGCTTTAGTTCAATAATTGCTTCAGGGCCAAATTCTTCAATGCCTCATGCTCATACTAGTGATAGAAAAATCAAAGAAGGTGAGCTTTTAACAATTGACTTTGGTGGATACTACAAAGGTTATGCAACTGATATTACTAGAACTTTTATTTTTAAAGAAAACAAAAGTACCAATCCTAAAGCTAAAGAAATTCTTGAAATTGTTGAAGAGGCAGCTCGTTTAGGAAGAGAAGTTGTTAAACCTGGAATTTTAAGCTCTGAAGTTGATAAGGTGTGTCGCGACTACATTGAATCAAAAGGATATGGTCAATATTTCCTTCACTCAACTGGCCATGGACTTGGAATTGATGTTCATGAGCTTCCTAATGTTTCAAAATTTAGCAACACTGTTTTAGAACCGGGAATGGTAATTACAGTTGAGCCAGGAATCTACATTGAAGGTCTTGGTGGAGCTAGAGTTGAAGATGACATTTTAGTTACAGAAAAAGGCTCAGTAGTTCTTTCAAGAAAAAACTCTAAATAAAAAGAAAATAACAAAAAAATGATTTCCTAATGAAATCATTTTTTATTTGCTTTAAATCTTAGGCAGTAGTTGCTTTTTTTAGTTGGTTAAGTTTGTAAATCTTAGTTACAACTTTAGCTGCTTGAGAAAATTTAACTATAACATCTATTTCACCTTTATTGTTGTTTTCAACATTTTGACTTTGCTCAGTTGTAATTTCAAATTCAACTTTGATCTCTCTTGGAGCTTTATAGACTGTTCCGTCTTGTTTTATTAGATCTAATTTGCTATAAAAATCACGAATGTGTTGACCAATAATTTCTCTAGGTAAAAGATTTTTAAAATAATCTCCTGAAGGCTTTAATGAAATTGAAGTTATTTTAGCTAGTTCAGCTTCAAGTTTTTGGTGTGTTTTTGTTTTAAAACCAAAAACTTGAAACTCCTCACTTGCTTCTTGAGTTCCATTTTTTAATTTTACAATTATATTTATACTTCCTAGATCATCGTTGGCTTCTTTTTGAGCCTCATCTTTAGCTAAATCAAAACTTACACTAGTTCCTTCAGAGGGAACAAATTCACTAAAAAGAATATTATTTAATTTCAATTTATCATGAGTTAAATCACTAACTTTTAATTCAGAGGGCAATTTATTTTTTAAATCATTTTGCTTATTATCTTTAATAATAATTGAGTGAATTTTTTTAATCTCTTGAGATAGTCTTCCTTTTAGTTGAGAAAGTCTAAAGGTTTTGCTTAAACTTTCATTTCCTTTTGACAAAGTCAAAATAACATTTAAAGTCCCTGCATCATCATCAACTTTTTTCTCTTCATTTTTGGTTGGAAGTGAATAAGTTAGACTAATGCCATCTTTTGGAGTATAAACATTGTTTCAAGGACCAATTTTAGCATCAATATGTTTGCTTGTAAGATCTTCATTTTTTATCTCCGAAGGCTTTTTATTTTTTAAAGTTGAAGCTAACTTTAAATAAATATGACCAATTTCATTCATTTCATCTTTTAAAATGTCTTGAACTGATTTTTGCTTAGTTGAGTTATTTTGCTTTTGTGACTCATTTGGATTTGAAGGCTGAGCCGGATTTGCTTGTTGAGTTGAGCCATTTTGCTTTTGTGACTCACTTGGATTTGAAGGCTGGGCTGGCTGTGTTTGTTGAGTTGAGCCATTTTGCTTTTGTGACTCATTTGGAGTTGAAGGCTGAGCTGGCTGTATTTGTTGAGTTGAGCCATTTTGTTTTTGTGACTCATTTGGAGTTGAAGGCTGAGCTGGCTGTATTTGTTGAGTTGAGCCATTTTGCTTTTGTGACTCATTTGGAGTTGACGGCTGAGCTGGCTGTGTTTGTTGAGTTGAGCCATTTTGCTTTTGTGACTCATTTGGAGTTGATGGCTGAGCTTGCTGTGTTTGTTGAGTTGTTTGATTGTTTTGCTTTGCAAATAATGAACATGAAACAAAGGCCACAGTAGATAATGCAAAAAAACCTGGAACTAAAATCCATATTTTTTTGTAGTTTTTTATTTTCATAATTAGTAATATTTCTCCTCGTTTTTGTAATTTAGACAGAGAAGATAAAAGATTGATGTAATTAAAATTATTTTACCAAAGACTCGCTACGCTAATATTAATTAGATCAGCTCAAGAGTTTGATCTCAACCATATCTATTTTTGATAGATAAGTACCCCTGTCTATGTTTAAAATTATATATTTTAAATTTCAAAACAAGAAATTTAATTTATAAAAAAACCTAAATTTTCACTTTTTTCAATTAAAAAAAATTTTATTTATTTTTTTAGTTTTTTTGTTATTGAATTAAATTTTTTGTGTGAAAATTAATCACTAATTAAAAAGTAATTCTAACTAAAAATCAATTTTGAGATCAAATTTTATATTCAAAAAGTATTGATTATTTTAAAGTTGAGATAATAAACTTAAAATATTTGTAAGTTTATGCTTTTGATTTTGAAAGTCAAAATAAATTAAATTACTAAAGTTAAATTTATTTAATTAAAAAATCGTCATTTTAAACTGGGACAAAAAAATAAAAAACACTTTTTAAAATATACTTTAAATAGGAGTGTTTATGAAACAACTAAAACCAGAACAATGAAAGAAATGATTTTCATTATATGAAGAATTTTATGATGGAAAAATTAATATAAAAAAATATATATTTTTAGTAAACAAAAATATTGGTAAAGATTGAAAAAATACATATGTAAAATCTTGATTTTTCAAAAAATATTCTGCTTTTCAAAAAGATGAACAATCTTTAATTTCACAAACTGGCAAATCTACAGCTAACAAAAAAAATAACGGTAGACCACCAAAAAGAAAAGAAGTTAATGAATATACAAGAGAAGAATTAGAAGAGATTGTTAAAATTTATAGAATAATTTTTGATGACATTAGTGAAAAAGAAATTCGAAAAAAAATTAAAGAACATAAAGATAAAGAAAAAATATTAACTAAAATTTCATGAAAAGAATTTCTCTTTTCAAAATCAACATATTATTCTTGAAAAAAACCTAAACTTGCAGAGCCGAAAAAAGATCAAGAAATTGAAGAAATTATTAGAAAATCATTTCATGAAAACAAAGGTATATTTGGTAGAAAAAGATTAGAAATTTATATTCAAAATAAATATAAAAGGTATATAAACTATCGAAAAATAGGTAGAATTTTGCTTAAATTAAATCTTTTTTGCAAAATTAGAAGAGCAAAAAGAAAAAATGAAATTAAAAATCTTAATACTAAATATCAAAATCTAATTCAAAGAGACTACAATGGCAAATTTAACAACATAGTTGCCACTGATGTAACTTATATTCCAAGCCCCAAAGATGCAATTAACAATCATGTTTATTTATCGATTGCAATTCATCATCAAAGCAAGAAAATAATTAATTGAAATCTAAGTAAAAGAAATGATGTTAAGTTAGTTTTAGATCATATTTCTAAAATCAAATTTGATAAAGAGTGAATAATTCACTCAGATCATGGAAGTCAATATTCATCAAATCAGTATAGTGAAATTATTAAAGAAAACAATGGGATAATTTCAATGAGTAGAATCGCAAATTCACTTGATAATCGAGAAGCAGAATATTTCTTTTCAAATATCAAAAGTGAGTGCTTAAATGATCTAAAAATTTCAAAATTATCATTCAAAGAATTGCAAGAAATTATTCAAAATTATATTGACTGATACAATAATGAAAGATTACAATCAATCTTAGAATGAAAAACACCTCAACAAAGCTGAGATGTTCTAAGTGTTTTTTAAATAGTCACTTTTTTTGTCCTAGTTTATTTAATTTTCATTTTATTATGTGATTTTAACTATTAAAAAACCATTAACACAAGATCATTTTTTACAAGATATAAATCTAAAATAAAATATGACTAATTTTATAAAAATCTTGATAAAGATAATTTATTTTTTGTAAAAGTAAAACTTACTTAAGCATAAAAAATACTTTTGAATTTAACTATTATAGAAAATATAACTATAGTTAATTTTGTTATTTTAATAATTGTAATATAATAAAAAACTATATGTCATTATATTTAAAAAATAGTTTATATGAAGATGTGTTAATGGTTAATTTTGACTCTAGTAAAAAAGTGGATTCAACAGAAGATATTGCTATTAAAGAAGTTACATTAACACTAATAAAATCTAAAGACAAAATAGTTGCTCTTAATATAAAAAAATTTAAGGCTATTTTTGGTATTTTTAATTTTAGAAATTATGGAGTTTTTACTAATGAATTATTCAAAAAACTCTCATCTTTTTTAAAAGCAAATAACATTGAAATAAATCTAGAACAAAGTGAATCTTTTTCTATTTCAAAAGTAATTAAAAAAATAGTTCATCCAAGAAATGAAAAACTTTTTATTTTAACTTTTGAAAAAGATAACAAACAAATCATAACAAACCAAGAGCAAGTAAAAGAAAATGACATTTTAGTTTTTGCAAATATAGGTGCTTTTTTACCTTCTGGCTTAGTTATTGAAAAAAATAAAATCTTTGATATTGAATCTCAAGGAATGTTAGTTTCTTATAAGTCTTTGGCAATAGAGTCAAAAAACACAGGATTAGTTTTTTTAAATGAAGATCAAAAGGATAAGGAGTTTATTTTTTAATGTCACAAAACAAGCTTAAAACATTAATAGAAGAATTAAAAAAGAGGAAGGTTTTTAACAACATTACAAGTGAAGAAAAAGTGTATTTAATAACACTAGATCATGGAATTTATGTAGGTTTTGATCCTACTGCAATTTCTTTACATTTGGGTAATTATATTCAAATGGTAAATTTAAAAAGATTTCAAAATGTTGGTTTTAAAACAATAGCTATTTTAGGTGGAGCAACTAGCATGATTGGTGATCCATCTTTTAAAGATAGTGAAAGAAAACTTCTTTCAAATGAAACTATTTTAGAAAACAAAAAACACATTAGAAAACAACTTGAAAATTTTGGTTTTAAAGTTATTGATAACTTAGATTTTTATAAAGATATGAACATTCTAGATTATCTAAGAAGTGTTGGAAAATTTTTTAATGTCTCTACAATGATGAGCCGTGATTCAGTTGCAAATAGAATTCAAAGCGGACTTTCTTTTACTGAATTTTCATACCAAACTTTACAGGCATATGATTTTAAAGTTTTATGTGAAAAAGAAAATGTAATGATGCAACTTGGAGGCTCAGATCAATGAGGAAATTTAGTTTCTGGACTTGATTTTATCAATAAAACTTTGAGCAAAAATCTTCCAACTATTGGAATAACAATGAACTTGTTAGTTGATTCAAATGGAAACAAAATTGGTAAATCAACAGGAGGAGCTTCTCTTTGAATTGATAAAACACTAACTTCACCATATGTTCTTTATCAGTATTTACTAAATACAAATGATGATGATGCATATAATTTACTTTTACAATTAACATTTTTGCAATTAAGTGAAATTGAACGAATCAAAAATGAACATTTAAAAAATCCAAAATTACGCTTAATGCAAAGCAGATTATCTTTTGAAGTTGTCAAAGATATTCATGGTAAAGAAGAAGCCCAAAGAGCACTTCATATTTCAACATCACTTTTTAAAGAAAAAAATAGTTGATTTAATCTTTCATTAGAAGATTTAATTCAACTAAAAGGCTCAGTTGATTTTGTTCCATTTAAAGATGATTTATTTTTAACTCTTGTTGATTCAAAAATCATTTCATCTAAAAGAGAATTTAATGAATTTGTAAGAGATAAATCTTTAAAGATTAATGGTCAAGATGTAACTGGATTAGACTATGATTTACCTTGAGAAAATTATGATAATAAATATCTAATTTTAAAAAAAGGTAAAAAGCAATATTGAGTTATTTACAAATAAAAAAAGAAGGGATATTTTGTGGAAATTTTTACAAACAATTTAGAATTTCAAAATAACGAATTAATACTTCCAAAAGTTAAAAAAAATTTTAAACTTGTTGAAAAATTTTTAGAACTTTCAATTACTTCTTTTAATAATTTTTTAAAATCAAAAAAAGATTATAAAAAACTTTTTATCTCTAATGTAGGAACTAATCTTACAAAAGATGTACAAAAAAAACTTTTAAAAAATTTAAATTTTTCGGATGGAGAAATTTGAACTTTTAAGGAAAATGTAGTTTTAAATAAACAACAATTTAACAAAATTTTTAAAAAGATGAATTATGATTTCGGAATCTTTATTGATAAAAAAAGTCATAATGAAAATTTAGCTTTTGCTTTTTTTCAAAAAGAAAAAGGGCAAATGTCTCAAGAAGAAATTAAAAAAATATTTGATGATTTTTATGATCAAAAAAAGCAAGAAAATGAAAACATAAAAAATGTTTTTTATCTTGACAAAAACTTTTTTAATTCAATTTTAATTTCACCAAAATTTTTAGATGATTTTAAACATAAAAATGACTTTTCAACTTTTAGTTCAGCTGCTAGTTTTATAAGAACAAATGATTTACTAATTTTAGAATTTATTAAAGATACATTAGGTATTAATTTAAAGATATCAAAAAATAAAAATGATAAGTTTTTAAAAGACATATCTTTTGATTGATCTCACTCATGAAAAGAGCTTGTTAATTCTTTAAAAGTTTTAGTTGAAAATAACCCATTAAGTTTTGTTTTAAATGATGGAAAAATAGAGAACATGGTGGTTGTTTATAAAACAAAAAAACGTATTATCACAGGACAAGAATTAGCAGCTCTTTATCTAGAATATCAAGCTCAAATTTTAACTAAAAATCAACTAAAAGATTCATACATAATTGTCTCATCTTTGACTTCAAATTTTCTTATAGAAATAGCTAAAAAACATGGCATTGAAGTAATTAGAAAAAAATCTATTCTTGAAGAAAATAAAAGCCAAAATAATTGAACATATAAAAGCAATTTTATTTTTGCTTATGAGAACAATTATGATTTTATATTTGAAGAAAATCAATCATCTTTAAACATAACTTTAACACTTTTAAAAATTTATGAGATGTTAAATTTTTTTAAAAACACAAGTACAAATATTTATAAAAAATTAACTGAAATTCATAGTCAAAGTTACTACTATCGTTATCAAAAAATTGAAAAGAAAATCTCATCACAAGCCATTGATGTTTTTTGTAGAGAAGCAAGAAAAATTGAAACAATAGGTGATGAAAAAATCATTAGATTAGAAGAGATCAAAACTAAAAATAATTTGATATTTTATAAGTTTACAACCATTAACAATAACTGATTTGCTTTTCAAATAAAAAAAGATGAACCAGATAATTTAGTTGTTATCTCCGAGGCAAAAGCTCCATTGTTAAAAGACAATCCTGAAGTGTTAATTTTTGAGAAAAAAGTTCAAAGTTTTGTTAATAAAAATACTGAGATAATTACATCAAAAGCTTTTGAAAAAAAAGACATTTATAAATTTTCTTTTTTTTCAATTGTTTTAATCATTGTTATGTATCTTGTTTTTACTCAAATTTACTCAGAAAATTCTAATGATATTTTTAAGATTTCAATTAGTGAAATTAAAAAAGTTAATTTAGGCTTTATTGTACTTTTATGAACTAGTACTATTTTTGCACTTTTGATGCAATCAATATGACGAAAAAGAATTATTTCATATCAAAAAGTTAAAGTTAGTCTAGGCCATTTTATGATTGGTAATTTAATGGGTATGGTTATAAGTTTGATAACACCATTTGCAATTGGTGGAGATGTAATAGTTTATTGATATTTAAGGAGAAAAGGCCTTTCAAGAGATGTTCTTTTGTCATCACTTTTTACCTCAACAATTATTTACCAAATTTCAATACTTGTCTCATCAATTATTTTCTTTGCCATTGGATACAACATTTATGCACTAGTTTTTAAAACGAATACATTGCTTTCAGTTTTTTTTATTTCAGGATTGGCTTGAAGTTTGCTTTCAACTGCAATATTTTTGATTTTCACACTAAACAAATCAATTCAAAATTTCTTTGTTAGTTGAATAACTAGAATTATTGAATTAATACCTTTTATTATTTTAAAAGATCCTCTTGCTTCACAAATTAAAATTGAATATGAGTTTTTTCAAATAAGACGAAGTTTTAAAAATATTTGAAAAAATACCTTTTTAATTATTGAAGGACTTTTTTATGAGATCTTTCCAAAATTTGTAAGTGGTATAGCAGTTTTTGCTTTAGTTTTAGGTTATATTAAAAATGATTTATCAATAGGACCGTATTTATCATTTGTAATTACTCAAAATATGATTTTAACAGCTAATACTCTTTCAATTAGCCCAGGAGGCTCAGGATCAGCTGAATATCTTGCAATCAACATTTATGATTTTATTTTAAATAAACCCAACTCACATTCAAAAGCTACAGTAATTGACTTTATAAATAAAGCTTTTAATCTATGACCTTTTATTTTGCTTTCTATAATGACTATAATAACCATAAGTGTTGGTGAAAGACGTAAAGATAAAGTTGAAGGTATTAATAAAAATAATTTTTTGAAAAATGTAGATACAATCAAAAAAAATAATTATTGAATTTATGCTCTTTGAACTTTAATTCCTTTAAATGCATTAATTTTTGGATTTGTTTTATTACTTCCTTACATTTTCTAGAGCAAAAAGTTAATTTTAAAATTTTCTAGCTAAAGAAAATAACCAACAAAACTCTTGTTGGTTATTTATTTTTAAGAGTTAAATTAAAATAAAAAACCCCAAAAGGGGTCAGTAGGAAGTAAAACAAAGAAATTTGGAAAAAAATACCAACCATCTTTAAAAATAAAAATCACAAACATAAAAAGGAGTTAAGTTAAACATTACTTATTAAAAAAACTTCCTACTACTTTAAGTATATAAAAAAATAAGCATTTAAGTAGATAAAAACTTTAATTTTAATTAAATTCAATTAATCGAGGATTTTTTGAATAACTTCTTCCAAATTTTGCTAGTTTTTGACCATCAATCATAGTAGCATCAGCACTAAAGGTATTATTAATTTTTAAGATAAATTCACCAACTCCATAGGCATCAACTGGAGCTTTTTGTTCTTCAAATTTTTTGATAATTTCTGGATTAAATCCTGAAGAGACAATGATTCTAACTTTTTTTCCACCATTTTCATCAAGGGCTTGGCGCAGTCTTTTGATTTGATTAACTGTTACACCATATTCATCTTCATTGTTTGTAAACATTTTGTCTCTAATGGCTTTGGAAGTGTCTACTCTTACTCCTTTTAGATCATCTTTTAAAGCCTTTAAAACTTTTAAAGAATCGCCAATAACATCATTGTTAAAATCAACTAGAGCAACAAGGTCTTTATCTTCAGGAAAAAGCTCTTGGTAGTATTTCATAACTGAGACTAAATCACCTTTGAAATTTTGAATTAAAGCATGAGGAATTGAACCAAAAACTACTTCTTCATTTCCTCTTGCTCCAGCATTTGTTGAATGGCTTTTAATGCCAGCTAACTCAACTGCTATTCCATCTCTTTCTTGATTTGAATAGTGATCACTTCTATCTCCCATAAAGATTACATCTTTGCCATTAGCAGCTTGTAGACATCTTCGCGCATTAGTAGCCACTGAAGTACTTCTTGCTAAGATACCATCAATAATTCCTTCATAGACACCAAAATATTCATATTTTCCCTCAAGTTCTAAAACAACTTCTTTTTCATTAATTATTGTTCCTTCTTCTAAATATCTAATTTTATATTTAGAAGTGTCTGTACTATTTTTTAAAAGCTCTAAAGCCTCATTCATGCCACCAAGAATTGAATCATTATGTCTTTGAAAAAATTGCAAAACAACAATGGAATTTGGATTATATTTTTTTATAATTCCTTCTGCTTTAAAAAAATAATTTGCAGCATAATATCTCATATTGTTTTTTTTCATTATTCCTCATTAATTTAAGATTTGATTTATTAAAATTTAATTTATATTTTTATAACAAAAATTTATGTTAAAAAATTATAACTTTAAAATGTATTTTAAAGATTTATTTAATAAAGAATTGATTTTATTTATGGAAAAAAGCATCTTTTTTAGAGAAAAAAAGATAAAAAATTTAATATTAATTATTTGATATTTTAAATTATGAAAAAACAATTCATTTACTAAGTTTTAATTTTGCTTTTTTATTTTTTCTATAATATTTATCTTTATGACTCAAAAAGAAAAAAAGCAAAAAAATAAATTTAAAAAGTTAATTAAGTTGTTATCACTGGGCATAGCCTTGCCATTGATAACTTCTTTTGGTGTTGTTGCTTGTTCAATACCAACACAAAAAGAAAATCAAAAAAACACTGATACAAGTCAAAGTACAAATCCATCAAATACAGCAGAGACAAATAGCTCTGGCAATAATTTTACTTCTCCAATAAAAGCTCATAAACAATTAGCAATTGACTACAATAAATCAGCTTATCAATTAAATAAATTTTTAGAGTTAAATTTAGACAAACACTTAAAAGTTGAAATTGAAAACAACTTTGATATTTCAAAAGTATTGGCAAAAGATTTCAATAGAAATGATCAATGAAAAAAATTAAAGTTAAACACAAGTTTACTTCAAAGTGAAGAAGTTCAAAATCAATTAAAAAAACATAATTTAGATATCAAAAATTTTCAATTTAAAATTGATGTTAATTCAATTCAAGTTGATGCATATGACTCAAGAAAAATTACTTTTAATATTGAAATAAAAGCTAAAGAGCTAAAAGATAGTTCAAACAGAGTTTTCTTTTCATTGCACAGATTAAAAAGAGAACACACTGGTTTTAAAGAAGATGATTCAAACAACATTAATTATTCACAAGAATTTGAAAAATATTTTGAAACTAAAAAGCCAAGTGCAACTTTAAAAAGTGAAAAAAGTGATGTTTCATTTACACAACTTGTTAAAGATTTTAAATCTTTAGAAGATGATGATTTTTCAAAATTATTAGAAAAAAGAAAAACATTTATTAAAGAATATGTGGATCTAGTTAATTTTGAAAATGAACAAGACAATGTTTCATTTTTAATTAACAAAGTTGAACTTGATCAAGAAAAATTAAACTCTCTAAAAATAACATTTAGATTAATTAGAAAAACAAATGAAGTTATTAAAAATGTCATTACAAAAGAGAAAGAAGCAATCTATGCTTCTAAAGAATTAACATTGACTTTGTCAAAAGAGCAAGCATCATCATTAAAAGATGAAGATAAACAAAAATTTGTTGAATTAAATGCAAAACTTAGAGCCTATGACTATAGCTCTGCTTACAACTTTGATTTTGAAAATATGGAAGATTCTCTTTCAAAAGTTATTGTTGATTCAACTCATGAAAAAATTAAATATCATGTTTTAGATGTTACAAAAAATGATCAATATACAAGATCATGAAAAGTAAAAATCATTAGCATAAGTGAAGATCCAAAATTTGACAAAATTGAATTTGTAAAAAACTTTGAAGTCCCAAATAGAGCTTATGTATTTTCAAAGGAACTTCAAGATAAAAATACAAATTACCAAATGTATTTAGGTTATTTAGAACATAAACAATTAACAGAAGTTACAAATTCGTTAAGAGAAAGAATGCAAAGTCCAATAATTTCGGGGGGGTGACTAGACAATAGAACAATTTATCTTGGTGACAAATTTGGATCAAGACAAATCCATTTAGGTGAGGATGTTCTTGTTGAGAAAAAAACACCTCTTTTAGCTCCTTTTGATGGGAAAATAGTTGCTGCTTATTATCTTAAAACTAATAAAGTTGGTGTAGGTATTGGAACTATTGTTGTTATGGAAGTAGCTAAAAAAGACTTGGTAGGTAACATTGATCAAAATGTAATTGACAATGAACTAGCAGAAACTGATACTATCAATATTGCATTTATCCATTTAGATGATTCATATCTAAAAGAGCTAGGAACAGTTTCTGAATACTCAACAAGAGATCTACCAGTTCCAGTTGTAAATAACATAACACCTAATAATCCAAAAATTGTAAAAAAAGGTGATGTAATTGGATTGATTGGTGATCAGTCTAATAATGGAGGATGAGTTCCTCATTTACATGTTGAAGTTTATTATGGAAAAAGTTCAGGTTATACAAAAGAGGGTACAAAAATAAGAGATTGAAGTTCAGGAGTTCATAAAGGATCTAAAAGATATGGACAATATGATCCAACTTTGGAAAAGTTTAATCCAACAAATATAAAACAAATTGGTGTAAACTGGGACAAAAAAATAAAAAACACTTTTTAAAATATACTTTAAATAGGAGTGTTTATGAAACAACTAAAACCAGAACAATGAAAGAAATGATTTTCATTATATGAAGAATTTTATGATGGAAAAATTAATATAAAAAAATATATATTTTTAGTAAACAAAAATATTGGTAAAGATTGAAAAAATACATATGTAAAATCTTGATTTTTCAAAAAATATTCTGCTTTTCAAAAAGATGAACAATCTTTAATTTCACAAACTGGCAAATCTACAGCTAACAAAAAAAATAACGGTAGACCACCAAAAAGAAAAGAAGTTAATGAATATACAAGAGAAGAATTAGAAGAGATTGTTAAAATTTATAGAATAATTTTTGATGACATTAGTGAAAAAGAAATTCGAAAAAAAATTAAAGAACATAAAGATAAAGAAAAAATATTAACTAAAATTTCATGAAAAGAATTTCTCTTTTCAAAATCAACATATTATTCTTGAAAAAAACCTAAACTTGCAGAGCCGAAAAAAGATCAAGAAATTGAAGAAATTATTAGAAAATCATTTCATGAAAACAAAGGTATATTTGGTAGAAAAAGATTAGAAATTTATATTCAAAATAAATATAAAAGGTATATAAACTATCGAAAAATAGGTAGAATTTTGCTTAAATTAAATCTTTTTTGCAAAATTAGAAGAGCAAAAAGAAAAAATGAAATTAAAAATCTTAATACTAAATATCAAAATCTAATTCAAAGAGACTACAATGGCAAATTTAACAACATAGTTGCCACTGATGTAACTTATATTCCAAGCCCCAAAGATGCAATTAACAATCATGTTTATTTATCGATTGCAATTCATCATCAAAGCAAGAAAATAATTAATTGAAATCTAAGTAAAAGAAATGATGTTAAGTTAGTTTTAGATCATATTTCTAAAATCAAATTTGATAAAGAGTGAATAATTCACTCAGATCATGGAAGTCAATATTCATCAAATCAGTATAGTGAAATTATTAAAGAAAACAATGGGATAATTTCAATGAGTAGAATCGCAAATTCACTTGATAATCGAGAAGCAGAATATTTCTTTTCAAATATCAAAAGTGAGTGCTTAAATGATCTAAAAATTTCAAAATTATCATTCAAAGAATTGCAAGAAATTATTCAAAATTATATTGACTGATACAATAATGAAAGATTACAATCAATCTTAGAATGAAAAACACCTCAACAAAGCTGAGATGTTCTAAGTGTTTTTTAAATAGTCACTTTTTTTGTCCTAGTTTAGTGTACACTTTTCTTCATTAAAAAGTGTAAATGAAGTTGATCCTATAACATTGAAACCTACAAAAAATACTATTAAAGATAAAAACGATAGAAGAAATTTCTTTGATGATTGAAGTGCTTATACAAGATATGGACTTTTAAATCCAAATTTATTTTTTAGATTTAGTGATCCTTCATCTTTAAGTTTTAATATTTTTGACAATTTTCCTGGAATCGAAGAATTGGAAGTAGACTAATGACCCACAAAGAAGCCTTAAGTGTTTATTGGAATAAAAACCTTTTTGTCTCAGAATTGCTTGGAACATTTTTACTAGTTTATTTAATCTTTTTATCTTTTTTCTTATACAAAAAATTTGTTAATAAAGACAATTTAATATCCTTGCCAATAATTTATACTCTTGTAATTTTTATAGTAGTTACACTAACTTGAGTTTGATCAAGATTTCTTTCACCAATTGGTGTTGTTACTTATTTGAGCCCATCTTCAGTTATTATTGAAGGATTTATTAAAGGTATAAGAAAAGAATTTACAGGAGCTCCATTATTAAAAGGAATTCCTTACATTATAGGAGCTCAACTCTTAGGCTCATTTTTAGCCACTGGTTGATTATTTTTATCGACAAAGTTATTAAATTGAATTAAACCAGACAATGAAAAACTAGAAAATTCTTGAACAACAAAACTTGTTCAAAAAAATCCAAGACAAAGATTTAATTTTAAAAACTTTTTAAAATTTGATAAAAATTATCAAGCTAATTTTGCAAACATAGTTGAGGAAAATCCAACTAGTTTAACAAAAGATGTATCTAAAGAAATCTTCTTTTTAATGATTTATCTTTTTACAGTTCCATTTGTAGAATATATTCAAGAAACAAGATATGGAGTTGATGCTTTTTCTAAATTATTAATTACAATGTCATTTGTTTTATTCTTGCTTATTGCATCAAAAAAATTTGGATTTTTCAACTTGAATTTAGTTTTTACTTTCTCAATTTTAATTAATAAAATAGTTAATAGAACAGCTAATAAAACATTCTTAATTTCAACTGCAATTTCATCACTTGCTTATATTGTTCTTTCTATTCTAGGGGCTCTATTCTATTTACTTGTTGCAAAAAATTCAAACCTGACATTCACTTTATAATTTAAATCAATTTTAATCCTTTTAAAATGTTATTCATTATGGATAACATTTTTTTATTTAAAATAATGAAACTATTTTAGTTTTTGTTTATAAAAAAATATAAATAAGTTTAAAATTTTGATTAGCTTTTAAAACTTTATTTTAATTAGTTAAATTAAAAAAATTAATATAATGATAAGTTAAAAAATATAAGTTTTTACTTAAGTAAATTGGAGGAAAAGTGGAAAAATACAAAAAGTATTTAGATGAATTAGAGCAGCATTGAAATAACAAATACATCAATGAAGATCAAAAAGAAATGATGAAAAGTCTTTTTGAAAAAATTAAAGATGATGATCATATTCTTCAAGAAACAAAAAAACTTTTATTACAAAGAGTAAAATTGGGATTTCGCTTTGACATAGCTCCTGAACCTGATAAGACACAAATTAGCCTTTTAATTAAAGATAAGCAAATGAGTATTCAAAATGATATCTTAGAACAAGATAACCAATTAATTATTGGTGAAAACTATGATGCTTTAAAAAATCTAATAGTTATCGAGAGAGAGAGAGAGACCAGGCAAATAAATATAACATAATTTATATTGATCCTCCTTACAACACTGAAGCTACTAAAACTGATGGCAATACTATAGCAAATGACAAAGAAGATATAAAAAATGACACATTCCAGTATCGCGATCGTTTTTCTCGCAATGGTTGATTAAATTTCATGAATGAAATATTAACTCTTGCAAGAAAGCTTTTAAGCGATGATGGAATTATTTTTGTTTCAATTGATGATAATGAACAAGCTTATTTAAAAGTTTTAATGGATGAAATTTTTGGTGAAGAAAATTTTATTTCAACTATCAAGTGAAGAAAAACAAATTCACCTTCTGGCAATACTAATCAAAATAAAAAATTTGTTAATATCCAACATGAATATATTCATCTTTATGCCAAAGATAAAGGTGAAATTAATTCTTTAAATTATTACAAATATGATGAAGAAGATTTTGAAAAAAACCAGTATAAATTTAGAGACAAAGATGAACAACTTTTTCAACAAAGAGGTTACTATAAATTAACTCCTTTAATACGTAACAATTCAGGGTCTTCTTTTAAATACACACCAAGTTTAGACTATGAAATAGAAGCTCCTGATGGAACATTTTTCAAAATTGGACAAAACATGAATGTCAAAAATGCTGTTGATAAATCATGTTATACCTGAAGCTATGATACTTTTTTAGAAGGAAAAAAACAAGGATTTATAGTTATTAAAAAAAATAACAAAAATGGTTTTTGAGAGGCACATAGAAAAGTTTATTCTAATGTAATTTTTAACCCTAAAACAAGAAAAGTTGAAACACAAGAAAAAGGCTTGGAATATAATGATTATTTTGATCTTTCAAACAAATCAAACAAAAAAGATACATTCAATGAAAAAATCGATTACTATCATGAAAGTACAACTCAAAGTTCTGCAAACGATTTAAAACAAATTGGGATATTTTTTAAATTTTCAAAACCATATAAATTAATAAAACATCTAATAAATTTGTATCCTAACAAAGATGCGAAAATTTTAGATTTTTTTGCAGGAAGCGGAACCACAGGCCATGCTGTTTTAGATCTAAATAGAGAAGATGGTGGAAAAAGAACTTTTACTTTAGTTACAAATAATGAAAACAATATTGCTAGTGAAATAACATATGAAAGACTTTATAGAATAATTAAAGGTAGATCTACAAAAGGTGAATCTAATTTTAAATGATTAGAAAAAAACAAACCTTTTATTAATACAAATTTAAATGTTTTTAAAATTAAATATTTTAATATTTCAATAGACTCACACAATGAAAGTGATATAACAAAATTATTTGAAATTTTTAAAGAATCTCTAGTTGATTTTAATGTTAAAAAATATTCTCTTGATGAAAAAGAAATTTTATACAACCTAACTGAATTAAAAGCTTTAAGGAAATAAAATGACATCAACAATAATGAAATTAACAAAAGTTCAACAAAATGCAGTTGATGATATCTTAGAGCAATTTAAAATAAATCATGAATATAAAAAACAAGAAAACCAAAATAAATATGATCTTGATAAAGAAAAAATAATTCAATTTCAAGCACCAACTGGTAGTGGTAAAACATTTATGATGGCCAACTTTATAAAAAGATTAATTTTAAATTATCCAAATGAAAAATTTGTTTTTGTAATAGCAACTCTTTCTTCAGCGGATTTACCAAAACAAATGAAGGAAAATTTAGATGAGTATAAAAGATATTTAGGTAATTATTTTGAATCAAAAGTAATTGAATCACCATCAAAAAATAGGATTGTAGCAAAAGACAAATCTTATGAAATTCATGCTCAACAAAATAATGTTTTTATTTTTGGAAAATCATCTTTTGGTAAAGATAGAATTTTAACTGAAAGAGGAGAAATCCAAAAATTTACTAGCTCTGCAATAAATGATGGATTTAAAATAATTTATATTAGAGATGAAGCTCATTATGGATCTAAAAAAACATCATTAAAAAAAGATGAGACAAAATTTGAAAATATTATTCAAAATAATGCCTATTTTGTAATAAAAATGACTGCAACTCCAAATGGAGATGAAAAGCTTATTTATATTAGTGAAAAGGATTTAAAAGAAGATAATATTCAACTAATAAAAGATGAGAAAAAATTTAATTTTGGAATAGATGAATTTGAAAAAGATAAAGTAATAGATTCATTTGATATTTTAGAAAAAGCAATTGAAAAATTTAAAGAAATTAAACAAAAGTATTTAAAAAATATCAAAGTCAAAGATATAAATCCTGCCATGCTAATTCAAGTTAGTGATAAAACAAAAAACAATGAAGAAGAATTTGAACAAAACATTAATAAAATCATTGAAATTTTGGATAAAAGGAATTTAAATTGAGTTAAATATTTTTCCAATGAAAAAATAGATTCAAAACTAAGAGGAAAAATTACTTTAAAAAGCATTTCACAAGACTCCTCTGATGTTGATGTAATTATTTTTAAAGTTGGCCCAGCTGTTGGTTGAAATATTCCAAGAGCTACAATGCTTGTTAAACTTAGAAATGTATGTTCTGAGTCTTTAAGTGTTCAAACATTAGGAAGAATTAAAAGAATTCCTCTTCCGGAAAAACAACATGAACAAGGATCAATAGTTAGAGAATATTATGTTTATTCTAATTTGAACATTGATGAGGAATTTGAAATTAAATTCAAGATAAAAAATGAAGTAAAAGATATTAAATTTTTTATAGGTAATTTAAAATTTAAAGAGAAAAAAGAAACAAAAATTTTAAAGGACTATGAACTCTTAAATGAGATTCAATTTATTATAAATAGTGAAAAATTTAACCAAAGATTTTTAAAAGCACTTAGAAAAAATCTTGAAAATTATCATGAATCAATTAATAAGTCTAAAGATGGTTTTAGATTTTTAATTGGTGATTTAAAAAATTATGAACAAGATAACAAAGACATTAGAAAAATATCTGATGACAAACTATATAACAAAATAGATTTAAGATTTTTTTTATTAGAACAATGAGCAAAAACAAAAAAGATATTTTATGGAAATATTAAAGAAGAAATAAATAATTGACTTAAATTTTTTATAGATCAAAATTTTAAAAAAGATGAAAATATATCAATCGATTTTGGATGATATGTTTTATTTAAAGATTTCAAAAATCAATTCAAAGAAATTGAAAAGAAATTAGAAAAAAATGAATATAAAGAAGTTGTTGAATATCAAATTTTTAGAAGCAAAAATTTACCTGAATTTTATAGTGAAATATTTTTAGAAAAAAGTAAAAACAAAATTGACTTTAATGCTAAAAATTATGCATATGAACAAATAACCAAAAAAGACAAAAATCAAAAAGATGATGAAATTCAACTTCAATTAGAATCTAAAAACGAAACATCTTTTCTTGAAGAAATCAAAAGAATTTTTAAGCAAAAACACAAAAAAGAAATTGAGATTTGAAGTAAAAACATTCCCCATCAAGGTATTGGTTTTGATTATATACATAATGATGAAAAACACACATCATTTCCTGATTTTATTATTAGATATAAAGAACATATTTATTATATTGAAGTTAAAGGTAGTGAAGAACATGATATTAACAAAGATAAAACTAAAAGTATTTTAAAAGCATACAAAAATTATGTTAGAGATTTTCTAAAAAAGAAAAAAGAAAAACCAAAAGGAGATTTTTCTCTTTTAGTTTGTAGAGTTGATGAAAATCAAATTTTCTTTGAAGGAGCTAGTACTAATAAAAAAATTAATAATCTTTTAAAAGAGGATGAAAAATTAGATAAATATGAAAAAAATGAAATTGAAAAATTTTTTAAAATTTTTTTAAATATAAATATCTTTTTAGTTTTGAAATGACTCAATTTTTTAGAAAAATCTTTATCTTTGAATTTATTTTTTAAAAACAAAGCAATGAAGCTATTGAAAATCACTTTAATGTGAAAAAACAATTCATTTAGCACTAACTCATAACATTATTTTTTTTTTTTTTTTTTTTTTTTTTTTTTTTTTTTTTTTTTGAATAAGATAACCTTTATGTCTCAAAAAGCAAAAAAATCAAAAAATAAATTTAAAAAGTTATTGAAGTTATTATCAATAGGCACAGTGTTGCCATTAGTAGCTTCTTTTGGTGTTGTTGCTTGTTCAATACCAACAGAAAAAGAAAATCAAAAAAACACTGATACAAGCCAAAGTACAAATCCATCAAATACAGCAGAGACAAATAGCTCTAGCAATAATTTGACTTCTCCAATAAAAGCTCATAAACAATTAGCAATTGACTACAATAAATCAGCTTATCAATTAAATAAATTTTTAGAGTTAAATTTAGACAAACACTTAAAAGTTGAAATTGAAAACAACTTTGATATTTCAAATGTATTGGCAAAAAATTTTAATAAAAATCAACAATGGAAAAGATTGAAATTAAATACCAATGATTTGAAATTAGAGAGTGTTCAAAAAATAATTCAAGACAATAAAATTGATCTTAAAAAATTTGATTTCAAAATTGATTATATGTCTCTTCATGTAGATCCATATGATTCAAGAAAAGTAAATTTCAATATCAATGTTAAAGTTAGTGATCAAAAAAATGATGTAAAACTTTTTTCACTTCATAAATTAAAAAGAGAACACACTGGTTTTAAAGAAGATGATTCAAACAACATTAATTATTCACAAGAATTTGAAAAATATTTTGAAACTAAAAAGCCAAGTGCAACTTTAAAAAGTGAAAAAAGTGATGTTTCATTTACACAACTTGTTAAAGATTTTAAATCTTTAGAAGATGATGATTTTTCAAAATTATTAGAAAAAAGAAAAACATTTATTAAAGAATATGTTGATCTAGTTAATTTTGAAAATGAACAAGACAATGTTTCATTTTTAATTAACAAAGTTGAACTTGATCAAGAAAAATTAAATTCTCTAAAATTAACATTTAGATTAATTAGAAAAACAAATGAAGTTATTAAAAATGTCATTACAAAAGAGAAAGAAGCCATCTATGCTTCTAAAGAATTAACATTGACTTTGTCAAAAGAGCAAGCATCTTCATTAAAAGATGAAGATAAACAAAAATTTGTTGAATTAAATGTAAAACTTAGAGCCTATGACTATAGCTCTGCTCACAACTTTGATTTTGAAAATATGGAAGATTCTCTTTCAAAAGTTATTGTTGATTCAACTCATGAAAAAATTAAATATCATGTTTTAGATGTTACAAAAAATGATCAATATACAAGATCATGAAAAGTAAAAATTATTAGCATAAGTGAAGATCCAAAATTTGACAAAATTGAATTTGTAAAAAACTTTGAAGTTCCAAATAGAGGTTACATTTTTGCCTCTGAACTTCAAGATAAAAACATAAACTATTTAATGGATTTAGGTGAGTTAAAATATGATCAACTTACAGAAATTTCTCCTGCACTAAGAGAGAGATTACAAAGTCCTATTGTCTCTGGAGGATGATTAGATGATAGAAGTATTTATAGTACAAGTAAAGCCTCTGATAAAAACACAAAAGATATCCATTTAGGTGAAGATATATTAATTGAGCAAAACAAAGAAGTTATAGCTCCTTTTGATGGAAAAATAATTGCTTCTTACTATGCTCCTAGTCCATACCAAGCCTATGGTTTAGGTGTAATAACTGTTCTTGAAGTTATGAAAAAAGATTTAGTAGGTCAAATTGATCAAAGTGTTATTGATAACCAATTAGCCGAAACCGATAGAATTTACATAGCTTTTATGCACTTAAATCCTTCTTATTTGGAAAATTATGGTAAGTTAGTCGAAGTTCAATCAAGTACTGCTGCAATAGAAATAACTCCCGCTACTCCTAAAACTGTTAAAAAAGGTGAAGTTATTGGACTAGTTGGTGAATTTAAAAATAATGGTGGATGAATGCCACATGTCCACATTGAAGTTTCTTTGGGTTCTACAAATCCATACTCACTTGAAGGAATTAAAGCTAAAAGATCTTGAAGTTCTTCTATTCATAACAATGATAGAAAAAATTCTTATAATCCTCTAAAAACTCAAAAAGATCCTAAGGGCACAATTAAACCTATTGGAGTTACTAGAAGATTATTAAATAAAGGTCAAGAACAAGTAGATCCTATAACTTTAGAACCAATTAAAAATAGTAATGATGGACTAAAAAATCCTGATAGAAGATACTTTTTAGATGACTATCATGCATATGAAAGATGAGGACTTTTAAATCCAAATTTATTCTTTAGATTTAATGATGAAAGTGCACTAAGATTTAACATTTTTGACAATGATCCAAACGTTAAAGAAATTGAGCCTCAATATAGTGAATAATAAAGTTTAATGAACCAACCAATTTGGTTCATTTTTTGTTAAAAATTTAATTTATTTAACTTTATAAAATATTTAAAAGAATCAAAAAATAATAAATTATTTTCTAAAAATATTTTATGACATATAATGGTTTTACTATGGCTAGACATTTTTATAATAATAGAGATTACATACTTGATGAACAACGAAAAATAGTAATTTTAAGCAATAATTTTCACAAAAAATTATTAGCTAAAAAATTATGAAATAAATTTGGATTTAAAAAAATTGGAGGCTCATCGATTGCTGATGTTTTAGAAATTGATGATTTTAAAAGTCAATTTTTAGCTTTTTGTAGAATCTCATGAATAGCTCCTCCAATAATGATTAGTAAATATATAGATGCCGGAGTGGCAATTGAGCCTATGGTTATTGACTCTTTAAAAAAGCACTGGCCAAAAATTGAAATCCAATCATATAGTGCTCAAGATTATAACTATGATTATTTTGCCGGAATAAATCCAATAATAGGGGGAGTTCCTGATGGTTATATTCCAAGTAAAGAAATAGTTTTAGAAATTAAAACTACTGGTGAGAAAAATTTTGAATCTTGGAATAAAAATGGAGTGCCTCTTGCTTATTTAAAACAAGCTCAACTTTATACATATTTAATGAATAAAGAAAATTTTTGAATTGTAGCAACTTTTTTAAAAGATGATGACTATGCTGAGCCTGAAAAATATCCAATAGAAAAAAGAATTATAAAAAATTTTATGTATAAAATTGATAAAGCTCAAGTTGAAAATGACCTTGCTTTAGTTTTTGATTGATATAAAAAATACACAGAGCTAGGACACTCTCCTGTTTATGATGAAATAAAAGATAAAGACTTAATTGATTACTTAAGATGCTCAAATGAAAAAGAATATTTAGAACTTATAGAAAGATGAAAAAAGGAAGGTAAAGCTGATTCAAAATTCAAAGCTTAAATTTATAACATTTAATATTTTTAAAAAATATTTTTCAGGAGCCAATCCCTATTTTCTTTGAAATGACTTTCAAGATAGTCCAAACAAAAACAAAGTTGAAAATATTGAAGAAAATTTTGATTTAGAAGATCAAGAACAAATGTTTAAAAATTGATTTTTAACAGGTGATTTTGATGAAGAAGATGAAGATGAAAATGAGAAAAATGTTCTTAGTGATATTTTAAAAGTTCCTGAAGTAGTTCAAGTTTTTAAAGATCATAAAAATGTTGCTATAAATTTTTTAAAGTCAAATTATTCTAATCATGAACTTGTTATAATTAATTCCAAACTTTCTTTGGAGCAAAAAGTTGAAAAAACTTTGGCTTTTTCAAAAGAAAAAAACAAAATCATTGTTAATCCAGTTTTTCAATGAAAAAATATTATCTCAAGACCTTTTGCTTATTTTACTAGTGAGCATAAATTAATTAATTTAAAACTCTCCTCATCAACAAAAAGAGAAGATTTTTTTAGAGCTTTTTTCGATATTGAAATAATTGAAAAAATCCTTGATTTTCAAATCTTGGACTATGCTCAATTAATTTTTAAAATTAAGCAAAACACCAAAGCAAGAGTTATTGAATTTGAGGAAATAGCCTCAGCTCATGCTTCTAAAAGCTCTAAATCAACTAAAAGAAGCAACTATTCAAGGAATTATAGTGAGTATGTAGAGCAAAAAAGAAAAAATTCTTATGGAATAGAAACTGATAAAAAAAAGACTCATATTATCTTGGAAGATTTTAGTAATTATGAGTTTAAAAGCAAAATTGGCTATTGTTCAATTTTTGAAGTTTATCATGAAATTAATGATGGACAAAGCGCAAGTTATCCAGAAATAGGCCATGATCAAATAGTTACTAAAAATACTTTAGTAAATCACCCTTTTAGAAATGAAATAAAGAATTTTTTATATCCAGAGTTTAAAGACTCTTCAATGAAATTTTTCAAAATAGGTGATATAAATTTTGATTATAAAAAAGCTCTTAAAACTTTAGAGGAGCTAAGAAAAATTGACTTTAAAATTGCTAACTACAATGGTTTTGTAAAACTTTTACAAAACTATCGTCAAAAAGATATCGAATATATTTGATACGATTTTGAGTCAATTAACTTTCCTCTTCCAGTTGTTGACTATGCTCTTTATTATCAACATATTCCTTTTCAAGTTTCAATTATAAAAACAAAAGATTCAAAAATAATATTTTCAGAAGATCATGTTATTGATCCAAAGCAAATTTCAATAGAAGATCTTGAAGAAATTGTCTATAAAATTTATGGCTCTAGTGAATTTAATTTAGAAAATAAAAATAAATATGTTGTTTATAATAAATCTTTTGAAAATAAGGCTTTATGGTTAATTGCTGATTTAGTCCAATCAAAGACTAAAAACATAAGACACAAGCTCATTGATATGGTTGAGCAAATTATTGCAAACACTCTTGATTTATTAGATTTTTTTAGTTCTATGAACAAAGATTATTCAGTTATTATTGGCTCACTTGAAGGAAAATATAGTATTAAATTACTTGAAAAATATATTAATAAAAATAACTTTAATTTAAAGCATAAAATAAAGCCATATAAAGAACTTGAAATTCAAAATGGTCTTTTAGCAATGACTGAAGGAATTAAGAGGTTTTTAGGTCAAAGCCATGATCAAAGTTGAAAAAAAATAGAAGAGAATTTAAAACAATATTGCCACAATGATGTAATGGCAATGCTCATGGTCTATGAATTTATTGAATACATAGCTGAAATTGAACAAAAAAGATTAGAAAAAAGTTAAATTAATTTTTTGAATTCAAAGTTTTTAATCTTTAAAAACTTATTTGTTTTACTAATAAAAGCTAATTAAAAAAGATTTTAAAAAAGCAAGAAAAAATCAAGAAATGAATTTCTTGATTTTTGTTTTTTATTTTGTTTTTAAATGTTAAAACCTTTAACAATTTCCTTGATTTGTTCTCTTTTCTTTTCACCTTGGAAGTGATCAACGATTGTAAAACCTAGTTCAAAACTTGAAAAAGCTCCAGCTCCTGTAAAAAGATTTTTATCTCTAACAATACCAATTGTTTCTGTAAAGTTTTTTCCTCTTTTTTGATTTTGAAGTGGATATCCAACATATTTTTCTTCGTTAATAATTCCTGAGTCAAAAAGTACATTTGAAGCAAAACAAAGTACAAAAAGATCTTTTCCTGATGTGTAAAAATCTTTAATAAATTTTAAAGTTTTCTGATCATCAGCTAATCTTCTAACATCTTTTCCACCTAGAATAAAAATTGCATCATAGTCTTTGTGGCTTACTTTTGAAAGATCTTTAACACTAACATCTGCATATGAAGTTTTGTGTTGTCCATAAATTCTATCTTGACCATCTGGGTTGTAAACATCCATTGTATCAAATGTTTTTGATATATCTAAAATTGACATAACAACTGAATATTCAATGTCTTGATATTGATCATGTAAAATTGTTAATAATTTCATTTTTCTCTCCTAAAATATATATAAAAATTAAATTATAGAATATATAGAGAGAAAATTTTGAAATTAATAAATTAATATTAAAAATAACATATAAAAGCTTAGACAAATCATTGAATCAAAGCGATCTAAAACTCCACCATGGCCTTGAAGCAAGTTAGAAAAGTCCTTGATGTTATTAACTCGTTTAACCCATGAAAAAAATAAATCACCAAAAATCGAAATTAAAGGTGCAAAAGCAAGTAGAGAAATAAATAGAAAAATGTTTTCTATTTTAGTACTAATTTGTCCATGTTTAAAAATAGATCTAAATTCACTAAAGCTAAAGACAATAAAACAAGCAGCAATAGCCCCCCCAATTAAAGCAAAGAAAAAACCTTCTCAAGTTTTTTTGGGACTAATCATTGGAGAAAAAGGTCTATGAATAAGTCTTTTTCCTAAAGCTAGTCCTCCAAAAAAACCAAAGCTATCACAAACTACTGGAATACTAAAAATAAATAAAGCAATTGGTCAATAAAAAAATAAGCTATATAAGATAAATTTTGTAAAGACAAAAATTAAAACCATGATAAAAGTTAAAAGTAATGAATTAGACAAAATTGCATTTAAATTTCTATTATCTTTAGCCTGACTAATGTATTTGTAAGAGACAAAAAATAAAATCATAGCAATAATTGACAAATAAATATAAGGGCTTTTTAAAATTGTAATAAGAGTGTTTTTAACTTCTAAGTGATTGCTTGAAATAGATTCAATTATTGAATCATTTGGCAAAGTTAAAAACAAAATCAAGAGGCTAAAAACAAAAATGCTAGTATGTTTTTTAAAAGCAAAGGCATTGATGGCTTCTATGATCATAAAAGTAGCTATTGCTAAAAAAACAACTATTAAGCTAGTTCTAAAAAAAACTATTCATCTAGGCTCAATTTGTTCAAAAAGCACATTTGTTAAAATTGAAATTGTCATTGAATATAAAAATCCAAGAATGACAATAAAAGCTCATAAAATTCTATTAGATGCAATTTTCTTTAAAAACATAATCCAAATTATAAAACAAAAGTTTATTTTTAACTTTAAATAGCTTTTTAGATAAGGATTTTAAAAGCTTAAAATTAATTTAATAACTTTTTAGTTTAGAATATAAACTTATGAAAATATTTATTGACCTAGGCAATTCTTTTGCAAAATTTGCTCTAAAAAATGAAAACAAAGCCCATTTTCTTTTTAGGCTCAAAACTCAAAGTGTAGTTGATCCTAGCTTTGAAATAAAAAGCTTTAACTTGTTTGAATTTAATAAATTAGATGTTAAAGAAATTTTAATTTGTTCAGTTAGAAATGCCAAAGAAAATCAAATTTTAGAATTTAAACTTAAGAGTATTTTCAAAAATGCAAAAATTGATTTTTTTATTCATAAAAGTCAAAGTCTTGTTAAATTTTGTCAAAAAGAATTAACTTCAGAAATAGGTCTTGATATAGTAGCTAATGCTTATTATGTTTTACATAAAAGTAAAAATGCAATTTTTATCTCTTTAGGAACTGCCATTGTAATAACTCAAATTAAAAACTCATCTATTGAGGGAATAAGTATTTATCCTGGAATTTATCAAAGTTTTAAAAACTTTTTTAATGTAGTTGCTAAAATTGAAAGTAATTTTAATATCATAAAAATTCCGCCAATTTTAGGAAAAATTACTTTAGAGTCTATATCTTCTTCACTTGTTCGTGGAAGTGTTTTTTTGCTAAAAGGCTACATTGATGAAATTGATAAAACAAGTGATATTTTTATCACTGGAGGGGACTATCACTTTCTCAAAGATTTTTTAGAAAAAGAAAAAATCTTTGATTATAAATATGTAGATAATATGGTAATAGAGGCTCTAAATTTATTTGATCAAAATAGTTCAAAAGAAAGCAATGATGAATAAAAAAAAGCAAAATTTAGTTTTAAATAATTTAGGTTTTGATAGTAATTTAAAAGTTTATCAAGACAAAGATGCATTCAACTATTCAGTTGATACAATTTTACTTGGCAATTTCATTCATTTAACCACTAGCATTAAATATGCCCTTGAAATAGGAGCTAATAATGGAGCTTTGAGTATTTTTGTAGCTTCACGAAAAAAAGATTTAAAAATTGATGCAGTTGAAATTCAAAAAGAACCTAGCGAGTTAGCTCAAAAAAATGTTGAGTTAAATAATTTAGAATCTCAAATAAAAATCATTAATCAAGATTTCAATGATTTTTATAAAAATCATCAAAAAAATACTTTAAAAAAATATCAAAGTATTTTTGTCAATCCTCCTTATTATCAGCTTGATAAAAATAAAACAAAAAAAATTGAAAAATCTAAGTTAATAGCAACCCATGAAGTAAGTATTAATCTCGAGCAAATTATTAAAGGCTCAAGAGGTATTATTGAGCAAAAAGGTTATTTAAATTTTGTTATTCCAATTGAAAGATTAGTTGATTTATTTTATCTTTTAAGAAAGTATAACTTTGAACCTAAAAGAGTTCAACTTGTCTATCCTAGAATTTATGAAAAAGCCAAATTTGCCCTAGTAGAATCACGCTTTAATTCTGGATGAGGAGTTCATTTTTTAAAAAATCTTTATCTTCATCCAGAGGATAAAAATGATCATTCATATCTTGAAGAAATTAAGAAAAAATATAAACCAAAAATTTTTGAATAAAAAATCAACCTATATTAAAGGTTGATTTTTAGATATTTTTTTGATTTATTAGCAAACTATTTTTGCTCTTCATTTAATCTATCTTTTAAGAAAGTTTTTTTAAAGAAATTAAATTTTTGCTCACTTCTTGTAAAACTACACTTTGGATAAGCAGAACAAGCTATATATCTTCCCTTACCATAGTTGTTTTTTCGATAAACTAGAGGTTGATTATCTAGAGGACAGTTTTCGCCTACAAAAGAAGGAATTAAAATTGTTTTTTCCATGGTTTTATAAGCATCATCAATATTTTTTTCAAAAAGATTTCAAAACTCACTCATCAAAATTTTGTGATCACTTTTTCCTTCAGCTATTTCATCTAAGTTTTTTTCAACACTAGCTGTATAGTCTTCATTAATTATTGTTGGAAAACCAGTAATTAATTTTTCATTGACTTCTTTTCCAAAGTTTGTAGGAATAAGCTCTCTTTCAATTTGATCAACATAACCTCTTTTTTTCAAGATATTAACAGTTGTTGCAAAAGTTGAAGGTCGACCAACTTTGATGTTATCAAGAGCTTCAATTAAACTTCCATCATTATAACGAGCTGGAGGTTTGGTTGTTTTTTCTTGTTTTATATATTCTTGAACTTCAATAATGTCATCTTCTTGCAATTTTTTATTTTGCGAATAAGGAGCTTTAATTTCAGGAAAACCAATGGCTTTAAAATAACCATCAAAAAGAATTTTTGATTCATAAAATTTAAAAATGTTGCCATTGTCTTCTAAAGTATATGAAGTTATTTCTCTAATAGGAACTGACATAATAGCTTGAAGAGTGTTGTTATAAATTAGTTTATAAGTTTCGTATTCTTCTCTTTTTAAATTGTATTTAGATCTAGCTTTTTCGGGAGTAAGTTCTAAATTAGTAGGTCTAATAGCCTCATGGGCATCTTGATCTCCTGCAAAGCCTTTAATTTCTTTTGAAACATATTCAAGGCCATAAGTTTTTTCAATGTATTTATGAGCATTTTCAATAAAATATTGACTTAGCCTAGTTGAGTCAGTTCTTGGATAGGTAATTAATCCATCATCTCCAAAACCTTCAAAAAGTTTTTGAGAAGCACTTTGAACTTGAGTTGATGTCAAAGAAGATCTTTTATATAAAACAGCTTGTTTAAAAGGAGTGGCTTTGGAATCTTTTCTAGTAGAGTGTTTAATTTTTTTGATAGTTAATTTTCCACTTAGAGAATTATAAATTTTATCAACTTGATCTTCATTGATTCAATTTTTATCTCCTTGATTTTCTTCAAGATATAAAAGCGCTTGATAGTCTTGGTCTAAATTTGCAATGATATTAAAGTATTTTTGTGCTACAAAATTTTCAACTAGTTTTTCTCTTTCTATTACTAGTTTTAAAGCAATAGACTGAACTCTTCCAGCACTAGGGGCACTTGGAATATTTGAAAATTTGTGTTTCATCAATTTTGAAAGTCTAAAACCGATGATTCGATCTAACATTCTTCTAGTTTTTTGAGCTGTTATTAAATTTTCATCAAGCATTTTAGGATTATTAATAGCATTTTTAATAGCTTGTTCGGTAATTTCATTGTAGACAATTCTTTTATAATTTTTTAATTTTAAAATATCTACTAAATTTTGACCAATAGACTCACCCTCACGATCGGGGTCAGTTGCTATGTAAACTAGCTCTGATTTGTCAGCTGCTTCTTTTAATTCTTTACAGATGGCTCTTTTTTCAGGATCCATTTTCATAAGAGGCTGCCAATTTTCAAGGTCAATACCTAAACCATAGGCTCCAGAGGCAGGAAGATAAGCAATGTGGCCAACAGAAGCTTTGACCACATAATCTTTACCTAAATATTTTGAAATTGCCTTAATTTTATTAGGCGATTCTACTATTACTAACTTATTCATGTTTAGATAATTTAACACAAAAAGAAAAAATGGAACAAAAAAAAGTTTTCCATTTTTTCACTTTTATAATTAAATTTCGTATTTTTCAGGGTGCATTTTCATCATTTTGGAAATGAATTCTTTTTTTGGAAGATGTCCATATTCTCTCATTAGATCTTTACATTCTTGATATTCTTTCAAAGCTCAAGAGGTATTTTCAAAGCCACTTACTTTAGTAATTCCGGGCCTTTTTCAATTTTTATAATTTGAAAAAAAGTACTTAATTTCCTCTAGTCATTTTGAATCAAGATCTTCAAGAGCTTTAATATTTTCTAAGCGATAGTCATCATCATGGACTGCTATTAATTTAGTATCAGTTTCTCCATCATCAATCATCTTCATAGCTCCAACTATTCTTGCATTTAGTGAAGTTCCTGGTAAGAATTTTTCTTGAGAATACACCAAAACATCAAGTTCATCTCCATCTCAATCAAGGGCATCTTCTAAATAACCGTAGTTAGCTGGGTATCTAAAATCACCTCTTAAAATTCTATCTACTACAATTTTGCCCCTTTTACGATCATATTCATATTTAATATTTGAATCTTTTTGTATTTCAATATTTACTACTATTTTTGACATATGAGCATTTTAACACAAGAAATTTAAAATAAAAATTATTAAAAAAAGAGTTAAGTATTTTTACTTGACCTTTATAAAATGTGTTATTATAGTCACATTGTTAAAAATTATTTAATATCAATTATTGATATATTAAAACTATTTATTTATCAAATCAAAGGAGAACAATGGTAAAAATTAGACTAAAAAGAGTAGGTAAAAAATTTAATGTTATCTACAAAATTGTAGTAGCTGACTCAAGAGCACCTCGTGATGGTAGATTCATTGAAGAAGTTGGAAACTACAACCCTCATTCAAAATCTCTTAATCTTAAAAAAGAAGCAATCATTTCTTGATTAAATCAAGGTGTAAAACCTTCTGATACTGTAAAAAGATTACTAACTCGTGAAAAAGTTTGAGAAGAATTTACAAGTTTAAAAAATAACAAAAACTAATGCTTAAAATCAATTTTCTAACAATATTTCCTAAATACTTCGATTGCTTTTTAAAAGAATCAATTATTGGTAAAGCAATTGAAAGAAAAAAAATTTCCATAAATGTTATTGACTTTAGAGAATTTTCAGAAAATAAACACAAAAAGGTCGATGATAGTGTCTATGGCGGAGGGCAAGGAATGCTTTTACAAGTCCAACCTATAGCCAAAGCTTTAAAAACTCTAAAGGGACTAAAAATTTTAGTTTCTCCACAAGGAAAATTATTTAATCAAGAAATTGCAAAAGAAATAGTTAAAAATCACTCTGAAATAACTTTTGTCTCAGGAAGATATGAAGGTTTTGATGAGAGAATTCTTAATTATATTGACATAGAGCTTTCAATTGGTGATTATATTTTAACTGGCGGAGAGCTTCCATCAATGGTGATGGCAGATTCAATAATTAGACTTTGAGAAGATGTAATTAAAAAAGAATCTTATGAAAATGAATCTTTTGAAAATAACTTGCTAGATTATCCTCAATACACTAGACCAAGAGTTTTTGAAGGCTTTGAAGTGCCAGAGATTCTTTTAAATGGAAATCATAAAGAAATAGAAAAATGAAGAAAACAAAAGCAAATAGAAAAAACTAAAATTAATCGACCAGATTTATACGAAAGGTTTAAAAATGAAAAATAAATTATTGCAATTAGTTGAACAAAATCAAATTAGAAAAGATTTACCTAATTTCAACACAGGTGATAATGTAAAAGTTCACCTAAGAATTAAAGAGGAAAACAAAGAAAGAATTCAAATTTTTGAAGGTCTAGTAATTGCAAAAGATGGTCCAGGTAAGGGACTAAGTCAATCTTTTAAAGTAAGAAAAATTTCTTCTGGAATTGGAGTTGAAAAAGACTTTCCACTAAATAGCCCTATTATTTCAGCTATTGAGGTTATCAGAAGAAATAAAGTAAGAAGAAAAAAACTTTACTACATTAGAAACAAAAGTGGTAAAAGTGCAAGACTTAAAGAAAAAAAATAATTTCTTTATTTTTCAAGTTACAAAAATAAATAATTCAAATTTAAAAAAGTCTTTTTTTCAAAAAGATTTTTCTCAAATTGCAAGATCAAGTGCATTAAGTTATTAATAATTTTTATTAATAATCGAGCACTTGATTTTTTAATAAAAAAGCCTTATCAAAAATAAAAATTATTAATAGTTATAACAAAAAAGCTTTCTAAAAAAGTTGTGTTATTAATTGTTGCTAGCTTTTGTAATTCTTTGCAGAGCTAAAAATAATTTAGTTTAATTAATTAATTAATTAATTAATAAGTTATAAAAATTCAAAAAAACAAAACAAATATAAAACTCAAATTAATTTATTGTAGAAACTTATAAATTACAAATTCTTAGAAGTTTTTATAATTATTATCTAAGTTATGATGTAAAAAATGTACTTTAATAAAAATGCATATTAAATACAAAAAAGCATTTTTTAATCTTTTAATTTGATAATTAAAGATTTTATGTTGTTTTATTATCTTGAGCTTTTTGATTAATTAAAGGATTGTCAAAATTTTCAAAAGTTTCAATCTTTTTATATTTATCTGGATAGAGTCTATTAGCTAGTTGAACACGAGAAGCTAGTGATTTAGTATTAAATTCATCATAGTGACCAAACAAGTCTAATCTAGGACTAGAAATTAAAACAGTTTGTCATAAATTATTAAATACACCCATATGAATTCCATATAAGTTACCTTCATCATCATAGACCGCTGATCCTGAAGAGCCATCAACTAAATTATTAATTTTAGAATCTCATATACCATTTATTTCATGATGCATACCAATGTTGTCACTAACTTCATATCCAAAATTATTTGAAATAGCTCATAGATCACCAAATTTCATTTTTAATTGCACATTTTTTCTATAAAAGTAACTAGAGTCTTGAGCTAATTTACCTAGTACTTGATCTTTATCATTTGGAAAAGCAACTATATATGAATCAAAAATTTGATTAATTTTTATATGTTTTATTTTTTGTGAAATTTTAATAGGTTTTAAATCTTTTCATTGATAGAAATGTTTTGAAATTAAAAAGTTAATATCATTTTCTTTATCAGCTTTATTTTTATTATTTTCATAATATGAAATAAATTCACTTATATCAATAATACCAACTTGTAGATCAGCACCATTTTTATTATCTTCTGTTAGATTATTTCCATCAATTATTTTATTTTCACTAGCTTCTCAAAATAATTCGCTTTTTAAATTTCAATTTTTATCTTTATTAAAAATTGAACTTATATCATTTTCATTTTCATGAATTTTAGGTATTACTATAGTTGTATTTTTTAATAGTGGAACATGTTTATTTGTACCCACATAATAACGATTATCATTTGGATCATCATTTACTTTAGCAATAGCTCATAAAGATCCATCACGATTTCCAAAAGATCTTTTTCTTAACATTTTAAAAATGTCATTGTCATTTGATTTGGTTATTTTTTCATTAACATCAAATTTGTATATTTTATCTTTATTTTTATTTAAGATAGTTTTGAAATTTCAATTATTTGATTTGCTTACAAGCGCTTGACTATCAACTGGTATTGAATCATTACTTCAATACATAAAAGAAGTGTAATTATGATTTAATTCTAAAAAAGTAGAAAACTCATTAGTTAAATTATGAACATAACTTTTGGTGTTAATTTTTCCTTTTCTAGGCGAAATAACAAAAACTATTTCATCATTTTCTAGTTTAACATCCACTTTCAATCTAGAATTAATAATCTTTTCTATATCTTTTATTTGTCTTTGTCAAAAACGCTCTGTTCCTTCATTGAAGCCATTTAATTTATTGTTTGGTCTTTTTTTAAATCTATTTTTGTAAATTTCTTTTCAATCTGCAATTAAATTAATTTTTACATTATCTAAATGTTTTTTTGTTTTTAATTCTTCTAGTGCAAAAGTAATTCCATATGAGTCTAAAAACATTTGTCAGTAATGTAAATTAACTCATTCATAAGAAGCAAAGAAATTAAAATTTATTAATGTATCTTTGTAATTTTCATTGTTAAATAAAGATAGTTTTTTTCTTATTTCATATTTGTTTGGATCAACCTTTTTTAATTTTTTCTCTTCAAAAGACTCTCATAAAATTTTTCAATCATAATTAAGGCTTTGATTATTTTTTAAAAAAGTAAATGATTTATTTATGAAATTTTCATCATTTTCTTTTTGTTGATCTAAATTAAGTTGAGAATTTTTAAATAAAAGTCATTAACTGATAAATAATTATTTTTAGTTAAATCAACTTGTTCAACTTGCTTTAAATCTAAAGTTGAATCATTGTCTTTATTTTCAAAATTTATATTATTTGTAAAACTTTTTGTATCATTTTTTTCTTGAGGAACTAAAAAATTTAATTCTATTGAATTTCTTTTATTTTCACTATTTCATAACTCTTTAATTAGACTTAAATCCTCTTTATAAACTAAGTCAATTTTTATTAATTTTCAAATGTTATTTTCAGGAAATGAATTAATCAATAAGGTATTGATAATTTCTTCATAAGAATAATATTTAACAAAATTTTTACCATATACAAAATTTGTATTTTTTATATTTGCTAATTTTTTTTCATTAAAATGCAATGCAAAATATTTGTTTTTATAAAAAGATATATCTTCATTATTTTTTAATTCAAATTGCATTTTAAATGAATTGAAATCTTTAGTTTTTTCCACCTTAATTCTTTGGATTTGAATTTCAAAATTTGATTTTATATCAAAATTTATAAATTCAGGTATGTTGTATTTATGTTCTAAATTTGCACTATAGATATTAGTTAAATAAAACTTGTTATAAAACTTGGATAATCAATTTACATTTTCAACAATTAATTGTTTATTTTTAAAAGTGGCAATAAATTTCAAATTAAAATCATAATTATGTTGATAAGGTTTAAATTCCAAAATAAATCTTTGATTTTCTTTAAAAAATAGAGGTGGGTTTTTAAAATTAATAATTAAATTATTATTTTCATGTTTAAAATCTATTTCATTTTTTTCAAAAGCTAAATTACTATTATTTTCATGTGAGTCACTAAGAGAGTCAAATGTAATATTTTCTTTTGAAATTTTATATTTATCATTTATGAGTAATTTAGAAAAAAATTCTTTAACATTTTCTAAATTTAAAGATGGACTTTCAACTTGAATAAAAATATTTTTTTCTCAACTATAAAATTCTTTTTCGTAATTTTTATTATCAATACTAAAAGTTAATTTATTTTTATCTTTTAATTCTTCGGAATTTTTTATATTAAAAACTAAAACATGTTTGTTTGAATTACTATTTATTAAGGTTAATTTATCAAATATTTTATTTGAAAAAATTTTTGTTGAATTATTTAAATTTTCATTTTTATTTGAATTTAAATTATTTTGTTTTTCTTGTTCTATTTGCTTAGTATCTTGATCTTCTTTTTGTTGATTTTGATCTTGCTGAATTTTGTTTGTATTTTCATCATTTTTTTCTTTAGAATCATTACTATTTGAATTTTCTTTATTAGCTTTTTCATCTTGGACATTATCATTTAATTTATCTGAATTATTTTTTTGTAATTCATCATTTTTTTGATCAGAACTATTATTGTTTGAATTTTCATTATCTTTAGGATTTTTGTTTTTTTCATCCTCTTTTGAAGAAATATTATCAGTGATTTTTTGTTCAGTTTGACTAAAATTAATTTCTTGAAATTTGATTTTAAATTTTTCATCTTTAGATACAAATTCATCTAATTGAAATTTTGCATTATTTTCTATATTAAGTAGAGAAAAAATAATATTATCTTCACTTAAATTTAATATTGTTTCTTTTTTCACAATTTCTTTAGTTTCACTATTTATAAAGGTAATTACTCCTTCAATAATTTTTTGGTTTTTGTCTAAATTATTTTTAAATTTAAATTGAAACTTTTCTGAAATCGAAATTAAATCACTAGATTTTAAAACAAAATTTTTTGCACTATCATTTTTAACATTACATGCTACTGCTGTTAAAAGTGTTGTTAAATTTAATGATGCAAATAAAATTAAAAATCCTTTTTTCATATCAAACTTTCTTTTTTGTAATATGGCTAATAAATATAAAAACTCATAATACAAAATCTCAAATTATAGAATCATATTAAGTGCATATAATTATAAGTTATTAATCAAAACTATAACAATGAAAATAAAAATATATTCTTTTATTAGTGTTTTTTGAAAAGATTATTATTGGTAAATACAAGGAAAAAAAGTCAAAAAATAATTTAAATTATTTTAAGTTTTTGAGCAGGAAAATAAAAATTAAATAATTTATATTTTGTAGCTTTTTTATAAAATGAAAATACAAAAAAAGGTATTAATTTAAATGATAAAAAATTCTAATAAATCTCAAGTTAAAAAACCATGTTAGCTTAGTTAAAATCTCTAAAGCTTTTTTAAATACTTTGTTTTATTTTGCTTTTTATGAAAAATAATTTACTAGTTTATAAATTAAATTTTTTAGATTTTAAAGTATGACTATTTTATTGCTCTTCTGTAATTGGATCTCTTTTAATTATAGAGATTTGATCTGAATTACTTTCAAGTTTTAAAGCTTCACTAGCAAAACCTATTTTGTTAGCTTTATCAGAAATTTGATTATTAATTGTTTTAACTTCATTGCCTAATTCTTCTAGAGACTCTAATGATTTTTTTTGTTGCTTTTTACTATTTTCATATTTAGTTTGTATTGATTGATGATGTTTTAAAATACTTACAAATAATTCTTTTACTTCTTTTAGGTGTTTTTCAATTAAATGAGTTTTGGCAAATAAATTAAAGTGGTTGATATATAAAATAACATTAGATGGAGAAACTGGAAGAACTTCTTTATATTTGTCCATAATTTTTTGACGAAAAGGACTTGTGATAAAGAAATAATACATAGCTTCACTAGGGAAGAACAAAAAGGCATGAGTTGTTGTTTTATCTTCTACAACATATTTTTTAGTTTCTTTAAAGCGCTCAGTAATTGAATTTTCTAATTTTTTCAAGTTCTCAACACTAGGATTTTCATTATATTCTCTAAAAACTGTTGCTGGAAATTTAGAGTCAATTGGTAAAAGAACTTCATTTCCTCTTTGATTTAAGACTTTGATAGCAAAATCAACTCTAGTTTCACCTTTGATTTTATATTGTTTAGAATAAACCAAATTAGCATTTGGTAAATAATTTTCTAAAATTTGTTCTAGTAAAGTTTCACCTAAAGTCCCAAATTTTTTATTATTATCAAAAATTGCTTTCATGTCTAGAATGTTCTTATTAAGTGCTCCAATAATATTAACATTCTCTGTGAGTTTTTGGACAGTTGTTATTGCTTGTTCAAAGGAAGTCTCAATTTTTTGAACTAATTTTTTTGAAAGTTCATCATCTAGTGTTCCTTTAATCAGATCAATTTGCTTAATAACTTCTTCTTTAAGAGTATTTAAAGATTTGTTGTTTTCTTCTCTTATATTTTTTAACTCTTCTGTTTTTTCGAGACTAATTTTATTCAAAGTTTCGTTTTGGGTGATTCAAAGTTGATTATTTAAATCATTGATTTTTTGAGTCATTGTACTTTTTAAAGAATTAGGTTGATTTTCATCTAATTCAGTTTTTATTTTTTCTGTAGCAATATTAAAATTATCCAAAGTTGAATTTTCAAATTTCTCAAATTGACTTTTAACTTCATCTAAAAGTAAAATTTTAATTTTTTGCATTTCTTTTTCTACAAGTTTTTCATCAATTGATGGATTCTTAAGATTTTGTTTTTTGAAAAACAAAACTAATCATGTAATAAAAAATGTAATAACTGAAATTAATAAGATTATAAGTATTACTAAAATTGCCTTTTCCATATATTAACCTTCCATTATAAGCTATCTAACTACTTACATTTTATATTGTTTAATTTGATCTTCAAAGTTAAAATGTAAAAAATAAAATTCTAAAATAAGCCATTATTCATTAATAAAAATATTAATGATCTTTAAGATAATTTTACATTTTAGTAAGGTTTTTAATAATAACTAAAGATAAATAAAAATAGTCTTTAGTATTTGTTTTGGAAAAATAAATTAGTGAAAAAATCTTCAAGATCTTTGTTTTGATTTTTCTTTCTTTTTAAAACAACTAATGACTCATAAGGGCTTAAAAAATCAACTCTATCTTGATAGTCATCTTTTTCATATGAACTAAGAAGCACTATGATATTTTTAGAATTATAAAGAGCTATATTTTTATTATTTAGATTAACAAGAATTTGAATTTCAAAATCCTTGTTTTTAAAAGCATATTTTAGTAATTTTGAAGATGATCTATAAACTTTTAGCTTTGTTTTAGCTAAAAACTCTAGAAAAAAAGAATCTTTAAAAATCATTATTAATTTTTTATAAAAATGAAAAATTGATCTCGAATCTTCTCATTGAGAATTAACATTGTTGTGATCTAATGAGTCAATATAGCTAGAAAAATTATTTTTTGCAAGCTGATTTTTAGTTCAAATCATTGGATAACTAGAGTTTTTGTCACTTATTTGTGCATAAGAATTTGAGAAAGTTTTTTGGTTAATACCTTTTGATTCTAAAAATCTTTTGTTTTCATTAAATTCAGCATTTTTATATTCTTTGATAAAATCACTTTTTAAATTTAAAAGTCCTATTTCATCACCGAAAAAAATTCCCTTACTATTGTTATTGAAAAAAGCTAAAATTGCCAGAGACTTTGCAAATTCATCTCTTGAAAATTTGTTTTTTTCTCAAAGTGAAAGTGCTCTTCCAGTTTTACCATTATTTATTTTAAAAATAATGTTAGGTTTTTGGATCATCATTTTCACTTTTGAATAAAGTGTTTTTGGTTCAAATTTTTTTAGAAGTTGAATTTCATAAAAATTATAAATATTCAAAAAGTTAATAGAATCATCAATTAAAAAATCATAGTAATTTTTACTGTGATTTATAAGTTTTCTATGTTTTTTAAAATCAACTAATTTTGAAGATCAAATAACTAGATTTTTTAAACTATTAGCTTTGATTAGTCTATTGATTTTTTGAAGTTGTTCTAAAGTTTGATCATTTAAAGCATTTTCTTCTTTTTCATCAAATAAAAATTCAAAGTTTTCTAAAACAAATGATTTAATTCCAATTTCATTGAAAAAACTTATTAGCTCACTCAACTTTTTTGAATTATTGTTTAAAGTTCATAGATTTTCAATATTACTAGTTTGAGTTTTGAAAAAATTGGATTTATTAATATCTGTTTTATCAACATTTTTTAAAGGTTCATTTAAACTTGAATTTTTGTTTTCATAATTTTTTTTAATCTCTAAAAAAGCATTGTATATTCTTTCAATATTCAAAAGATTTATCTTCATTGCAAATTCAATTTTGTTTTTTCTAAAATTTTGACTTAGATCAAAAAAATCTTTTAAGCTTCCAATTTCATCTTCAACTTCTTTTATTTGTTTTTGAGGTTTTAGATAATATTCAAGAATATTTTCAATAATAATAAAATCAACTTTTAAGTTTTTAAAATAGTCAAGAGTTAAGTTAATACCTTTGTAATCACCATTAAAATTTGCACTTTTAGAAAAGAATAAATCTTGTTTTAGTTGATAAAAAATATACTTTGAATTTTTCATAATTTTAATTATAGTGTCTAATTAATTTTAGAATAAAAAAATCTAAAGCCATCTCAGGATCCATATATGTAGTTTTGATTCTTTTATCAGTTAACTCTAATAATTCGATAATTTCATTAATTGAGTTTTGACTAAAACCTTTAATTAAAGAAAAAATTTCTTTTGCTCTATAAATGTGCACATTTAAAATTTTAGCAACTTGATCAAGTGAGTGATCTAATTTGATGATGTTGTTAATTTTATTTCCTAAAATAAAAGCTGATGAAATTTGTTTTAAAAGATCTAAAGGTTCAATTCCTGAATTTTTTTGTTCTAAAAATGTTTTTCAAATTGAATTTGAATTTCTAGATTTGATTGAATTGATAAATTCAAAGTTAGGTTCTTTAGTATAAAAACCAACTGACTTTTCAATCATTTCTCTAGTGATGTTTTGGTTTTCTAAAAATAGTTTATTAATTTCATTTATAACAATTGAAATAGATGATGAAACATTGATTAATAAATAAGAAATAAGCACTGTTGAAATTTTAATTTTGTTTTTAGTAACATAGCTTTCAATGAATTTAATTTTTTCATTTAACTCAAGTTTTTTATAGTGTTTTACTGAAGCTTTTTTTAATAAAAAATCACTTAAAAAATTTTTTTCAATTTCACCAATGTGAGAAAAAATAAAAATTAAACTTTTATCATTTTCTATTATTTCGCTAAGCAATTTTAGTTTGTTTAAAATTACTTTTGAAGGTCTTGGATTTTCAAGTAATTTTCAGTTTTTAATATGAATTATTTTATTAGGACTAAAAAGATCTTTTTGAACAATATCATTTAAAAGATCATCAATTTCAAAGTTTTCATAAAATGTAAAAACTATCGAATCTTTTTTTTGATTCTCAATTATGTTTTTTGTTTTTGATTCAATTAAAAATTCTTCTTGTCCATAAATTAAATGCATTGTTCAAATTATATTTATTTATAAAATAAATTCTTAAAAATTTAAAATTTTAATTCTCACACAAGTGAAAAAGTATTTAGACTTTGAATCAACTTATCAAAAATTAAATAGATAAAATCTATGAAATTTTTAAGTCAAAAAAATAACACACTAACAATAAAAACAAATGAAATAATTGGGCTAAAAATTATTGAATAAAAAAATGCAAAAGGATAAATTTTGTTTTGAAAAATTATCAAAATTAAAGCAGAAGTTGCATAAGCTAAAAATGAGATAAATAAAGCTTTTAAAATTTTATTTTTAAATTTGAATTTGCTTGATCATAAAATAACAAAAGTTATGCTATATGTAAATATAGTTGAAAGTGAAAAAATAACATTTGGATTTATAGTAAAAATTGCAACTAGTGAAATGAGCAAAATTTGAATTTTCGATATTTTTACTTTGCCCTTTTTATAAATAAAACTCTCATAAAAAAACTTGAAATAATAGAAAAATAAAACCCGATATATTGGCATTGAAATTCCAAGTAAAATTACCAAAGATGAAATCAAAAAGATGCTAAAAAAGTTGGAATAAAAAGGTTTTATTTTAACTTTGTTAAAAGCAAAATTTAAAAGTCAAAAAATTAAATTTATGTGAAAACCAGAAATTACTACAAGATGAACTATTCCAAGATTTTCAATGGATTTATATTCTTTTTGATTTATTTGACTTTTATGATTAAGTAAAATAAGAGGAACATATTTTTGATAATAACTAGGAGAGTTTTCAAAGTAGTTTTTGATTTTATTTCTGAAACTTTTGTTTGAAAAAGTTTTAGTAATTTCTTTGGTTTTAATTGTTGAAAAAACGAAATTAGATTTTAAAAAATTAGCATAATTTGAATTATCTAATTTTTCTTGTTTTCCTTTTATTTTGTATATAAAATTTTGATCTAAATCTTTATTAGTTATTAAAAGAATTCTTTGAAAATTATTTTGAATAACATAGCCATTTTTATATTTTTGTGAAATAGCATAGTTTGCCTCTACTTGCAAATTAGTTTTGTTTAAATAAAGACGATTTATTCCAATTGAAAAAAAGCAAATACTTAGAGATATTGAAAAGTAAATTAATTTTTTGATTTTCTTTAAAGAAAAAACAAAAAATAAAATTGTAATAATTACTAAGAAAATTTTAGAGTAGTTAAAAAATAAAAAAAATAAAATTGGAAAAAATAAGTAAAAGTTTGTATTTAAAGTTGAATATTTTTTTTCAAAATATTTAAGGTAATAGGACCTATGCCATTTATTGAATCAATTTCTTTTCAAGAAACTTTTGCTCCTGTGTCTTTAAGTTTGATTAGTTTTTCAATAATATTTGATTTTATTGACCATGATTTTAAAAGCTCCTGAGTTATTTGATCTCATCTAATTTTTTCAACATTGCTTTTTAGCTGAATTTTATAAACTTTATTTTCAATGGCACTAGATTCTAGATTAATTCCTTCTAAATCAGCATTGGTCATCAGTCCAGCTTCTTTAAAAATAGTTCTTAAACTAGCTTGTCTTTTAACAAGTTTAATTCCTGGATATTTAAAAGCTCCTTTTAGAGTTATTGTAATTTTGTCACTTTTTTCTATAGTAGTTTTTGAGTTATTAACTGAAAAACTATAGATAAAAAAAGAAGCTAAAACTACAACTAAAGCTGAGACTAGTAAAAGTTTTTTTCACTTGGATTTGATCATAATTTCATCTTTGAGTTTAGAAAGTATTTTTTTTAATCTTTTTAGACTCATTTATTAATAGTCAAAAAACTGAAAAATTGCAAAAAAAAGAAAAATTTAAGAAAACTAGCCTTGTTTTTCCTAAAAGCTAGTTTTTCTTAAATTCAATTTGTTAATATCAGCTTTAATTTTTATTTAATAATTAGAGACTCTTCATTCATATCTTCATGTTTTTCAATGTCAAGATAATCTAGGATTGTAGGGCTTATGTTTGCTAGTTTTCCATCTTTTAATTTTAGGTTTTTATCACTTGTAATTAACATTACTGGATTTGAAGTGTGTTTGGTTTGAGGATTTCCTTTGTCATCTTCTGTAACTTCAGCATTGCCATGATCGGCTGTAATAAAAACTGTGATGTTATTTTTTTGAGCAAAATCAACTAACCTTGAAAGTTCATAGTCAAGAATTTCAACAGCTTTAATAGTTGAAGTTAAAACTCCGGTGTGACCTACCATATCAGGGTTTGCGTAGTTTAAAATAGTTAGATCAAAGTCTTTGGCATTTTTAATTAGCTCATCAGTAATGCCTTTAGCCGACATTTCAGGATGATCTGCATAAGAGCGTACTTTTTGAGACTCAACCATAATTCTTTTTGAGTTTTTATATTCAATGTCAACTCCACCATCCATAAAATAAGTTACATGAGCATATTTTTGAGTCTCAGCTAGTCTCAGCTGTTTTAAACCAGCTTTTTCAGCAACTTTTCCAATTGGATTTTTAATTTCCATCTCTTCAAAGGCAATTAAAGTTTCAATTCCTTCATATTTCATCATTGAACAGAATTTGTTAATTTTGACTGGTTTTTTTGGCTTAAAATCATATAAAGAAGAGCCAATTAATAAATGAGTTAATTGACGAGCTCTATCAGGTCTGAAGTTAAAGAAAATTATGCTATCTCCATCTTTAACAAAGTTAACATTTTTGCTTGCATTAATTGATGGAATAAAAAATTCATCGCTAATTTCTTGAGAGTATTGCTTGTTTAAAAACTCTGATCAGTTATCAAATTTTGAATTAGAATTTCCTAGAAGAGCTTCATAGGCTTTTTCTGTTCTTTCAAAGATTTTATCTCGGTCCATTGAATAAAATCTTCCTGAAATACTGGCAATATCATAGTTATATTTGTTGGTTATTTTTTCAAGTTTTTCAAAAGAGCTTTTAATTGATCGAGGAGCTACATCTCTACCATCTCCAAAGACATGAACTGAGACTTTTTTTAGTCCTTTTTGATAAGCTACATCTATTATTTCAAATAAGTGATCTTCTAAAGAATGAACTCCTCCAGGAGAGACAAGGCCCATTAAATGAAGAGTTGAGTTATTTTTTTTAACATCTTCAATAACTTCTAAAAAAGCCTTATTATTAATAAAATTTTTTTCCTCTAAATCTTTATTAATTAAAGAAAGCCCTGTATAAACTATTTGACCAGCTCCAATGTTTAAATGGCCTACTTCTGAATTACCCATTTGCCCTTCAGGAAGACCTACAAATTTTCCTGAAGCTTGAATAAAGCTTCAAGGAAATTCTTTGAACATTTTGTCAAAAAATGGTGTTTTAGCTAGTTCAAAGGCATTACCAATTTTTTCTTTTCTTAGTCCTAGTCCATCAATTACAACTAAGATAACTTTTTTATTTTTTTTGTTTTCCATAATTACTTTAAAGCATTAAAGGTTATTAGTTCAAAAAAACTATCAACCTCTAATGAAGCTCCTCCTACTAAAGCTCCGTCTATATCTTCTTGTTTCATTAGATTTTCAATATTTGATGGACTAACACTTCCTCCATATTGAATTATTAAATCTTTTGAGGTAATTGATCTAATAAACTTACAAATTTGTTGAGCTACTTCAGCTGTTGCTACTTTTCCAGTTCCTATTGCTCAAATTGGCTCATATGCAACAACAATTTTAGAAAGATCAAGAGCTTCAAGAGATTGTTTAATTTGTTTTTTAATAACAGCTTTGGTTTTTCCAGCTTCATATTCTTCTAAGCTCTCTCCAACACAAATAATTGGAATAAGTCCATTTTCAATGGCAGCTTTGGCTTTTTGATTAACAATTTTGTTAGTTTCTCGATAGTTTTGTCTTCTTTCGCTATGACCTACAATAACATATTTGGCATTAATTGATTTAAGCATTTGTGCACTAATTTCACCAGTAAAAGCTCCACTTCGATTTTCATTTATGTTTTGAGCTACTAAATTAATGTTAGTTTTTTCAAGTAATTCTTTGTTAAAAAGTGACATATTTGTAAAAGACGGGGCAATTCCATATTCAATATTTTCAGAAATTTTTGCTCCATTAAGTGCATATGCATTAGAAAAAGCATTGATAAAATCACGTGCCTCATCATAAGTTTTGTTCATTTTTCAATTACCTATAATTAAAAGTTTTTTCATTTTTCTCCTAGAAATGAGCCTTTTTGGCTCAAAGTATTATTTAAATTTTACAAACTTTTTTAAAAATTAAAAAAAATTGGCCCAATTAATTACTTAGGCCTTTTTTGAAATAATTTTTGAAATAAATTAATATGATCCCTTAGCTCTTTTTTGATTAATTAAGTTTTTTTCAAAATAAGATTTTTCAATTTCTTCATTTGAAATATTTAACAACTTAGCTATTCCTAAATAAAGTGAGTAAACCTCTAAAATAGACTCTTTTGAAGGTTTTTTCATAAACTCAGCTATTGAGATAAAAACAGCTCTAAATTGCTCGTTAATATCGGGCGAAATTACTTTAAAAGGGATTAAATTGCTTAGCTGATAATAAAAGGAGATTGAATTTAAAAAATGAATTCCATCTGAGTATTCTTCTTTGACTTTAGCTAGGTCAATTTGTTTTGAAAGTTTTCAATATTTAAATGATTGAACTTCATTTGCTAGTTCAGAAACTTCAACTAAAAGTGCAAGAGCAACTTTATTTTGAACAGCTTCAAAATTTAAAATGTTACATTTTTTTAAAATGAGATTATCTAGTTTTTCTTGCTCGCGCAGCATTTTTTCGATATTAAACATGATTGAATTATTTTACAATGAGTTAATCAAGTTTTTGTAGTAAAAAGTTGAAACGTTTACGCCTTTTTTGAATTTTTTAGTTAATAAAAAGTAAATAACTTTAATAAAAAGCTCTTCAGTTTGATGAGAGATGTTGACTAAAGTTTTTTTGTTTTGACTTAGAAAAATCCAGTCTGATCATTTAGTATCAGAGGTGATTAGAATGTTGTTTTTAGTTGTGTGTTCATTAATTTCAGGGCTATCTCCTGAACCTGCAAAAAAGGCAACTCCATTAAATGAAAAAGAAGCTTTTTTGTTGTTTGTCATAATTGGACCGCTATATTTTTTTCTTAAAATAGCCTTTAGTTCACTAAGTTCTATTTTAGTTTTTATAAGAGCTCCATATTTTCCAAGTGGAGAGGGTTTTTCATCTGGGAAAAATTCTTTTGCTACTCAATAGCTAGTTCCTTGTTTGTCTGCATCAAAGTTTGTATGAAGTGAATAAACACTTATTTTTAGTTTTACAAGCTTGTTATATATTTTTTCTTTGTAAGGGAAATTAGCAAATTCTTCTTCTAGATTATTGTTATAAATAAAAGGGTGATGTGTAATTATTAAATTAGCTTTTTCTTCAATAGCTTTTTCTAAAACATGATCTGTTAGATCAAGGGCAACTACAATCCCTGTTAAATCTTCTCTGTTATAAAAGTTTACTTTATAAGAAAAACCACAAAAATCCCATGGTTCACAATTTTCGATTGGATATTTTTCTTCCAATAACAAAGTCACATCTTTAATTTTTAAAATGATATCCTCTTTTCTTCATATTTTTTAATAAATTTTTAAAATTTAAATATGTAAAAATACAATATTTTTTTATTTTATAGCAAAAGTCAAGGAAATTGCAAAATTCGTTTTTCAACTAGTTTTAAATAAAAAGTTTTGCCTCTTTTTAAAGGCAAAACTTGGAAGATTTAATTTTTATTAATTAAAACTTTGTTTTTTAACTTAAATTAAGCTTATACTGTAAAAATATCTCTATTAGCTTCAATGTTGGCTTGGCTAAACAAAATTCTTTGAGAACCATCTTTTTTAATGAAGTAGAAGGTAAAGTGTTTTCCTTTTTGGGAAGTGTTTAGAGTTTCGAAGTTAAAAACAAGTGAAGCTTCAGCGTCAATGTCATTTACAGTTTTAACACTTGCCTCTGCTTTATGGATGTTTACAGGCATAACTAGGCTGTTGTCATTTGCTGCTTTTACCTCTGTTGCATAGGCAACTCACTCACCAGTTAAACCTCTTACAGGAGAGTGGCGAAGTGAAAATCTGAATTTACCATCAATAAGTTTATTTTCAGGGGCAGCTGGATGTAATAGTCTTCTGTCTTCAACATTTGCTTTTGGTTTAATTTCAAAATTATTTGCATAACTTAGATTTGTTTGTTTTGTAGTACTTTGATTACTTTGGTTATTTTGAGTATTTGGACTAGTCGGAGCACTTTCTTTTTTAGTTTCGTTTTTTTGTCCAACACATGCTGTAAACAAAAGACTAGGAAGTGCAACTAAGCTAATGGCTAAAAAAGTCTTTTTAAAAAATTTTAAAGACATAGAAAACCTCTTTCTTTTAAATTTAAATTAAATAAGTGATTATTTTAATGTTGTTCTAAATTTGCTAAGAACTTTAGAATTATAAAATAAAATTTAAAATAAACCATTTTAAAATAAGGCTTTTTGGCTTTGAAAATAAAAAAATCACCAAAGAATTTTACAAGCTTTGGTGATTTTAAAAATTATTTAACTAAGTATTCTTTAAGAATTTTTCTTTTTTTAGTAGCTTTAAGTCTTCTAAGGATTTTGTTTTCCCATTGTCTTATTTTTTCTTTAGAAGTGTTTTTTTCTGTTGCTAATTGGTCAAAAGTATGAACTTGATAAGGAACTCCATTTTCATCTTCTCCTATTCCATATCTTTTCATAATTAAGACTCTTTCTTCTTCAGTGAGTTGCTCATTTAAAAGTTCTAATAAATGTTCGTTTAAGTCTTCTTTTGCAGCATGGTCAATTGGTGAAATTACACTCTCATCTTTAACAAAGTCTGAAAAAAATGAATCATTTTCTTTACCAACTGTTTTATCAAGTGAAATTGGATCTATGTTCATTTTTCTTATGTAACGAACTTTTTTAGCATCGTAGTCATTTCCATATCTTTCAGCAATTTGCTCATCTGTGGGATTGACTCCTAATTCTTGTTGAAGTTCTCTTTCAATTTTAATAATTTTATTGATAGTCTCAACCATGTGAACTGGAATTCTAATTGTTCTAGCTTGATCGGCTACTGCTCTTGTAATTGATTGTCTAATTCATCAAGTTGCATAAGTTGAAAATTTGAATCCTTTAGATTCATCAAATTTTTGAACAGCTTTAATAATTCCAGCATTACCCTCTGAAATTAAGTCAATAAAAGAAAGTCCTCTATTTTTATATTTTTTAGCATTATTTATAACTAAACGAAGGTTGCGATTAATTAGCTTATCTTTTGCTCTTTTACCTTTAAGTCCACCTTTTTTCATATCAATTGCAAGTTGTTTTTCTTCAGCAGCTGTTAAAAGAGTTCCATATTTACCAATTCATCTCATGTACCATTTAACAATGTCATTGGTTTCAATTAACTTACTTTTTAATTTTTCTCCTGAAAGTTTTGAGATGTTTTTGTCTTGTAATGATTTAGAACTATACTCTTTGATTTCATCGTCATCAAAGATGTTACTTTCAAAGTCTTCATCACCATCATCATTTAAATCATCATCGTTAAAAAGATCATCATTAAGCATTTCTTTTTCAATGCTTTTTAGTTTTTTGATATCAACTTCATCATCGAGTTCATTTTCGATTGTATCACCAGAAACTTCCACTAGATCATCGGGGTCAACTTCATCTAGAAGGATTTTCTTTTCCTTCAAAACGTCTAAAAACTCATCACTTGAATCTTCATCGATAAACAGTCCTTCACTATCTAAAAGTTCAAAAATTTCGCTTTGAGATAGAGTTTTAACTTTTCTTTTTTTCATGATTTTAGAAATATCATTTATTATTTGATTGTAACTTGAACTTGAATTCTTAGTCATTTTTACTCCTTCTTTGCAAAATCACTCTTTTCAAGATTTTTTGTTTTTCTTCATCTAAAGAGGGCATTTCTAGTGTTTTTGAAATTTTTTGGCTCTTTTCATATTCTAAATATGACTCAGAAATCTGATTGGCTAGAAGGTCTAAATCTCCTTCTTTTGCATAGTCGCTTTTAAATCAAGAGTCTTTTTGTAAATATCACCTTAATATTTCTTGATCTTCTAAGGGTAAATCTTCAATTGTAGTTTCAGATTTTTTTTCCTTTTGGATTTTAATAATTTTTCTAAGTATATCTTTTAGTTTAGACTCTTGTCCATTGTTTGTTTGCTCAAAAATAATTCTTTCTTCAATGTTATGCCTTAGAAAGTATTCTAGCAATGCATTTGAGTTAAGTAAGCTTAAAAGCAACTTAACATATAAGTTTTGATATTGTTTTTTTAAAATCTCTTCTCTAGAATTTGCCTTCTTTTTTTGTTTTAGTTCTTCATAAAATCTCTGTTGTAGTGAATTATATTGATTAATTCTATCATATTTTTGATTTTGATAGGTTAAAAATTTTCTAATGTTTATTGAGTGTTTCATTAGAAGATTTTCGTATTTATCAATAACGATATTATTTTGGCTTGAAAGAAGAGGTGCAAAATCATTTACAAAAGAAATTAAATGCTCTGAGTTATTGATATTGTACTTTGAAGTAAGTAAAAACTCATAAAGGTAGTCAATGGCAGGTTTTTTGTTTTTTTCAATTAGCTCCTTTAAAAAATTAGCTCCTTTTTGTTTTAAAAGCTCATCAGGATCTTGCTTTGAATCATTTTCAATAACACTAATTTTTGAGCGCATTTTTATGATTTTTTTTAAGATGTTATAAACTGCATTTTTTCCAGCTTGATCTCCATCAAGAAAAAAAATTAGTTCAATGTCTTTAGGAATAAGCTCAAGCTGTTCATTTGAAAGGTTTGTTCCCATAATAGCAATGGCATTTTTAATTCCAATTTTATAAAGAGCTATTGTGTCCATAAAGCCCTCAGTAATGTAGAGTTTTTTTTCTTGAATGGCTTTTTCTTTGGCTTTTGCTCAGTTGTAGAGAATTTTGTGTTTTTTAAAAACAAGGCTTTCAGGGCTGTTTAAATATTTGATGTTATTTTCATCAAGGGCCCTTCCCGAAAAGCCCACTACATCTCCAAAGCTATTGTGGATTGGAAAAACTACTCTTTTGTAGAAAAAATCATAATATTGATTAGTTTCTTTTTTAACAATTAGATTATTTGATAAAAAAAAGCTAAAGTTCTTTTTTTCTTTATTTGGGATTTTTCAAAAATTTCCGTCATCATAGCCTATTTCAAATTCACTGGCTGTTTCTCTAGAAATTCCTCTTGATTTTAAAAAATTAACAAGCTTTGAATTAGAGTGAACTTGAGATTTTAAAGAAACTTTAAAATAGTGATTTGCAATGGAAGTTACATCAATAAAAAGCTGTTCATTTTCATTATATTTTTCTTTTTCTTGTTGGTCAAAGTGAAAATCAAGGTCAAATTCTTTGGCTAGCATGTTGGCAACTTCAACATAGCTTTTATTTAAAAATTTTGAATAAAAAACAAAAAGTCCTCCTCGGACATTGCAAGAAAAGCAAGAAAACATTGCTTTTTGATCGCTTATAGAAAGGGAAGCGTTTTTATCATCATGAAAAGGACAAAGGGCTCAAAAACTTTTGCCCTTCGGTTTAATTGAAATTAATTTACCTATGAGATTTGAAAGAGTTGTTTTTTCTAAAATCTTTTTTTCAATTTCTCAAAGATTGTTCACTATAACAATCCTTTAAGCTCTTCAAAACTCAATCTTTTTTGTTCCATTGAATCACGGTTTCTAATAGTAAAACTATCATCTTCTAAGCTTTGATAATCAATGGTAATACACTCATAAGTACCAATGGCATCTTGACGGCGGTATCTTTTTCCAATTGAACCGCTTTCATCATAGCTAACCATTAAATTTAAATCTACAAGATTTTTATAAAGCTCTTTGGCTTTTTCTGAGAGTTTTTTAACAAGGGGTAAAACTGCAAAGCGATAGGGAGCAATTTTTTTATCAAGTTTTAAAACGACTCTCGTTTCATTTTCAACACTTTCTTCATGATAGGCATCACATAAAAGTGCTAGCATGAGTCTATCAAGACCTATTGAAGGTTCAATTACATAAGGAATAATTCTTTGATTGTCAAGAGGATTTAAATAACTTAGATCCTCTTGACTAAAGTGACTATGATTTTTTAGATCAAAATCTCCACGGTTGGCTATTCCTAAAAGCTCTCCTCAACCAAAAGGAAAATTAAATTCATAGTCACAAGTTCCCTTTGAATAATGAGCTAGCTCTTCTTTTTGGTGAATTCTTTTTCTAATTGAGTTTTTGTTTATTCCTAGTTCTAATAAAAATTCTCAGCAAAGATTAATGTATTTTTGGTAAATTTCTTCAGCTTCTTCAGGAAGACAAAAAACTTCAAGTTCCATTTGTTCAAATTCACGAGTTCTAAAGATGAAATTTCCGGGAGTAACTTCATTTCTAAAGGATTTTCCAACTTGACCTACAGCAAGAGGAAGTTTAGCTCGAGTTGAGCGAAGAATATTTTTAAAATTAATAAAAATACCTTGGGCAGTTTCAGGTCTTAGATAAACAAGGTTTTTATAATCTTCAACTACTCCTTGGCTAGTTTGGAACATAAGCTGAAATTTTCTAATTTCACTTCAAGAAGTTTTTGAGTTTTCATATTCTTTAACATGTTCAACAATAAAGGCATGAATTTCTTTTTCGCTCATTGACTGAACATTAACTTCAGGAAAGTTTTCTTCAATGATTTTATCAGCTCGATATCTTTTTCCATTAACTTTGTTTTCAATTAAAGGATCACTAAAGTTAGAAACATGTCCTGAGGCTTTTCAAACATTTGGATTCATTAGGATTTTTGAGTCTATTTCAACTGAATTGTCTTGTTTTAAAATGAAGAATTTTCTTCAAAATTCTTCGATTTTTTGTTTTAATAAAAAACCAACAGGGCCATAGTCTCAAGTATTGGCAAGTCCTCCATAGATTTCTGAACCTTGGAAAATAAAACCAAAGTTTTTAAGATGGTTGCTAATGTCTAGCATTTTCTTTTTATTTTGATCGTGCATAGCTTTTATAATACTAAAAATTTAATTTTCCTGTTCTTTTTGGTCTTTTTCTAAATTAGCTTTTATTTGATCAAGTTTTTTACTTGAACCTAAATATAAAAATTTATATTCAGGAATATCAATGTAGTGGCCATCAACTATTTTTTCAATTTCATCTAACATTTCTTCTTTATCTGCAAAAAAACCTGGTTTTTTTGTATATGAACTAGCCATAAAAAGATTTTGGCTAAAGTAGTTTTTTAATTGTTGAGCTTTTTTAACAATTAAACGATTATTAGGCTCAAGCTCTTGAACTCCTAAGATCATAATCATCTCTTCAAGTTGTTTGTATTTATGAAGGATTTTTTTAACTCTTTTAACTAATAAGATATGTCTTTTTCCAACAATTTTTTCTTGTAAAAGTGATGAATTTGATAAAAGCGGATCAATAGCTGGAAAAAGTCCTTCTGCAAAGATTTCTCTTGAAAGAACAAGTGAAGAGTCAAGGTGGTTTAAAATAGCAACTGAAGCTGGATCATTTAAATCATCCATTGGTAAAAAGACAGTTTGAAAGGAAGTTATACTTCCATGTTTACTATTTGCTAATCTCTCCTGAACAGAGGAGATGTCACTAACTAAAGTAGCTTGATAACCTGCCTCTGAGGGTTTTTTTCCTAGTGAAAAAGAAAGCTCTCTTCCAGCTTGTAAATATCGATAGATGTTATCAACAAAAAATAAAACATCTTTTTGTTCACTATCGCGGGCATACTCTGCCGCTGTTATTCCAACTGGCAAAATTTTCATTCTTGAACCAGAGGGTTCATTCATTTGAGAAATAAAAAGTGAAGTTGATTTAATCAGTGATGAATTAACTAATTCATCGTAGAGCTCTTTTGCCTCACGGGTTCTCTCTCCTGTTCCAACAAAAAAAACTTTAACGTCATTTGAGTCTCTTTGACGGCTAATGTTGAAAATAAGCTCTTTTATGATGATGGTCTTTCCAACACCTGCTCCTCCAAAAATTCCAATTTTACTTCCTTTAATAATTGGAACAAAAAAGTCAATAATTTTAATTCCAGTGTTAATGATTTCATTATCTGAATTAAAGTGTTTTTCAGTTGAAATGGTTGAGTCAACTTCAACTTTTTTAAAATCTCCAGGATGCTCATTTAAAAGATTTCCAAGAACATCAAAAATAGCACCATTTGTAGCTGAGCCCACCGGTACATTAAAAGACTCTTTGGTATCAATTGCTATGTCATTGATCTTAATTTGCTCTTCACCAATTTTGATTAAAATAGCTCTTACAAGGGTATTTGATAAAATCCTCTCAACCATCAAGAAACATTTTCCATCTTGTAAAGATAAAATATTACCAATATTTGGAAGTTCATTTTCTGAAAATTCAACATCATAGACATCCGATCATAAATGTTTTACTTTTCCCATATTCTATCCTTTACTTTATGTAAAACTCTTGTTGATAAGTTAAATTTACCATCATTGTAGCTTTTTGTTTTAATATTGTGAATATCTTTAAAGTGAGCTAAAAGTCTCATAATTTCAGCTTTTAAAACTCCCTCATCAACCATTCCATCAACTCCTGATTTTTTGTCAACAACATTTACTAAAATTTTTCCAATATAGTCATATCTTAAAACAAAATAAAGATAAATTAATTTATCATAAATTTTTTCTTCATCTTCAAAAATTCCTCAAACTACAATGTAGGCAATAATTAGATTAAAACTTCTTGAATAGGCTTGAAATTCTTTTTGATTAAGAATTTTTAAAAGAATTTTACCTTTTTTGATGATGTCTCTAACGCTGTCATTTAGATCAAAGTTAGTATCTGAAAATTTTTCGTTTTGTTTGTATTTTGAATAAATTTTAGAAATTTCAATGGCTATTTTAGAAAGTGAAACCGACTGAACTGATGAGCCAGTTCTTGAAACTGAAAGGCCTATATCTATTGCAGGTAAAATTCCTTGATCCTTAATTTCACTATTGGTAACAATTTGGCCATCAGTAATTGATACTATATTTGAGGCCAAAAGTGAGGTCATATCATTGTTAATTGTTCTTACAATTGGAAAACAAGTAATTGAATAGCCATTTTTAAACTTACCAGCTCTTTCAAGTAATTTCGAATGAGAATAAAAAAGATCTCCAGGAAAGGCTTCTTTACCTACTGGTTTACCAGTTAAAAGGGCAATTTCTCTTAAGACATTAGCATGATTGGTTAGATCATCAAAGATAATTAAAACATCCTCACCTGATTGCATGATGTTTTCGGCATGGGCCATAGCAACATAAGGAATTAAAAATTGTTGAAAAGAATTATCACTTGAAGCATGCATCAAAATAGTTTTATGAGCAATTTTTTGCTCAACTATAGTTTTGTAAATTCTTTTTAAATCATTTGATTTAAGACCAATGGAAACATAAATAATTTTAATATCATTTTCTTTTTGGTTAATCATTGTTGAAAGGGCAATTGAAGTTTTTCCGGTTTTACTATCTCCCAAGATAAGCTGTCTTTGACCTTTTCCAATAGGAAGTAAAATATCAATTGAAAAAATACCTGTTTCAAGGGGCTCGTTTAATTTAACTCGATCTTGAATTCCAGAGGCTACTTTAAAAGCTGAATTTTCATTTTCATAAGCTTTTTCTGAAATTTCTTGATCTTCACTTTCTGAATAGAGAACTTTTCCGTCGATGTCTATTATTTTTCCAAAATAATCTTTGTAGGTTTTAGCAATAAAGCGTGATTCCAAAGGAATAATTTCAGTTCCTACTTTAATTTTGGAAGTGTCTCCATCAATTAATAAAAAGGTTCGTTTTTCATCAACTGAAAGACAAAAACCTTTTACATCATCTGTTAGTTGAAAAACTTCATAAAGCCTAAAGTCATAGTCTCCTTGCACTTCTACAATATAGTCTTTAATCGATTTTATTACTATTTTAGCATTATCCATTTTATACCTTTCCTATAGCTTCCATAATTATATAAATTAATAGTCCAATTGTAGAAGAGGAAGCAACTGAAGTAAGTAAAACAAATATTGATTTTTTAAGTCCTACTTTTGATCCACCTATTCTTGTAGATCTTACCAATAAAAGGATAGTTCCTAGTGAAATTAATGATAAAAATCCTAAAATAGTATAAAGGCTTATTTGTTCTCCAAGTGATTTATATTTTTTAATTTGGTTTAAATCGAATTTTTGTAAAATACTTTCAAATTTTTTTAAATTTTGAGGATTTAAAGTATCTGTATTTAAAAGTTTTAGTAAATCATTGTTTCTTGCTAAAAATTCTTGCAACTCTGCTAGAGTTGAAGGATTTTGATTATTTAGAGCCATAGTTTTTGATTTATTGATGTGGTCAAAAAGTTCTTTAACAGGAGCACTTGAAGGGTCAATGCTATTGCTTTTTAAATTATCTGATAAGTTTTTTTCTAGCTTGTTGTAGTGATCAATAATCATTTGTTTATCTATAGTTTTATCAAATTCATCTTTATTTTTTCTTAAATCTTCAATTTTATTTTTTAAATTGTCATAGTAAATATTTCTAAAATTTTTTAATTTTTCTTCAAAATTACTTTTTAAAAATGAATCTTGTTTTTTTAAATCTTCAATTGATTTTTCAAAAACATTTTTTTTGGTAATTTCATCAAGATTTTTATCTAAAAATTCTTTTCCTAAAAGAGAACCAAAAGCTCCAAGTGTAAGAGCAGCTGATTCATGTGATTTATTTAAAAAGTTTTTGCTAAGATCAAAAAGAGTGGTATTAACTTTTGTTACATATCTTTTATTTTTTATTAATTTATTTCTAATTAATTTAGAATAATCAATATTTGGACTTATTTGAGTTGTTATTTCAGCTTTACCATTACCTATGTCTTTCAAATTAATAGGTTTATAAACAATTCTTGAGTCTTTGTTACTATATCTAAGAAATGGAGTTCCTTTGCCAGAATTGATATCTTTTATGAATTGATATGCATCAAAATTAGCAAGATTGTCGCCTACAAAATTTGGTTGTAATTCAGGGGCATTGTCAATTAAATTTTGAATTTCAGAAGGCAAGTTTTCAAATTTTATAAAAAAGATTGACTTAGCTGAATAATTTGCAGCTGAATCAAAGCTACGAGCATCACTAGTTTTTAAAGTAGAAGTTATTTTTAAATAAACATCTTCACCAGTGTTTCTCTCTTGAGACTTTTCATCTCTAACTATTTCATAGTCAAAGTCTCAATTGACAACAGAAGATATTTGTTGAGCTTTTGCTTCTTTTTGAAAATCTTCTTTTTGAAGTCTTAGTCCACTTTTTTGAGAAGAAGATTTTTTAATTGAAAGATATGAGCTTATATTTGTTTTAAAATCATCTTCAATTACACTATTTAGGCTATTCATAAAATCAGAAAGTTGAATACTTTCTTTGCTATAGGCAATTTCATTTTCTAAGATAGCATTATTTTTAAAAATATTAAATCCTACACCAGTTCTATTTATTAATTCAGAAAGCTCAAGAGTTGAGGCAAAATCTTCTAACAATTTTAGTCTTTCATTGTGGATGAAAAGATTACCTAAAATACCTACATTAGAGTTTTCTCCATTGGTGGCTCTGTTTTCAGGGTTTTGGATTTTTGATCAGTCAAAAGATAAATTTTCCAACTTTGAAAAGTTGTAATTTCAACTATTGTCGTTTCAGTTTATTTTGCTTTGAGCATCATTTGGAAGATTTAAAGCTTTTCTTAGTTGATTTTTTGTTGAATCTGTAAAATAGAAATTAGCTCTTTCACTTATTAAATCTTCTTGATCTTTTTTTTGTTGTTCTTTTAGCTGTTGTTCTACTGCTTGTTTAATATAAGACATTCCAAAATAAGATTTAACAATTTGGTTATCCCCTTCCATTGAAGATAAGCTATCTATTAACAACTTATAGTCAGACTGTTTTATTGAAGTGGCAAATTCTCAAGTTGGTAGTGAAGGTATATTGTTATATCAATCAAGACCAAAATCATTACTTTTTCATGTTGAACTAGTATTTGGATCAAAGCCAGCTAAAAATAAGCCACGCATGCGTTGTAAGAAATATTTTATATAGTCATCAACTTGTTTATCAGTTAGTGTATTTCAAACATAGAACATATTTTTAACTAAAGGATTAGCTCTTCTACTAGGTAAATATTCAGGGTCATTTTCTGTTGGAATTTCTTTATATTGAAATTTTTCGTTGGCAATAAATTTATTAATTAGATCAACTACTTGAGTTAAAAGAGTTAAAAAATTATCACTTCCAGGAGTCAAAATGTCAACATAACCTTTTGTTATTAAAAGCCATGTTATCTCTTCTGTAGTTCTAGCTGAAAGAATATGACGATTTCCATAAGCTGGAATTTTTTCTATAAGATTTTGTCTTAATTCTTGCAAAATTCCAACTATCCATTTTACATGTTTGTATTTTAGTCTTGTTCCTGGAAGAGGAAATTTTTCATCATCTTCAGCATTTTGAACTTCTACATTATCTGTTGGATTGACATCTTTTGTTGAGTTTTCTAAATCATTATTGTTGAAATTTCTATCATTGTTATGGATTTTTTCATTGAAACTAATGTTTTGACTAGCATGAGTGCTAGAAATAAAAAAAGTACTAGAGGCTAAAGCACTCGAAAGACAAAAAAGCGACAAAATTACTTTATTTTTTTTGGTCATAATTTTCTCCGTTTATATCCATCATATAAAACAAGGACATTTTATTGATCTCAAGATCTTTATTTAAATTGTTTAATTCAATAACTTCACTTGGCAAGAGTCCAATTGTTTTTTTAACATTTAAAAATTTTATTCTCTTTTTAATAAATTTTATTCTCGATTTTACATTTTTCTTAATAAATACCCATTTTTTTGAGATTTCTATCTTTTTTAATGTCTCAAAGTTTTTAACTTCAGCTTTATTTCCCTTAAAAAAGATTAGAAATTCAGTTATTAGTAAGACTTCATCAGTTCTACTTTGATAGAGCTCATCACCCAAGGCAATTATGGCTACTTTTCCAGTAACAAGGGTAGGTTTTGCTGGTCTAAAAACTTTTTGACTAGCACCAAAAAATATTTTAAAGAATTTAGCTTTGTTGTTTTTTAAGATTGAATTTTGAATATTTTGATCAACTTTTTTGTAATCGGAAAAAGAAAGCACAAATGAAGAGGGCTTTTCTTTGAATTTTAATTTAATTAAAATTGAATCAGTTATGATTCTAGCTTTTAAGATTATTGAGGGAATTAATTCAAAAGCCTCTTTTAATTTATTTAATATTTTCATTTTTCCTACTTTTTTTATTGAGTGGTTGTTAAAACATTTTCATTTAAAATATCTTTTCTAAATTTTGATGATTCATATTTAATATTTTCAATTTTTTTATCAATGTCATTTAGAAGATCTTTTAATTTTGCTATTCTTTGTTTAATCAAGTAAAAATTAGCTTCAATTAATAAAGCCGAAATTGAGCTTTGTAGATAAATTCAACTCAAATCATCAACAAAATCAGTTAAATTTGGATAGATCTCTATTTTTGGGTCAATTTCTTCATCTTCAAAGGATTTGTCAAGGTGAAAGTTTTTAATAGGCAAAATAACAACTGAGTTATTTTTTAGTTTGTTACTTTGGAAGAAAAATTCAATTTGATAAACACCTCCAAGTGTGTATTTATCATAGATTAGAGCTTTTAAATCATTGACATATTTTTCATCAATGCTCTCAAAAGTGGTTAAAATGTTAAGTTTGTTTTCTTGGGCAAATTGGATTGCATGTTTTCCAATTGCAATAATTCAATCATTTTTTTCAATTGTATCTAGGATTTTTTTGTCTAATTGTCTATGAGAAATATCAGAGATTCTATTAATTTCAGCTATGTAGACAAAAATTTTTCTTCCATTTTTAGTTGAAGGATAGCCATTGAAAAAAATTGATTTTAAACCAAAGCGAGATTTTAAAACATTTGAATAAATATTTTTAATAAAGTTAACTTCATTTAGTTTATTAGTGTAGATTTTGTTTTGTACTTGAAATTGACTAAGAGATTCAAGAAAATAAATATTGATGTAGTTTTTGATATTGATCAAATTTTTTTTCTTTTTTTCAATTTTGCTATATATTTTCATTTAAAACTCTTTCTGAAAATAAAAGTGAAAAATCATTTCTTTGACGTCCAAAAACAATAATTTCATAAGGAAGTCTTAAAACTAGTTTGTCCTTTTGGAAATAATAGTCAATTAATTTGTTTAAAGATCTAAAAAGTTTAGCAATGTCTTCATCTTCATCTTTTGAAAAATCAACAGATAATAGTGATGAGTTAACTTTGTTTTTATTTTGGATAATAATGGGATAGTCAACTGCATTGGCACTTTTTTCTCAAGAAATAGTAAAAGAGCTAAAAACAATTTGTTTTTTTTGTTTAATTGATGAAGAGAGCATTTCTAAAAATTTTTCAAAAATGTCATTTTCAAAAGAAAAATTTGAATATAGATAAGTACTATATTTGAAATTTTCAATGTCAACTAAGTATGTAGAGGGATTTGACATAATCTCTCTATAGTGATTAATTACATTTTCATGTAATTTAATTTCCTTTTTTAGCTTTAATTTTTTGTTGTTTCAGAATTTGAACATCTTTTTTCTCCTTTTTCTTTAGTAAGGACTTTATTAAACTAAAGACTTTATTATAATCAAATATGTTTTTTTTATTAAATGTTCAAGGTTTTTTCTCTGTTTTTAGAGTGCTTAGTGATTTGTAAAATGAAAAGACAAAAACAAAAAAGTTTAACATCACAGCAAAGCCTACTAATAAGTACAATAATAAATAAAAATCTAAAAAATTAGCAATAATGACTAGAAGATCTAACTTGTGAATCACTGACATGAAAATGTATAAAAGTGAAAATGAAGTTAAAAGCAAGTTAAATGACATTTTTTGAAGTGTACTCATTTCATAATTAGAAAATAAGATAAATAAAAACAAAATGGTTAGAACAAATGAAAAAATTAGAATATTAAACATTGAAATTTTGTTTTCTCTATCATAGGAAATATGGAAAATTATTAAAGTAAAAAATGAAACTACAATAAAAAAGCTCACTGAAAACATAAAATAAATTGAAGATTTTAATCTTAGTCTATTTCATAAAATCAAGAAAGTAAAAACTAATAAAAAGACAACATTTAAACCTAAAAATAAATTGTTAATTTCTAAAAAGCTAACGTTAACATTTTTAAATAAAATGATTCAGTAGTTTAAAAAAGTTGAAATTAAAACAATAATTGAAACATTTAACTGGAAAAGGTTCTTTTTGTTTTTTGAAACTTTAGTTCTTTTAGGTTTTTTAAAGCTATAGAGTAAAAGGCTAAAAAAGAAAGGGAAAATTAAAATTAAATAAGCAATGACATAACCTATTTCTCTAAAAATCAAACCTACAATTTCATCACTTGAAGCTTCTACAAAAGCTTGAATTCTATTTTGATAAAAAGGAAGTCACTCTTCAACTAACTTAGCATCTGTTGTAATTTGAGATTTATTGATTCAGCTTGAAAAAATCAAAACATAAAGCATTGAAACTATTAAAAAAACAATTTTTAGTTTATAAGCTTCAAGATGATCTCTTTCAACTCTTCTATTGTATAAAAGTCAATAAACTGAGTAGAGAATTTCTAAAAATATAACATATATTACAAAGTAAAAAATATAGCCTAGTTCAACAAACTCATTTAGTGTTATAAAATTAGGAATGTTTCTTGAAAATAAAATAAAAATACCACTAAATATATAAATGGAAAATCAAAGGATATAAATATAAAAATTTCTATGGTTATGGTAGATTTTCCTAAAAGCAGTTGCAATAAAATAAACTAAAAATGAAGCATGTAATGATCTTTGTAAAAGTTCAAGAATAAAAACTTTGGTAAGCTCAAATTTTTTAGGATCAGCATAAATGTTGTCAAAAGAGTCAGTTATAAAAAATAAAGAATAAATAGTAACTACAAAGATAATTAAATAATTTGCCATTTTCAAAAGCTGTTGAAATTTATTTAGTCTTGAAAAGTTAAATGATTCCAAATCGCTTTCATGAAGAAATATTCTTTTCCTAATCATCTTTAGTCCTTTACTAGTTTAATCTTTCGAGGGGCTTAATAAAAATTATAAGCCAAAGTATAGCTTATAAATTAAAGTTTATTAATTATAATAGTTGTTTAAAAAAATTAACTTAAAATTAAATCAACTATTTTCTCTGGATCAATTGGTTTAAAGAAAAAGTTTTGAAAATCTATGTCTTTAAGAGCATCCATTAGCTCTTCTTTAATTAAACGCTTTTGTAAAAGAGCTTTTTCAATAATTTGAAGATTTTCTTTTGCAAAAAAATCACCGCTTATTTTGCAAGCTTGAATTTTTCCTTGATCGACTTTTAGACTAATTCCAAAGGTACCAATATCAAAACGAGCTTCTCTATTAAATTCATAGCGAGGAGAAAGCCCAAAGGTTCAATCCCAGTTTTTGTATCTTTTTTCTACTAATTCATCAATGTTTTTTCAGTCTTGCTCGCTTAGCTCATAAATTTCAATTTTTTCTTCATGGTATTTTGAAAGCTTGTCAAGAACTAGTTTTTTAAACTCTTGAGAAGAAAGGTTTTTGTATTTATCATCAACATATTGGCTAATGTAGTCAACTCTTTGGCGAACTGATTCAATACTTTTTGATTTAATTTTTGCCTTACTTGGTCTTAGAACCTCTCCTATTGCTTCAAAGTCAAGGTTTCATAAAAGTGAATATCCTCCATAGATATAATCATCTTGGAGCATCATGGCAGCTCCTGAGACTTTTTTGCCATTGATGTGAAGGTCATTTTTACCGCTATATACAAGGTTTTTAACCCCTAGCTCTTTTAAAATTTCAACAATAGGTTCATAGAATTTTTGGTAGTTACCAAAAATATTTTTGTTGTTTTCGCTATTAAAAGGATAAAGCCAACAAATGTTTACCGATTTATCATCAATGTAGATAGCCCCTCCACCAGTTCGACGTCTTACAATAGGGATGTTGTGCTCTTTTAAATAAGGAAAGTTAACTTCAACTTCTGGATTTTGGAAATATCCAATTTGAATGTGAGCATCACAAATATATGGAAATATAGCAGTTCTTTCAAGTTTTAAATGAGTTAGAGCATAAGCCTGAAGGGCCATTGCATAGGCTCCATCTTTAATATATTTTCCATTTCTAATTGGTTCTATTAAATACATACTTTTCTCCTTAAAGATTTAAAATTTTTCAAAAAAGTCCTTTAAATCCACTTCCAAAAGAAGTGCTTGTTTTTTGATTTGTGGATTTAAACGGTAAGTTTTATTTGAAATTGACAAATAAAACGATTGTGGATTTTCTTGGGTTCATTTTTGAAAAGGAATTTTGATAAACTGAGGAGTGGTATAACCAACTCCTAGTTCTAAAAATAAAGTTTTTTTGTCTTTAGCTTTTTCGACAAAAGCTTCATATTTTGCTTTTTGATTTTCAAATTTTTGATCTTCAACCATTCCTTTGTATGCAATTCTTTTGTTTATTTCTAAAAAAGAATCACATTTAGGGCAGCGCGGAATTAACTCATAAGGAACAAGTAAATCTTTTTGTTCTTTGATCATTTTGTAAATTAATTCTTTGTCTTCATAGAGCTTGTTATGACACATTTTACTACATTGAAAATGTTTGTATTTTCCTTGGATGTAAAAAATTTTGTCCTCATCAAAGTTAGCTTTTTCTAAACAACTATCTGAATTAGTTGTAATGATAAAATAATTTTTATCTTTGATAAGCTCTTTTAATTTTAAAAAACTCTCACTGACAGGTTGATCATAATAATTAATAGAGGTAAAACGAGATTGAAAAGCTCAATAACTGGGTCAATTAGGATATTCAAACAAACTAGCTTGAAGCATATCAACTAGTTTATATTCTTTAATAAAATCTCCAAAGTTTTTTTCAAAACGTTCACCACTATAACCAAAACCAGCTGATCCTGGAAGACCAGCTCCTATACCTAAAACAAGCAATTCAGCTTGCTCAATTGCTTGTAAAAAAATTTCTTTTGGATCTTTAGAGTTAATCTTTCATTCCATTTTTAATAATCTTCTAAATTTTCAAATTCTTTTGGATCTACATTAGTCATTTTAACTAATCAGTTTTTATCTCTTGAAGCTGATGAAAGATCTTTTGGTGTTTCAACTGCTTCTTTATTTCATTCGATAATTTTTCCACTTAGAGGAACCTTAATGCTAGCTATTGTTTTTGAAGCTTCAAGGTCAATAATAACCTCACCTGCTGAAACATCGCTTTTTTCTTCATGTAATTTTAAATACCAAACACTTCCAATGTCATCTTGAAGTTCAGGACTCATTGAAACAATGTAGTCGTTATTTTCTTTTTCAACAATTAAATAATTTGCAAATTTTTTCATAATAATCTCCTAATTTTTGCTCAAAGGCTTTTTTTAATAATTTTAAACTATTTTCACGGTTTTTAGAACCATAAACTAATGGAATAATCAAAAAATGATCAACTTTGAATTTTTTTGACAAATTTAGAATTTTTTCTCTAACTTCTTTTGAGTTTCCATAGATAACTTTATTGTCAAAATTACTTACATCTAAGTAAACTGGGACAAAAAAATAAAAAACACTTTTTAAAATATACTTTAAATAGGAGTGTTTATGAAACAACTAAAACCAGAACAATGAAAGAAATGATTTTCATTATATGAAGAATTTTATGATGGAAAAATTAATATAAAAAAATATATATTTTTAGTAAACAAAAATATTGGTAAAGATTGAAAAAATACATATGTAAAATCTTGATTTTTCAAAAAATATTCTGCTTTTCAAAAAGATGAACAATCTTTAATTTCACAAACTGGCAAATCTACAGCTAACAAAAAAAATAACGGTAGACCACCAAAAAGAAAAGAAGTTAATGAATATACAAGAGAAGAATTAGAAGAGATTGTTAAAATTTATAGAATAATTTTTGATGACATTAGTGAAAAAGAAATTCGAAAAAAAATTAAAGAACATAAAGATAAAGAAAAAATATTAACTAAAATTTCATGAAAAGAATTTCTCTTTTCAAAATCAACATATTATTCTTGAAAAAAACCTAAACTTGCAGAGCCGAAAAAAGATCAAGAAATTGAAGAAATTATTAGAAAATCATTTCATGAAAACAAAGGTATATTTGGTAGAAAAAGATTAGAAATTTATATTCAAAATAAATATAAAAGGTATATAAACTATCGAAAAATAGGTAGAATTTTGCTTAAATTAAATCTTTTTTGCAAAATTAGAAGAGCAAAAAGAAAAAATGAAATTAAAAATCTTAATACTAAATATCAAAATCTAATTCAAAGAGACTACAATGGCAAATTTAACAACATAGTTGCCACTGATGTAACTTATATTCCAAGCCCCAAAGATGCAATTAACAATCATGTTTATTTATCGATTGCAATTCATCATCAAAGCAAGAAAATAATTAATTGAAATCTAAGTAAAAGAAATGATGTTAAGTTAGTTTTAGATCATATTTCTAAAATCAAATTTGATAAAGAGTGAATAATTCACTCAGATCATGGAAGTCAATATTCATCAAATCAGTATAGTGAAATTATTAAAGAAAACAATGGGATAATTTCAATGAGTAGAATCGCAAATTCACTTGATAATCGAGAAGCAGAATATTTCTTTTCAAATATCAAAAGTGAGTGCTTAAATGATCTAAAAATTTCAAAATTATCATTCAAAGAATTGCAAGAAATTATTCAAAATTATATTGACTGATACAATAATGAAAGATTACAATCAATCTTAGAATGAAAAACACCTCAACAAAGCTGAGATGTTCTAAGTGTTTTTTAAATAGTCACTTTTTTTGTCCTAGTTTAAAGTAATCTTGTTTTTCTTTTGAGTAGTGTTTTATGCTCTCATATGATGGAAAAAATCTAAATTCTTGAAATTCATCTTTTCCATTTAAATAAACCTCAGCTGTTTTTTTGTATTTTTCAACTTTTTTGGCATCTTCATCAATAAGAACAAAAAAAGAAAGCAAAACTTCAGCTTTAGTATTTTTGTTATTTTTGTAATAGAGCTCAATGGCTTTTTGGGTTATTTGGTCTTCTCCATGGATTCCTGGTCCTTGAATAAGTTTTAAATTATTTTCTCCAGCAAAAAGAGCTTTTTCAACACTTGTACTAAGAAGATAAGTATCTAAAGGTTTTTTTAAACTAGGAATAAGCTCAATGATGTGAGGTTGTTTTGAGACCATCTTTTGATAGTCTCTAACTTTTTGTAGATAATCATCATTTTCATAGTACTCAAGGGAATTAAGAGCTTTTTGCACAGCAACAGTTCCTTTGTGTGAGCCAAAGGAAATCAAAAAACGGCCGGGATAAAAAAGCTCTAAAGTACTTGCTATTTCAGCTGCTTTAGTAGCTGAGTAGTGCCTTAGCATAATTCCAGCCGAGCCTATTTTAATTTTTTTAGTCTCTTGAGCTAGTTTTAACATAGTTAGCTCAGGTACTGAATTGCTCAAAGTAGGCACTCCGTGATGCTCTCCAAGTCAATAGCTTTGATAGCCTAATTTTTCAGCTAATTTTGCTAATTTTATTGTATTTTTAAAAGCTTGCTCATAGTCTTGATTTTCATCTAAAAGTACAAAATCCAAAACACTTAATTTTATTTTATTTTTCTCCATAAATAAAATCTTATATTAAAAGCTTGTCTTTAAATTGTCAAAAGATAAAATTTTAAAAATAAAATGATTATAATTTTTTTTATGGCTTTATCTTCTTTTTCTAAATTAGACTACTGTGATTATTTACTCGATGACATAAAAGAGGCCTTTGATTTATTAGAAGATAAAAATTTTTTGATTTTTGCAAAAAATTTAAAAAATGATCTTAGTGAAGAAGAAATCTTTTTTCAAATGAGCTTTGATCAGGAAAAATTCAAAAAAGTCATTAGCAAAAAACTTAATTTTTCAAATCAAAAAAGAAAGTGATTAGAAAAATTAAAATATAAAATTGCCTATCATAACATTCATCAAAAAAGATCTAATTTAGAAAAATTTTTTGTCCCTATTGATATTTATTTGAAAGTAGAAAATTCATGACCACAAATTTTTCTTTCAAGAACAATTGAAGTTGAAGCTGAAAATTTTGAGCTAAAAAATCTAAGATATCCTTTGAAAATCTCTGAGCAAAACAGAAAAAAAATAATTGAAAAATTTAATTTTTTTTCTAATGAACTTAAGAAGATAGAGCTAGCTAAATTAATAAAAATAAAAAAAGAAAAAATTCTTCAATATCAAGAATATGACATTGAAGAACTGGGCTCTTTTGAGCTTAGCTCAATTTTTAGCTTTTCAAAAAATCAAAAAATAAAATCAATTCAAAAGCAAATAAATCAAAATGAAACAAATTTTTTTAAGATTAATTTTTTAGTAAATAAAGCTTTTTTTAGCAAAAATAACCCTTTTGAAATTAATTTAAAAATTAATTATTCTTTAGGTTTTTTTGAATTAAAAAAATCATCTTATGCCATTAGTCATGGCAAAAGTGTTTTTATCAAAATTAATTTGGACAAAAATAATTTTGATAAGTATTTTAAGCAGCAATATTTTAAAGAAATGCTTGATTTTAAGATAGTTAAAAATAATTTGTATAACATCAATTTTGAAAAATCATCTTTAAAAGATTTTGCTCTTAGAGTTTTTGATGAAAATATTTTAATAACTAAAGTTAATTACATCAAAGTTGATCCTAAAAATGCTCTTTTTGAAGTTGATTTTAAATATAAAAATGAAAAGCACAAAATATTTAAAAAAATAGGTTTAGGTTTTTATAGTTATATCTTTGAAAAAGATTTTCAAGATAGTTCATACAAAGCTTATAACTTTATAGCAGAAAATGTCCAACAAGAAGAATTAGATGGAGTCTATGCCGAGATGTTTAGGGGCTTTGAAAGCAAGATTCTTTCAGGGGGCTTTAACATCATGAGAAGTTTTTATTCTAAAAACACAAAAGCAAAGTGGCTCCATGTAGGTGAGGATTATCTAGCCCCTGAATATAGTGCAATAGTAGCTCCTTTTGATGGAAAAATTATTGCCATGTATGAAAGTAAAATGATTGATGAGGGCTTTGGGCTTGGCACTTTAATAATGATGAAAATAGACTATGACAAATTAAAACTTAGTCCCAAAGAATTTCAGGAGTATTTTCAAATCAAAAAAGGAACTAAAGGATATTTTTATCTTGGTCTTATCCATCTTGATAGAGACACAAGTTTTAACATTGAAGATTTAAAACTTGAACACAAGATTTTCTATGAGCCAAGGCTAGAAAATACAATAGCTTATAAAATAAAACCAACTAAAGCTAAGCAAGTTTTTAAATCTCAAATTATTGGTTATTTAGGCTCAACTCAAAGTAATGGTGGATGAATACCACATGTTCATGTTTGTCTTTATTCAAATGTTAAAAAAATTTTTGATGAAAATGGTTTTTGGCAAAAAACAAATTTTTCTCATAGTCAAAGATTTAAAAATTATTGGAATAAAACTTCAGGTTTTAATATCTCGTCAGTTAATGTAGATGGAGTAAGACTAGCTAGTTTTGAAAGTCAAAAAAACCAAATATATGTCTCACCCATTAATTATTATGAGCTTAACATTGGTTATGTTGATCCTAATGCACTTTTTAAAATTAGAGGAAAAAGTTCCTATTGATTTGATGTTGCTTTAAAATGAAAAAAAGAATAAGCACTTTTTGGCTTATTCTTTAAAAATTTTTTAAATAAAATCAACAGCTGAATCTTCGACTTGAACAATTTTTCCAAGAGACTCAAGTTGTGATTTTAAAGTGCCATCTTTTGAGCCAACTTTAATTTTGGCATCTCCACCAAAATTATCAACAGCTGCTTGAAGAAGTCTATTTAAATTAGCTATTCCTTCACTAGATAGTTGAGTTCCATTTTTTGAAACAATTTTTAAATGTCTTGTTTGATTTCCATTTGAAAATTCAATTTTTGTTCTAGGAGGTCCAGGTTCATTTAAAGATAAAACATCAAATTGAGCTTCATTTAACTCTTCTACATCAATTTCGAAGTTAAGATGATTATTGTAAAGTTTTAAATTTTTTAATCTTCTTTTACCATTTGTAGGTTTTTTCTCATCCCTAAAAATTAAGCCCCTTAGTGATTTAATAGATTTTATTCTACTTAAATCTAGTCTTGTAGCATAAGAGTTTCCACCCTCTTTATGATCAGGATCAAGTCCTGGACCAAAGCCACCTTGGAAGATTTTTTCATTGTTTCTAACAAAATAAGCCATTCTTAGTCCATCGTTAATTCTGTTTAACTCTTTGTCTTTTTCATCAAATGAGATGGTGTCAAAAACAATTCTTGAATAAGGAAGATCTCCTGCATTTCAACTAGCATTATAATCAGTTGTATTTACTCAAGCTACATTTCTTAGAGCAAATGGGTTGAAATTTCAACCATCATTGTTTGGATAACTCTTGGTAAACATTCCTAGTTCATCAATTATTTTATTTTCAAGTTCAAGTAAAGCTGAGGTGTTTTTTGTTTCAAAGAAAAGATCTAGTTGTTTTAATCTTTCTGGAAGGACTTTTAGAATATCTCCAAATCTTTGATTTGCATCATTTTTACCAATATTTAATATTCGATAAGCTGTAATTTCTTTTTTTTCTTTTACTAGAGCTTCAATAAAGGCTTTTGCTTTTTTATAACCTTTTTCATTTGAAAGATCAATTGTAACTACAATTCCTTCATTTATACCTTTATCACTTTTTTTATCTCTAGTTAATTTAGAAACAGTAATTCCATCTTGTCTAGAAGCTCCGTGTTTTCTATATTCTTCTAAATTTGTAATATCTTGATTTGACCATCCAGGAAATTTCCCGTCAATAATATCTTTTCCACCTCTTCCATAATAGTTATCATATCCAAAGATTCTTTTTTCACTGTTGTCTCTTGTATATTTTTGTTGAGTTGTATTAATTAAAGGAGAAAATGAATGAGAGTTAATTGATCCATCTGCTTCAAAGTAAATATTATCTGGACTTGTTGTTAGCCCTTCTGATAGAAATTTTTCAGCATCAGCACTTAGCTTTGTAAATTTAGATGTGTCTAAATAAGAAAGCAATTTAGCATATTTTTGATTTTTATTATCTCAAGCTGAAAGTTTTCTTGGATTTTCTTCAAATTCTTTAATGATATTAGGATATTGTCTCTTACCTTCTTCAGTTAAAAAATTTACTACATTAGGAGACTCAAAAAGTCTAGAAAATTTATAAAAAAGACTTTCATAAAAATTAGATCATTGTCTACTTATAATTTTATATGCTTCTTCATGTTTAAGAGAGTCTAATATTTGTGGCAATAATTTATTAGTTACAGATAAAGAGTTTTTAATATTGGATTTTCTTAGCTCGTCAGTGACTTCAATTGATAAAAGCTTACCTAGATCATTGTAATAAGGATTTCTATTTGTTATTTTTTTATCTATATCAGATTGGAAAGTTTCTCTTTTTCTTGGGTTTAAAAATTTCCCTTTAATTTTAAGCCCATTAAATTCTAAGATTCTATCAACTATTTTTCCTGCTTGATCATCTCCTTGGATTGGCCTTTCAGGAACTATTGGTTTTGGAGTGGGCTTTGGAATAGGACTTGGAGCTGGAATTGGTTTAGGTAAAGGCTCAGGTTTAGGACTAGGACTAGGAATTGGAATAGGCTTGGGTTTGGGCTCTGGTTTAGGAATTGGTTTTGGCTCAGGCTTTGGTTCAGGTTTGGGCTCTGGTTTAGGAATTGGTTTTGGTTCGGGCTTAGGCTCAGGTTTGGGCTCTGGTTTAGGTTGAGGCTTAGGTTCTTCTTTTGGTTTTTCAGGCTCTGGAAGAGGCTTAGGAATTTCAGGAAGATTAAAATCAGTATTAGAAGGAGCTGCTTTACTATAATCAAGGTTATTATTTTGAATTAACCTGATTAGTCTAGGATCTTCAGCTCGTAAAAGTTCATTGTGTTCATTTGAATTTTTGTTATTAGAAAAGTAAATTAATGCAGCTGAACCTACAGAAATGGGCAAAGTTGCAGATAATATAAACAACAATTTTTTTCTAGTTTTTCTAGTTTTAAAAATTTTCATAATAACCATCCTTGAATAAAAATTTAATTAAGCTAAATAAAACATTATTAGTTAAAAATTCTACCACATTTAATTAACTATGATTTATCTATCTTAAAGAATACTTATTAAGTTTTGAGAAATTAAACATTATTTTAAATTATACAAAATAAGCTTAATTAATAAATTTAAATTTTTTAATTTAAGATTGCTTAATTCACTCATCAAAAAAGTCTTTATTTTCTTTTGCTATATTAAATTCTTTATCTGGATATGAGCTTGTAATTGACTGATAACTTTTGGCTTTTTCTAGCTCATCATGAAAATTCATTATTTCTAAATTATCAATTTCTGGTAAAAAATATTTTTTGTAATCAGGGTTATTTTTAATTCTTTCTAAAGAATCAGCTGTTATAAATCTATTTGTATTTACAATAATAAGATCAATTAAAAAATTTATTTCTTTATTATATAAATTTGTTAAATCTTTATAAAACTCTTTTATATAGTGTTTTGGATATGGATAAATATTTTTGTCTAAAAATGGATGAACTTTATTGTCATATGATAGAAAATACTGTCTTAATGGATTTAAAAAGTCTAATATTTTAATAAAAAGAATATGGATTAAACTGGGACAAAAAAATAAAAAACACTTTTTAAAATATACTTTAAATAGGAGTGTTTATGAAACAACTAAAACCAGAACAATGAAAGAAATGATTTTCATTATATGAAGAATTTTATGATGGAAAAATTAATATAAAAAAATATATATTTTTAGTAAACAAAAATATTGGTAAAGATTGAAAAAATACATATGTAAAATCTTGATTTTTCAAAAAATATTCTGCTTTTCAAAAAGATGAACAATCTTTAATTTCACAAACTGGCAAATCTACAGCTAACAAAAAAAATAACGGTAGACCACCAAAAAGAAAAGAAGTTAATGAATATACAAGAGAAGAATTAGAAGAGATTGTTAAAATTTATAGAATAATTTTTGATGACATTAGTGAAAAAGAAATTCGAAAAAAAATTAAAGAACATAAAGATAAAGAAAAAATATTAACTAAAATTTCATGAAAAGAATTTCTCTTTTCAAAATCAACATATTATTCTTGAAAAAAACCTAAACTTGCAGAGCCGAAAAAAGATCAAGAAATTGAAGAAATTATTAGAAAATCATTTCATGAAAACAAAGGTATATTTGGTAGAAAAAGATTAGAAATTTATATTCAAAATAAATATAAAAGGTATATAAACTATCGAAAAATAGGTAGAATTTTGCTTAAATTAAATCTTTTTTGCAAAATTAGAAGAGCAAAAAGAAAAAATGAAATTAAAAATCTTAATACTAAATATCAAAATCTAATTCAAAGAGACTACAATGGCAAATTTAACAACATAGTTGCCACTGATGTAACTTATATTCCAAGCCCCAAAGATGCAATTAACAATCATGTTTATTTATCGATTGCAATTCATCATCAAAGCAAGAAAATAATTAATTGAAATCTAAGTAAAAGAAATGATGTTAAGTTAGTTTTAGATCATATTTCTAAAATCAAATTTGATAAAGAGTGAATAATTCACTCAGATCATGGAAGTCAATATTCATCAAATCAGTATAGTGAAATTATTAAAGAAAACAATGGGATAATTTCAATGAGTAGAATCGCAAATTCACTTGATAATCGAGAAGCAGAATATTTCTTTTCAAATATCAAAAGTGAGTGCTTAAATGATCTAAAAATTTCAAAATTATCATTCAAAGAATTGCAAGAAATTATTCAAAATTATATTGACTGATACAATAATGAAAGATTACAATCAATCTTAGAATGAAAAACACCTCAACAAAGCTGAGATGTTCTAAGTGTTTTTTAAATAGTCACTTTTTTTGTCCTAGTTTAATACTCCCGTTTTCTTTATAAATTTCTTGAGTGTTCATCTTGTTTAATATATCAATTCTCATTTGTGCATAATTTTTCATTATAAATAATTGTGCAATTGGTATTTGGCTAAACATTTTATAATCAAAATATTCACCTTTTTCAGTAGGGACTTGATCAAAGGTTCCGATGATATTGGTTTGTCGAGATGCTTCACTACTAAAGTCTCTAAAGCTAAGATTTTTCTTATTGTAAAGATTAAAAAAATGATTTACATATTCACCAATTAACTTAGTATTTTTTTCGATATCTCGAGGATTATCATCTCCAATAAATTCAACAAATTTTTTATATCTTTCAATTAAAATTTTGTTAAATTCTTCTTTGTTGTCTATGATTTGCGGGTTTTCTTTTTTAATTAATTTAGGAAGCTCTTTAAATCATTCTCAAATTTCTGAAACACCTTCAAATTTACTAATATCAGGTTTAGGAATTACATCTGATTTTCAATTTTGAGATCAAATTTGCCTTTGTTTTTCCAAAGTTTCTATTTTTTTAAAACCAGAAACTTTGATGTTTTTTTCTTTGAACTTTTGATTGATTTGTAATTTAACAATTATTTCCAAACTTCCTTCTAAGTTATTGACTTTCTTAGTTTTTTCATCTAAGCGATATGAAATTTGAATTTTATTTAAAGTTGAATAATATGAATTGTCAGCTTTTTTTAATTGGAAATTGCTATTAATAAGATTTTCGCCTTTGACTTGAGAGGCAAATATATTTTTAAGCTCTGAATTACTTGTCAATTGTGCCAAGTTAATATTTTGAATTTGCTCTTCTAAAAGTTTTTCTATATCTTTAAAACCAGAAATATCAAATACTTTAGTAACTTTAATATTTGATTTGGTTAGTGTAACTTTGATTTTTAAAATTCCATTTTCATCATCTATTTCTCTATTATTTTTATTTTCAAAATCATATGAAATACTTACATCACTTGGAACTAAATAATCTAAGTTATCTTGTTTTTTAGCTTTTAAACTTGCAAGACTTTGATTATCAAAACTTGAAGGAAGCGCTTCTTTATTTAAAGAAGTTTCTATTTTAGAAATTTGATTTATTTGCTCTTCTAAAAAGCTTTTAATTGAATTGTTTAGTTGGTTTTTTGTCTTTAAATTGTAAAGAGTAAATGTTTTAATCTTAGATCTTCCGGATTTTTCAATTTTTAAATCAACTTTTAAACTTCCATGTTCATCATTGGCTTGTTTTTCTTTAGATAAGCTCAAAGAAAGACTAACTCCAGGAGAAGGACTATAGCTTAGATTATCTACTTTTTTGATTTGAATATTTTCAAGATTAAGATCAGAATTTAGAATATCTGAAGGAATTTTGTCTTTAAGTTTAGAATTTTTAGATAATTCAATTGAAGAAATTTGCTTTAACTCATCATCTAAAAATCTATCAATAGTTTTAAATCCTGAGACTATAAAAGTATTGGTTTTTACTTCGTTTTCTTTTGTTAGTTTAACTATAATTCTTAAACTTCCATTTAAATCATCAACTTGTTTTTCTGAGGATTTTGGACTTTCAAATGAAAGAGTAATTCCCTGAGCTAAAGTGTAATTTTGTCCATTAGATTTTAGTTGAAAATTTTCAGCTCTAAGATCACTTTCTAATATCTCTGAGGCAAGTTTATCTTTAAGTTTTGAACTTTCTAAAAGCTCAACTTTGCTAATCTTTTGAATTTCACTATCTAATTGACTCTCTTGGTCTATTGGTTTGCTTTGATCTTTTGTAGTTAAATTGTTTAGTTTGATTATCTTTGTTAGACTTTGATTTTCAAATTCTAATTTAAGAACAATATTTAAACTTCCATTATCATCATCAATTTCTCTTTTGCTTTGATCAACAAGATCAAAAGAAAGACTAAATTTTGCTGGCAAACTATAGCTTGAGCCATCACTTTTTTTCAATATTAGTGAATTACTTGAAAGATCTGTTTTTTTGAACTTGCGATGCTAATTTATTTTTAAATAAAGAGCCTTGTGCTGGTTCTGCTTGAATAATTTTTTGAATTTCAAGTTCTAATAATTGAGTATTTTTAACTTTAGTTGTTTTAAAACCTTCAATGATAAAAACTTTTTCTTCTTTAAGATTGTCCTTTGTTAAAATAGCTTTAATTTTTAAAGTTCCTTTTTCATCATTTGAGTTCATGTTTTCTTTGCTTAACTCATATGAAAGCATAAAATCAGAGGCTAAGTTATAATTTTTCCCTGATTTTATTAATTGAAAGTTTTCTTTTTTAAGATCTGAAACTTCAACTTCAGAGGCTAATTTATTTTTTAAATTTGAAGAAGCTACTAGTTGAATTTTGTCAATAGAGTCAAGCTCATTTTTTAAAATTTTTACTTTTTGGTTTTGAGAAATTTGAGTTGTACAAGAAATAAAAGCTAATTGAGAAACAAAAATAATGCTCGAAAATAAAACAAAAAGCTTTTTATTTTTTGAAAATTTTTTGACGTTCATAATTACCGCTACCTTTTTAAACTTATTTTCATTAAAAACAAAATAATATATCAAAAAAGTAAAAAAGTACCTAACAACACTTGCAAATAAAAGAAAATCTCAAGCTCTATATTTAATTTTTCTAAAAAATTAGATATTAAAATCTTGTATTTTTATAAAAAGACTGTTTTTAAATTTTGTTTTTTGTCATTTAAATTTTTGATATTAGAAAATAAAAATTAGCAAAACTAGAACAAAAAACTTCTTGAAAAAGATTTTAAACCCTTAGCTTTGTTGGGCTTGTTTTTATTCTAATTTAGTTGTAATTTTTTTATTGTTTTTTAAAAATAATAAAAAAAGAATTGACCCTAGAGTCCATTCTTATTTTAAATTAATATATTTTAGTTTACCCATTTTTGAGATATGGTGCCAATAACTGGACTTGAACCAGCGACCCCATCCTTACCATGGATGTGCTCTGCCTGCTGAGCTATATTGGCAACGTTCATTAAGTACTTTACCACAAATGTTAATTATTTTAATAATAAGGTAAAATTTTGTCTATGAAAAATAACAATTTAACTCAATATATGAGTGTAAAAGTATATAAAAATCTTAGTAGAAATGATTTAATGACATTAATATTTGGTGTTGTTTCTTTTGTAGCTATTTTAATTTTTATATTAATTACAGGATTTTTTCCAACCAAAGACACTCAAGAATCAGGAATGTATAAATTATTTGGCTTTTTTAATGACTTTTTTTATTTTACAACTCAATCAAATTTATTTATTTCATTAGCCTTGATTGCTTATTCAGTTAAAAAAAATAATAAAACAAATAACTTTTTAGCTTTTGGAATAATATACATTACAATTACTTTTGTTGTTTATTGAATACTTTTGGCATGACAGTCAAATTGAAGTACTTTTTATAATGCATTTAGAAGTTTTATGGTTCATTTTATAGTTCCGATGCTTGCTTATATTTCTCTATATTTTTATAGAAAAGAAGTAGTTTTTACAAAAAAAACTCTTTGGACTTCACCACTTTATTTATTTGGTTATTCTTTGTTTACTCTAATTTTGTATTATTCAACTTTAAATAATGAATATTACTACACATATGATACTAAGACCAAAGCTATAAAATATTTTGCAGTTGTAGTATATGGTTTTGCCAATTATCAAAAACCTCTTTATATAGCTGGAGCCGCTAATAATCTAGGTCTAAGAGTATTTTTGATTGTAATAATTTTTATAATTTTTGTTTTACTACCACTAGGATTTGGATATGCATGTGTAAAATTATTTAAATTAAAATATGAAAGTAATTTTAAATTCTTTAAAAAAAATTTAAAAGATAATTCTAAAGTTAATTTAATTGAATAAAAACTTAGTTACAAAAATAGACATGACTTTAAAAAGAAAAAGTGCTGTCTATTTTTTACAATTAGCTTGTTTTATGTATAAAAATCTAACTATGTAAATTTGATTACATGTTTATAATATAAAATGTTTAAGCTCTTATAACTTTATTTGAAAATACTAAATATTTTTCCATTAAAACCATCAAAGTTAATGTTGAATTTTTGTAACTTTTGCTTATAAGATCTTTATTTTTTATTATTAAGAAAGGTTCATTAATGACAATTTATAAACTTGGTGAAATAGCAAAAATAGTTGGAGGAAATTCTAAATTTACAGAAAAATATATTTTAAATAATCAAGGAATTTATTCTGTTATATCTTCAAAAACATCAAACAATGGAATATATGGTTGTATCAATACTTTTCAATATGAAAAAGGTATCACTATTTCAAAGGATGGTGTATATGCTGGAACAATTTTCTATCAAGAAAAACCATTTTCAATAACTTCTCATGCATTTTATCTAGAAATTACAAATAAAAATGTGTTAGAAAAATACCTTTTTTACTTTTTAAAAAACAAACAAGAACATATTCAAAGTATTACATATGGTAGTACAAGAGATAGTTTAACAAAGACTGATTTTTCTGATTTTGTTGTATCTATTCCTTCTTTAGAAACTCAAAGTGCAATAATTAAAATTATTGAACCTTTAGAAAAACAAATAAATGCATTTGATGAATTGATTTTCAGTGAGCAAAAAAGTCTCCAACATTATTTAAATTATTTTTTAAATAAACTTGCATCAATTAATCCTTCAATTTTCAAAAATTATAAACTTGGAGATATTACAAAAATAGTTTCAGGAAATCCTAAATTTACAAAAAGTTACATAGAAAAAAATGAGGGTGTGTATCCAGTAATTTCTAGCTCATCTTTTAATAATGGAGTTTATGGTTATATAAATACATTTGACTATGAAAAAGGTATCACTATTTCAAAAGATGGCTCAGTTGGAAACATATTCTATCAAAGTAACTGTTTTTCGATAAATGCATCTGCCATGTTGATTCAACCTGTTGAAAATATGATTTTAGAAAAATATTTATTTTATTTACTAAGAAGCAAGGAAAAAAATATAAAACAAGTTTTTAGTGGCAGCGTTATTAAGCATATATATCCTAGAGATATTGTTAAAATTAAGGTTGATCTTCCTACTCTTAAAACCCAAAGTGCAATATTAGGTATTAATGAACACTTTCATTAGGTTTAAAGTCTTTTAAAAAAAGTTGTTTTATGAATCATTTGTATTTAGAATTAATTTTTCTTATTTAAAAATTCATTTAGATTTTTTTTAAACTCATTTTCATATTTAAGCAATTCTTCATTGATTTTTACAATTTCACTTTCAACAAAATCAATGTCAATATCTTCACTTTCTTCATCAAAATTATCTAGATCATAAAATCTCATAGATAATGAATATTCATTTTTAACAATGTCTTCATAAGATATATATTTAGAGAAATTTTCTTCTTCTCTTTTTTCTTTTCAAGCACTAAAAATTCTATTAATGTTTTCTTCTGATAGAGTATTTTGTCTTTTGGCATTTTGGAATTCTTTAGTTGCATTAATCATGAAAATTCTCTTGTCATTTCTAGGCTTGTTTTTTCTAGCTACAATAATACAACTTTCAATACTTGTATTATAAAAAAGGTTTGGCGGAAGGAAAATAATAGTATCAATGTAATTTTCATCAACAATGTATTTTCTTATATCCTCTTCGGCTTTAGGATTTTTACGACTTAATATACCTAGTGAAAAAACAGATGCAATAATTCCATTGTCTTTATTTACATGAAAAAGCATGTGTTGAAGAAAAGCAAAATCTGCATAACTTTTTGGTGCCAAAGATGGATAGGGATTATATCTTCTATCCTTGGATAGTTCTTGAGTTGGATTTCATTTTTGGCTAAAAGGAGGATTGGCCACTATACAATCAAACGAGCCTTCTTCTTCAATATGTAATGGATTGATAAGAGTATCTCCTGATCTAAGATCTAATTTAGAAAAAGGTACTCCTCTTAATATGAAATTCATTCTTGCAAGATTATATGTTGCTGTTTTAACTTCCTGACCATAAATTTTGTTATATTTTCCCACTTTATTAGCTAGTTTTATTAACAAAGAACCAGAACCACAAGCTGGATCATAGGCTTTATTAATTTTATTTTTTCCATGAGATACTATTTTTACAAGAAGTTCAGCAACTTTACTAGGAGTATAAAACTCTCCTGCTTTTTTACCAGTGTCACTAGCAAATTCCGATAATAAATATTCATATGTATTACCAAAGTGGTCTACTTCATCCATTGATAAATTCAAAGTATTTATTTCTTTAATAATAAGTTGAATTGTTTTTTCTTTTTCTTCATCAATGTTTCCTAGATTTTTATTAATAAAATCTATATTTGTAAAAAGGTCTTTAAAAAACTCTTTTTTTTCATCATCTAATTCACTGTTAATACTTTCAATTTTATTAAAAGATTCTTCAATTGTGGGGATAACATTTTTTCCTTGATTCATCATATCTACAACATTTTGAAAACTATATTTATAAGCTAGAAAAAAATCATCATCATTTTGAATAATTATTTCCTTGATTTTTTTAAACTGTTCATGATTTTCATCAAATTCAGAATATTTAATATAATCAACTCTTTCTTTAAACTCTTCAAAGTTTTTTTCAGATTGTTCTGAAAGATATTTGAAAAACAAAAAACCCATTATGTAATCTCTATATTCAGTTACTTCCATTTTTGATCTTAATTGATCACAGATTTTTTTAACTACTGCTATTAATTCTTTACTATTTGACATACTTTAAATTTTGCTTTCTATAATTTTATTCATTTTTATTTCAAAGTCTAAAAAGGCCTCAATGCTTTCTTTATATTCAATGGACAATTTATCAATAATATCCTTATCAACTTCTTTAGATCTTCTTGATCATTTTTTTATAAATTCAGATTTTTCAATATCATCTAGATCTTTATCGTTTATTCTTTTTTTTCAATCTTTGCGTATTTGATCATTATTAATTCCATGATATTCTTTAAGAATTTTTTCAAGTCACATGGCTTCTATTTGGTTTTTAACTTTTTGAAAAACACTTTTCAAAATCCTTTTTCCATAATCTATAAATTCTTTTTCATCTAAGGATTTATCTTTTTTGATAAAAAAGTTTTTTATTTCATTTTTTCATTTTTGTACTAAAAGTAAGAATATTTCATATTCTTTTTGATTAATTTTTCCTTGATTGTAATTATTTTTTATCAATTGAATATGTTTATCTATTTCACTTAATGTATCTTCATAAGTTAATCTATTATTTGGGTATTTACTAATTTTTTTATTAAAGAATAATAAATTTTCCAAATATATTTCATCAATTATCATTTCTTTATAAGCAAATTTAATATTGCTAATATCAATTGAGTTTAAAACTTCATAACTTATTTTTTCTTTTTCATTAGTAGATAAATTTTTTTTGATCTCATTTGCTCATTTTTGATATTGATTTAATTGTTCCAAAGAAAAATCTGAAATTTTTTCATTTTTTCCATATTCTTTAAAAGTTTTTAATGAAGAAAAAATATTTGAAACTTGACTAAGATTTTTTAAATATTTTTTCTTATTTTCTAAAGAAATATTTCTAAAAATCTCATTATTTTTCTCATCATAAATATTAGAAAAAGAGATTTTTAAACTATTTCAAAAATTAATAAAATCTTCAACTACCTGTTCATATTTTTCTCCATAAACAAGTTGTTGTATTTCTTTATCACTACTATTTGCATATATTTTAAAAGCATCATTGATTGATTGTTCTTCAAGAGAAAAATTAACAATTATTCCACGCTTTTTTAAATAATCACTTAATCTATTTGTTCTAGAAAAAGCTTGAATTAAATTATGATTTTTTAATTCTTTGTTTATATATAAAGTGTTGGTTCTTGGTGAGTCAAAACCTGTTAATAACATATCGACTACAATAACTATATCAATGCTATTATTTTCACTATTATATTCTTTAAAACGTCATTGAACATCATTGACATATTTGTCAAAATCTTCAACTTTAAAGGAAGTATTAAATTTTTCTTCATATCTTTTTAAAATTTTTTCTTTATGTTCTTTTAAATTGAAAAACTTTTCATTTTTTTCTTCATTTGAATAGCTACTAAATATTGGAGTTGCAAAAATATCGCCAACATCCATTTTATAAAATTCATCATAGAAAGTCAAGGCATCTTGGATTGTATCAAAAGCTATTATTGAATTGTAGTTTCTATTATTTGTAAAATCTAAATGTTTGCTTTTGATAACACTAATTATTGACTTAATTTTTCCTAGATTAGAATTGTTATTTTCTCGAAAAATTGGTGTTTCTTGGTAGTAATTAACTACTTTAAATCCAAGAACATTTTTATCTAAAATTGCATCTTTCATGTTATATGAGTCAATTTCATTTCCGAAGATTTTTTGAGTTTCTCTATCATTATTTTCTTCAAATATTGGAGTTCCTGAAAAACCTATAATGATGCTATTATTCAAATAATCTTTAATTCTTTTTCCCATTAACCCAGCATTAGAACGATGACACTCATCAATAATAAAAACAAATTTTTTATTAGTTAAAAATTCAATTTTTTCATTTTTATAAGAAGATAAAACATTATTTAATTTCTGAATAGTAGTTATAATTAATTTTTCTTTTTTAAGAAAAATCTCATATAAGTCCTTTGAAGTGTCTTGATTTAAAAAATCAATTTTTTCATTTTTAGAACTTGACATAAGTTTTTGAAATGTTTGAGATGTTTGATCATTTAAATCATTACGATCAACTAAAAAAACAACATGATCAATATCACTATTTTTAGATAATATTTCAGCTATTTTATATGAAGTTAAAGTTTTACCACTTCCTGTTGTATGCCATATATATGCATTGTTTAAATTATGCTTAGCATCTAAATTAGTTTTTAGTTGTTTTTCAACAAAGTTAATTGCTTTTTTGATTGCCCTTTGTTGATATGGTCTAAGTAAAATAATTTTTTCATCATCTTTTGATCTTTGAAAAACTACATAATTTTTTAGATATTCTTCTAAAGCATTTTTGTTTAAAAAATCTTTTATGAGCTCTTTTGAAGAACCACCATTTTCGGAAGTTCATTTGAATGAAAGAATCTTATTATTATTTGTTCTTTTGTTATTTGCTAGAAACTTAACTTCTTCAAAATTTGAACCTATCAAAATTTGAATAAATCTAAAAATACCTTTATTTAAAACACTACCTCTATATGATTCATCTATTTGATTTATTGCTTTATTAATATTTTCACTTTTGTCTTTAAATTCAAAAAGTATTAAGGGAAATCCATTGATTAAGATCAGCGAATCAAATCTTTTACCCATGTTGTTTTTTGCATCTCTTGTAGGAAATTGTTGCAAAACATAGAATTCATTATTAGCTCAATTTTCTCAATCAACGAACTTTAGGCGTATTTTTTTTGGACCATCATTTTTATAAATTTTAACAGTATCAAAACCTCATAAATACTGAGCAAATCGATAAGAAGATGCAGAATTGTTTGAAAGTAATTCTCTTCTTATATCCAAAATATTTTGTTCAGTTAATTCTATGTTATTGAGTCTACTTATATTTTCCAAAATTAATTCAAATATTTTCTCTTCATTTTTAATATCTAATTTTACATATTTTTGATTTTTAACCAAGTCATCTACAAATTCTTTTTCATAAAGAAGTTCATTTCTACTCATCTTTGATTTTCTCCTTGATTAAGTGATTTTGATAATATACAAATCTTTTTTCAAGCAATTTTTTCTTTTGTTTTAAAAGATTAATTTTTTTATGCAATGGTTCAATAATACCTAATATTGCACTTTGGATTTCTAGAGAAGGTATTTTGATAGCTATTTCTGAGAGAGCATATTCTCTAACTGATGGTCTTGAAGAACCTACTATTGATTTTTTTTGTATGATATTTTCATTCTTTTTCAAATAATAAAAGAGAAATTTTGTAAGAAGGTTTACTTTGTCATTTAGCAACAAAATGAAACACACATTAGTTATAGAAAATTTTCCATTATTCAAAAACACAGTTCCAGCATATGCACCATCTGCACTTATAGTTATATACTCACCATCATACATATAGGAATTTAAATAACCAAAAATTCCATTATTTTTTGTATTTGATGAAATTACAGGATAATCTCCAGGATTTTCTTTTAGGTCAAATGAATTTATTATCTTACCTCTTCTTATTTTTGCAATCTTTTCGAGTTTATAATCATGAAACAATGAAGGTTCAATTTGATAGAATTTTCCAAAAAAATAATTCAAATAATGTTGAAGACTTTTTTGCTCACTCAAAATCAATTCATCAAATGCATTTATTTGTTTTTCTAAAGGTTCAATAATTTTAATTAATATACTTAAATCTTTTTTTGTATTTTCTTCACTATCAATTCTTACAAGATTTTTATGCCTAAAAAATAAATCTTCTTTAGGTTCAATAATCTTAATTATTGCACTTTGAGTTTCTAAAGAAGGAATAGATACAACAAAATCAGAAAAATCAGTCTTTGTTAAACTATCTCTTGTACTACCATATGTAATACTTTGAATATGTTCTTGTTTGTTTTTTAAAAAGTAAAAAAGGTATTTTTCTAACACATTTTTATTTGTAATTTCTAGATAAAATGCATGAGAAGTTATTGAAAATGGTTTTTCTTGATAGAAAATTGTTCCAGCATATACACCATCCTTTGAAATAGTGATACCTTTTTCATATTGAAAAGTATTGATACAACCATATATTCCATTGTTTGATGTTTTTGAAGATATAACAGAATAAATTCCTTGATTATTTAAAATATATTTTTCTGTAAATTTAGAATTTCCTCCAACTATTTTTGCTATTTCACCAAGTTTATAAATTGTCATTAATGAACAATTTTTTTAATTAAAACTAAGAAAAAAAGAGTAAATAAATTAATGTTATTTATTTTATAAAAAATTTTTTTATGATACACTAGAATATGTTGTTATATGAAGCTATAAATTATATGCAAATATTGTAAAAAGCATATTTGGAGCAAAATCATATTAAATTACAAAATATAAAAAGAAAGGAAATGAATGCCAACAATTAACCAATTAGTTACTAAGGGAAGAAAGAGAAAAGCTTCAAAAACTAAATCTCCTGCTTTAAATCAAAGTTACAATTCTTTACACAAAAAGTATAAAAAACTTTCAGCACCTTTTAAAAGAGGTGTATGTACAAGGGTTGCAACAATGACACCTAAAAAACCTAACTCAGCTCTAAGAAAATATGCAAGGGTTAAACTTTCAAATGGAATGGAAGTAACAGCTTATATTCCAGGAGAGGGTCACAACTTACAAGAGCACTCTGTTGTATTAATTAAAGGTGCTTCAGTAAAGGATTTACCTGGGGTTAGATATTCAATTATCCGTGGTACTCAAGATGCAGCTGGTGTTAATAAAAGAAACCAAGCTCGAAGCCGTTATGGTGCAAAAAAAGCTAAAAAATAATTTAGTAAATTATTAAATTTAAAAACTTATTAAAAAATTTTGAAGAAAGGAAAAATATGTCAAGAAAACACAAAGCGCCTATTAGAACAGTTTTGGCAGATCCAGTTTTTAACATGGTTGTAGTTACCAAATTGGTAAATACAATTATGCTTGATGGTAAAAAATCAATTGCTCAAAACATAGTTTATTCGGCTTTTGATATTATTAAAGAAAAAACCGGAAGAGAGCCATATGAAGTTTTTCAAGAAGCTCTAAATAACATCACTCCATTGCTTGAAATTAGAACAAGAAGAATTGGTGGATCAAACTACCAAGTTCCAACTGAAGTTTCAAAAAGAAGACAGCAAACTTTATCACTAAGATGACTTACAAACTATGCAAGACTAAGAAATGAAAAAACTATGGATTTAAGACTTGCAAATGAAATTATTGATGCATCAAATAAAACTGGTGGAGCAATTAAAAAACGAGAGGATACACATAAAATGGCAGAGGCCAATAGAGCTTTTGCACACTTTAGGTGATAATTATGAGTAGAGAATACGATTTAAAAGACTATCGAAACATCGGTATTATGGCTCATATTGATGCTGGTAAAACCACAACTACAGAAAGAATTTTGTTCCACACAGGTAAAATCCATAAAATAGGTGAAACTCATGATGGAGGTTCACAAATGGATTTTATGGCTCAAGAAAAAGAGCGTGGAATTACAATAACCTCAGCTGCTACAACAGCTTTTTGAAGAGGTAAAAGAATTAATATTATAGATACCCCAGGACACGTTGACTTTACAGTCGAAGTTGAAAGATCACTAAGAGTTCTTGATGGAGCGGTTGCTGTTTTAGATGCTCAATCAGGAGTTGAGCCTCAAACTGAAACTGTTTGAAGACAAGCTACTAACTACAAAGTTCCGAGAATTGTTTTTGTTAACAAAATGGACAAAGCAGGAGCTAATTTAGAAGAGTCAATCAAAAGTGTTAAAACAAGATTAAACGGAAATGCAGTTGCTATCCAACTTAATATGGGTAGTGAATCTGATTATCGCGGACACATTGATTTAGTTGAAATGAAAGCTTGAGAATTTGATGGAAAACCTGAAGAAAATGGTAAAGAAATTGAAATTCCAGCTGAATATTTAGAAGCTGCACAAATTGAAAGAAGTAAATTAATTGAAGCTGTATCATCTTTTGATGATGAAGTTATGATGCTTGCTTTAGAAGAGCAAGAAATTCCAGTTGATCTTTTAAAATCAGCAATTAGAAAAGCTACTTTAACATCTGAGTTTTTCCCAGTTGTTTGTGGAACTGCTTTTAAAAACAAAGGTGTAAAAGCAATGATTGATGCAGTTGTTGATTATCTACCTTCTCCACTTGATGTTCCTGCTATTAAAGGATATTTCCAAGAAAAAGAAGTTTTAGTTACAGCTAGTGATGAAAATGATTTTTCAGCTTTAGCTTTTAAAATTATGAATGATCCTTTTGTTGGTTCATTGACATTCTTTAGAGTTTATTCAGGAATTTTATCAAAAGGAAGCTATGTTTACAATACAACTAAAGATAAAAAAGAGCGTATTGGTAGAATTTTACAAATGCATGCTAACTCTCGTGAAGAAATCGATGAAGTTAGAACAGGTGATATAGCAGCTGCAGTTGGTCTAAAAGATACCACTACAGGAGATACCATTGTTGGTGATAAATCAAAACACATTATCTTAGAAAAAATGGTTTTTCCAGAGCCAGTTATTTCTCAGGCTCTTGAACCTGAATCAAAAGCAGCTACTGAAAAACTTTCTCTAGGACTACAAAAACTAGCAGCTGAAGATCCTACTTTTAGAACCTTTACAGACACTGAAACAGGACAGACCATTATAGCTGGTATGGGTGAGCTTCACCTTGATATTATTGTTGATAGACTAAGAAGAGAATTTGGTGTTCAAGTTAAAGTTGGAGCTCCTCAAGTTTCTTATAGAGAAACAATTACAGCAAAAGCTGATGTTGAAGGAAAATACATCAAACAATCTGGTGGTAAAGGTCAATATGGACATGTTTGAATTACTTTTGAACCAAATCCAAACAATGGTTTTGAATTTGTTGACAAAATTGTTGGTGGAAAAATTCCTAAAGAATACATCAAAACTATCCAAAAAGGTCTTGAAGAAAAAATGGCTTCAGGGATTTTGGCCGGTTATCCAATGATTGATTTAAAAGCTACTTTATTTGATGGTTCTTACCATGAAGTTGACTCCTCTGAAATGGCTTATAAAATAGCAGCTTCTATGGCTCTAACAAAAGCTAAAGATCTTATAAAAACTGTTTTACTTGAGCCTATTATGGATGTTTCAGTTGTTTTCCCTAAAGAATACTATGGAGATGTTGTTGGTGATCTTTCAAGAAGAAGAGGACAAATCATCAATGATGAAACTAGATCTGATGGAGCTAGTGTTATTAAATCACATGTTCCTTTAAGTGAAATGTTTGGTTATGCAACTGATCTTCGTTCTATGACTAAAGGAAGAGGAACTTACCAAATGCACTTTGATCACTATGAAAGAACTCCAAGAAACATAGCTGATGAAATCATTAAAAAAAGAAACATTAAAAACTAATTTTAAATTAAATTTTTAATTACAAATAAACACAGCATTAACTTGTGTTTATTTTTTAATTTTAATCTTTTGAATTAATTTTGAAAATCTAATTTAAGCTTTAATTTTTGCTATCATAAAATAACTTTTAAAGTTAAAAATATGGCAAAAAAGAGTCAATATTTTTAATTTTATTTTATCTATGATAAAAATTGATATAATTACAAAAGAAAAAAGGAGAGTATCTTGGCTTCACATTTTAATAGAGAAATTGATTTTAAAATTTTTGAAAATGAATGAAAAAATAATAAAAATCAAAAAAAAATTATTCTAGCTTTTCTAGCATTTTTGCTTTTTATTGCACTTTATAGCCTAATTATCATTAGTGTAAAAATTGCTTTTAAGCAAAGCTATTTTGATTTTTTACTTAAAAATAGCAAAAACAACAACATTAATGAAGAAAATGTTGCTGGAATATTTTTTGGTAATTATCTTGCAACAAACACCATTATTGCAATTGGCTTTTTAATTTCTTTTTACTTAATTTTTAAATCCTATGTTATCACTATTAAAAAAAATTCTTTCCATCTTTTAAGTAACTCATCAAAAATTATCTTTTTTATTTTTTCATTTGTTAGTTTTTACAATGTTTATTTATTGTTTAAAGGCATTAGTGAAGGCTTTAATAATGTATTGGCCGGCGATATTATGGATTATTTCTATATTATCCTATTAGTTGCTTATGGTTTTTTATTAAAACAATATGATTTAATTAGAAATAAATATTTCAAAATTTATGTTGAAGAAAATGCAAGAATTCTCTCAGAAGAGCTAGCTAGAAACTTAGCTAGTGGGTCAATGTCAAATAATTTTGTTCCTTTTGATCAATTTATCTCAAACATGATGTATGAACAACAAAGACGAGCTCAAAGTGGCAGTCAAACTAATAGAACTTATGAAAATTTTGATCAACAAAAATCACAAGTTCCTAGTGAAGAAAAAGATGAACAAATTAAAAAATTAAATAATTTATCAAGAGAAAATTTAAATAAAATAGCTGAAAAATTAGAAATTTTTGGCTATGAAAGCATGAATAAAGATGAGTTAGTTGAAAAAATTTATCGAATTTATTTAGCTCAAAAAACTGAAAACTCAAATTAAAAAAGGCTTTTAATTTAATACTAAAAAAATAACAAAATATAGTAAAAGTTTTTATTGTATAAACTGGGACAAAAAAATAAAAAACACTTTTTAAAATATACTTTAAATAGGAGTGTTTATGAAACAACTAAAACCAGAACAATGAAAGAAATGATTTTCATTATATGAAGAATTTTATGATGGAAAAATTAATATAAAAAAATATATATTTTTAGTAAACAAAAATATTGGTAAAGATTGAAAAAATACATATGTAAAATCTTGATTTTTCAAAAAATATTCTGCTTTTCAAAAAGATGAACAATCTTTAATTTCACAAACTGGCAAATCTACAGCTAACAAAAAAAATAACGGTAGACCACCAAAAAGAAAAGAAGTTAATGAATATACAAGAGAAGAATTAGAAGAGATTGTTAAAATTTATAGAATAATTTTTGATGACATTAGTGAAAAAGAAATTCGAAAAAAAATTAAAGAACATAAAGATAAAGAAAAAATATTAACTAAAATTTCATGAAAAGAATTTCTCTTTTCAAAATCAACATATTATTCTTGAAAAAAACCTAAACTTGCAGAGCCGAAAAAAGATCAAGAAATTGAAGAAATTATTAGAAAATCATTTCATGAAAACAAAGGTATATTTGGTAGAAAAAGATTAGAAATTTATATTCAAAATAAATATAAAAGGTATATAAACTATCGAAAAATAGGTAGAATTTTGCTTAAATTAAATCTTTTTTGCAAAATTAGAAGAGCAAAAAGAAAAAATGAAATTAAAAATCTTAATACTAAATATCAAAATCTAATTCAAAGAGACTACAATGGCAAATTTAACAACATAGTTGCCACTGATGTAACTTATATTCCAAGCCCCAAAGATGCAATTAACAATCATGTTTATTTATCGATTGCAATTCATCATCAAAGCAAGAAAATAATTAATTGAAATCTAAGTAAAAGAAATGATGTTAAGTTAGTTTTAGATCATATTTCTAAAATCAAATTTGATAAAGAGTGAATAATTCACTCAGATCATGGAAGTCAATATTCATCAAATCAGTATAGTGAAATTATTAAAGAAAACAATGGGATAATTTCAATGAGTAGAATCGCAAATTCACTTGATAATCGAGAAGCAGAATATTTCTTTTCAAATATCAAAAGTGAGTGCTTAAATGATCTAAAAATTTCAAAATTATCATTCAAAGAATTGCAAGAAATTATTCAAAATTATATTGACTGATACAATAATGAAAGATTACAATCAATCTTAGAATGAAAAACACCTCAACAAAGCTGAGATGTTCTAAGTGTTTTTTAAATAGTCACTTTTTTTGTCCTAGTTTAGTATTTTGTTTTTTTTATTATAATCATACTTATGAAATTCACAAATAACTCAATGGCTAAATTATTCAACATTAAATTACAATTATTTTCTGTTTTAAACTATCCAGATTTACCAAACACTCCTGAAGAGTCATTGCAGGATATTTTTGATAATTTTTCTCTTCAGTTTATTAAAGAGTAATTTTTTAATGATTAAAATTAAACTTTAATAAACCTCAATTGCTTATCTAAATTTTTACAATTACTTACTATTTTTCAATAGTTAAGTTTAATTTTTTAACCAATTAGGAGAAAAATTAATATATGAATAACATTAATACCACATTAATTGAAGGTAGAAAATCTCACTCGAAATTCCATATAAGTTTAAAAAACGTTGATAAAAATTATGGAGACAAAAAAATACTCGATGATGTTAATCTAAGTATTAAAAAAGGCGAATTTGTTACTTTACTTGGTCCATCGGGTTCAGGAAAAACAACTATTTTACGTCTAATAGGCGGTTTTGAATGAACAACTAGAGGAGAAATTCTTTTTGATGGCCTTGACATCAAAGACCTTTCACCACACAAAAGAGAAACTTCAACTATTTTCCAGGACTATGCTCTTTTTCAACATCTTAGTGTAACTGGAAATATTAAATATGGCCTAAAGCTAAAAAGATATCCAAAAGATCCTTCTAGCATAGATCCAGGAATTTATAAAAATCTAGAAAAAAAGAAAAAAGAATGAGAAAAATTTGCCAAAAGCAAAATGAAACAACTAGATAAAACTCAAGAAGAATATGAAAAAATTTTAAAATCAAAAAATCTCTCTCGTGGCAAAAGACAAAAATACCAAAGTTGATTAGATGACTCTGATTTTAAATATTCTTATTGAGAAACTTATGTTGTTAACAAAGTTGAACAATTTGAAAAACATCATTTAACTAGAAAAATTACTAAAGATGAAATCAATGAAGAAATAACTAAAATGATTAAGCTAGTTGGACTAGAGGGCTCTGAAAATAAAAAAATTTCAGAGCTTTCAGGAGGAATGAAACAAAGAGTAGCTCTTGCTAGATCTTTAGTTATTGAACCTGAAATTTTACTTTTAGATGAGCCTCTTTCTGCTTTGGATGCCAAAATTAGAACCAAAATGCAAAGACTTTTAATTGAACTACAAAAGAAAATTGGAATCACCTTTATTTTTGTTACCCATGATCAAGATGAAGCTTTAGAGCTCTCAGATAGAATTGCCGTTATTAGAGATGGAAAAATCGAGCAATTTGACACACCAAAACAAATCTATGACTATCCAATTAACAAATGAGTTGCCAATTTTATTGGTGAGGCTAATTTCTTTGATGTTAGATTTGTTGAAAAAAATAAAGCTTTACTTTTAGGAAAACACATTCCAACAATCCATACTGAATTTGAAGAGGGACAAAAATTAGATGGCCTTATTAGACCAGAGGACATTGACATTTCTTTAGAAAAAGGACACTTTGAAGGGGTTGTTGAAAAAATAATTTATAAAGGTTCATATTACTTTATTAGCGTTAATGTAGAGGGTAAAATAATTGAAGTTGAAACTAATGACTACTTTGAAGTAGGTAAAAAAGTTTGAATAACTTGAGACTTAGATGCACTTCATTTAATGGCAAAAGATCACAAAGGATTTATGGCCAATGATTTCTAAATTAGATAAATTAAAAAGTGCCTTAAAATCTCGACCAAGACTAGCTTTACTTTTACCTTACATAATTATTGCCCTTCTTTTTATAGTTTTACCTTTTTTTATCCTTTTAGTAATTTCACTTAAACCAGCTGCTGCTGATTTTGACAATTGAAAAATTGTCAAAGATAGCTCTACTTGAGTTATTATGTGACGAAGCGTTTGAATGGGAATAGTTACGGCCCTTATTTGTCTTTTGTTAGGTTTTCCATACGCTTTTTTTGTCTCAACTTCCAAGTCAAAGAGCTTTAAATTCTATGCAATTTCACTAATCATAAGTCCTCTTATTATTTTCACAATAGCCAAAGCTTTAGCTCTTAGAGGAATGTTTACTCTTCTTTTTGATGAAAGAAAAATCAACAGTGAATGATTTATGGTCTTAGGTATGATTTATTTAAATTTACCTTTTATGATTATTCCTTTATATTCAGTTTTTAGAGACATGAACCCTAACATTTTAGAAGTTTCTTATGATCTTGGTTACAACAAATTTTTAACTCTTATAAAAGTTGTTTTACCTTATGGGATAAAAGCTATTTTTTCAGGAGTTGGACTTGTATTTTTAATGGCAGCTTCAAGTGTTATTATTAGCGACAAGCTTCTTTCAAATGGTTTTCAACACCAACTTATAGGTAATGTTATAAACCAACATGTTAATCCATCAAATCCTTTTGACATGGCTAGAGCTTCAACACTTGTTTTAATTACAACTATTGTTTTAATGAGCTTTTATAGTCTAATTTATCTAGTTCCAATGCTTGTACTAAAATTGAAAGGAATAAACTATGACTAATTTAATAAATTTTTTAAAAAAATTTGAATTTGTTAAAAAAAGTTACATTTGAATTATTTTAATTTTGTTTTACATTCCTTTAATTTATGGCTTTGTTTTTTCTTTTAATAGTGAACCTAAAAAAGGAAGTGTTTCTCTTTTATCTTGAAATGGCTTTAGTTCAAAAGGATGATTAGAACTTTTTTCTGATGAAAGAGTTAACGGATTGGCCAATTCCTTTTTAATTGCAATTATTAACTCATTTTTTGTAATTGTAATTTCTCTTATTTCAGTTTTTGCCATTTGAAATCAAAAAAATAAAATGGCCAAAGCTGGAAAAAACTTTATGCACTATAGCTCATCTGTTCCTTTAATTAACCCAGATATTGTCACAGCTGTTGCACTAACTTTAGTTTTTAGTATCTTTTTTGGAACTCTTTATGCCTCAAGTGAGTCATTTTACAGAAGTGTAATTGCCCACATTGTAATGTCACTTCCTTATGGAATTATGCTTATGTATCCAAGAAGTGAAAAGTTTAACAAAAACTTACTAGAGGCCTCTTATGATCTTGGATATGGAAAAATTAAGAGCTGATTCAAAATCTACTTTGTTTATATGCTTTCAAGTATTGTTTTTGTTTTTGTTATTACTTCATTTCTTTCTTTTGATGATTTTATCATCACAAGAATCACCTCAAATACCTCAACAATAGGAACTCAGCTCTATGAAGGATCATTTCAAACATGAGCTCTTGCTTTAGGGGCGATCATGCTTTTATTTGTAGTTTTAGGAAATGCTCTTTATTTAAGTTATAAAAATGCTGGTTCATTTAAATCTTTATTTAATAGAACTAATAACTTAATTAAAAGCAAAGTTAATTTCAAGGAGGCTAAAAATGAGATTTAAAAAGGCTTTTATAACAATGGCTATTTCAAGTGCACTAATAGCTATTGCTGGTGTTTTTTCAACAGCTGTTTATCTAAAGTCAAAAAATAACTATCGACCAACAATTATGAACTATGAAGCTTATATTTCTCCTGAAGGAAGAAACAAAATCAATGAAAGTGGTTATAAATATCAAGAATTTGGTGAACTAAATGAATTTTCAAGAGCCTTTGACTCTGCTAAGGCAGTAGCTGGTTTTGGTTCTGATTTTCAAATAGCAAGGCTTATTAAAAATAAAAAACTTTCAAAAATTGACTATGAAGTTATTTTAAATCAACGTAACCTTCTAAAAGAACAAGACTTTGAAGTTGTAAAAAACTCAAAAAATGAGGAAATTAGACGAGTTAAAAAAGAAAAGGTTTTAAGTTTTTTTAGACCAGAAACAGTTGAGCACATGCAAGGCTACGATCAATATTTAGTAGATGAAAACAACAAAAGAATAGATCTAGACCAAGATGGAAAAGCAGATGAAATGTGAGAATTTATGATTCCTTATTACATCCAAGACAAAGTAGTGGCCTATAGTGTTGGAGATTATCAAAAAAGCGATGGCACCAAAGCTAGTCTAAGAGCCTCTTCTAAAAACTTAAGTGATCAAGAAAAAGAAAAAGGACTGCGCTTTGATGATCAAAGCTGAAAAGGAATTTTAAATACTCTAAAAAATAAAGGCTATTCGAAATTTGGTTGAACTGAATCTGCTAGAGATAATTTATTAATTGGCTCATCTTTAGAAAAAAATGGCTATAGTGGAGAGCCAACTGAAAAAAATTATTCAAAACAAATTGATGGTTTTTTAAAAATTGTTGAACAAGGAACTGGCTCATCAATTAAAGATAGTAAAACAAATGCTCTAACTACAAGTGGACTAGCTCTATTGGAGTCTTTAATTGATCCTAATCTTTTAAATGAAGTTGGAATAATTTATAACGGAGATGCAATTGATGGACTTTTTTCATCTGATAACTTTGCCAATGTTGAAGATGGTCAGTCAATTAGATTTATTAGACCTAAAAAAAATATTACTTTAATGGAAGGTTTTATTCTCTCTTCTGCTAATTCAAAAGAAGAAAACAAAAAAATACTTCAAGTAATCTATGATGCTGTTTACAAAGGAGCAGATTATAGCGTTGATGAGCTTGTTGAACATAGTGCTAGTTTTAAAAAAGTTACTAAAGGCAAAAATAATCCTCAAGCTCAAGAACAATATGGACTTGTTCTTGACTATAGCGCTCTTCCAATTCTTAGAAATTTCGACTACATTAACTACAGCCCAACTTGAAAAAGTGATTTTGAATATTTTAAAAGATATTACTTTAATGACAACACCTCAGATGAATATTACACAATTGATGAAGAGTCTAAAGTCTCAGATGAGCCTGAGAGCATTATTTTAAATGAAAATGGAGAGCTTTGAAGCACTCAAGAAATTAAAACAAATATTGCAGATATCAAAAATTTAAACATCTCAACTCAAGAAGAACATGCAACAAAATTGCTTTTAAATCTTTATATTACTCAACAGAAAAAACAAAGTGTTTATGGAACTTTTGTTGATGAAAACACTGCTCCAGAAGATATCTACGAAGTAGTTTATGAAAGAATAAAACCAATAGATGATAAGCTTAGAACAGAGATAATAAGTGAATATAACTCAAAAACTAAAGGTTAATTTTTAAAAATAAGTTAGGTAAAAGCTAACTTATTTTTTTATCAAATTTTATTTTAATTAAAAATTAATTTTTGATATATATTTTTATAAATATGAATCAAAAATATCTTAACATTGCAAAGCATTTAAACAACGTAGCAATTAATGAAAAATCAAAAGAAAAAGACCAACCAAAAGTTAATTTAATTGTTGATGTTTTAAGAAAAATTTGATTTATAGTTGTCCTATCTTTTATAATTTTGTCTTTTTTATTACTTATTATTGACAAAAAATTCATAGCTAGTAACAAAAGTTTTTTTCTAGTTATTGAACTTACAATTTTCTTTGTTTTATTAGTTGACTTTTTTTTATGAACTTTTACATATCCATATAGAAAAAATGGAAAGCTTATTTCTATGATAATTTTTCCTTTTACATTTACAGGCATTTTATTAGTAAGCTCTTTTGTGCCTAGCATTTGAATACTTGAGGCTTTTATAGAAAACAAAGACATAAATGTTGAATTACAAAATAACAAAGTACCTAAAACTTTTGAAATTAGTCAAGTATTAAGCTTTCTTCGATCTTTGGTTTTTTTAAGAGTTGGAAGAGTTTTGATGCTTTTACAAGTTTTTGAGCCATTTAAAATTTTGTATAGAGCTTTTAAAAATGAGAAAAAAATTTTAATTTCCCTTTTTGTTTTTATCATTATTTTAATTTTAATTTTTTCACTAATCATTTATTCAGTAGAAACAATTGGTGAAAATGCAAATCCAAATATTAAAAACTATTGAGATGCAATTTATTTTACTACTATTTCAATGACAACAATTGGTTATGGTGATATCTCCCCTGTTACTACAAACGGAAAAATTATTATAGTTATTATTTCAATTATAGGTATTGCTTTATTTGCAATTCCATCAGGGGTTATTGCAGGGGCTTTTCTAGCTGAGATTCAAAAGAAAATTAATAACCAAAATAATAATGAAGAAGAAAACTTTTTTAAAAAACTTAATCCTCTTGAAAAAGTTAAATTTATTTTCTTTTGTCAAGATGATTCTAAAAAACAAAAACAAAAAGAAGCTATTGTCAATGATAAAAATATCCCTAAGGCAAAAAATAAATAATTTTAGCTATATTCTAAAATCATAATAAAAACTAACTTTTAATTAAATTAAATAGCTTAGCTTTATTTCTAATAAAGATTCTGAGCAATAATTTAAATATCATTTTGATGCTTTATTTGTTTTAAATTACTTAATTTAAAAAAATTAGAGTAAAAGAAAAGCAATATTAGTCAATAAAAGTATTAACTAAAAATGTTGTTGATAATATACAATCTTTCATATATAAGTAGATAAACAAGAAAATATAAATAAACTAGGACAAGAAATTAAACTCTTGTCCTAGTATTTTTAAAAGCCATTTTTATTTTTTGAAAAAACAAAAGTGCAAGGATTTTTTGCACTTTTGTTAAATATTAAAATTATTTATTGATGTAGTAATTAAATCAAATGTAGTGATGATCAGGTCCTATTTCAGGGAAATCATGTCTTTTATTAATGTTTTTAACTCAATGTTTGAATTCTAAGTCTACTTTTTCAGTTCCTTTTAAGCGACGGTGGAATCAGTAAGTTTGATCGTCTTTTTCTCCAACTACCTTAGAGTGAGTTCACTGTACAACTAAATGTGCATTTGCCAATCTATCTTTGTATGTATAGTAGTACTCTTCAAATTTATAATCTTTTCTTTCTAAAAGTTTACCATTTTGATCAATATATGCAACTGAAGCACCTTTTAAAAGTTCTTTTAAAAAGTCAGTGAAAATTTTAACAGCAGTTGTATTTTCAAAAGTTACATGACCAAATTGAGTAGCTCTTCTAAGTTGTTCATCGGGGCTGTATTTTTTTACTTCTTTTACAAAGTCAGATATTTCCCTAATAGTTACTAATCTTCAGTTAGGTTTTTTAGGCTCAACTTTCTTTTCAATTGGCTTGTAGTTTGAATTTGGTTTTTCTGGATTTTTTACATTAACAAAACTAACTCTAATATATGTTTTGTTAAGATCGTGCATTATTTGAAGTTTTGAAAGTTTGTTAATGTCATCTCTATCATTAAGAGATACTTTATCAAATTTATTTTCTCCAGCAGTTCTTGTATGAACAGTTACAGTTTTTCCGTTGGTTTCTTTGCTTTTGGTTACTTCTCTTCATTGAAATGCTCAATAAGCATTAATTCTATTATTGCTTTGAAGAGGTGAGTAATAGTATTCAGCTAAATAATCTGTACGTTTATAGATTTTGTTTGTATCACTAGTAAATTGAACATTAGAAGATCCATCAACTGTTCCAAGTACATAGAAATTAAAAATCTTGTATGACGAAGTTGAGTCAAATGTTCGTCCATTAAAGTATGAAAGATTTTTAATTCTTTTGTCTACAGAATAAATTTCTTGATTTTTAATTCAATCTTCAACTTCTTCTTTTGAAATTAAAACATGTTTTAAATCAATAGGTTTTTCTTCTTTAGGTTTTTTTATTTCATCTTCAAATTTTTTAACATTTTCAAATATTTTTTGATAAATTGAAGATAAAAATACCTCTACATCTTTATGATTTTCTTTTTTTAAATCAAATCCTTCAGTTAGCCACTCATAACCTTTTTTAGCTACTCCCACTACTTGTTTAAGAGAATCAATTCTTGCTTGTCCGTCTTTAGCAATTTGCGAAATTTTTGTAAAGTACTCATTTTTTATTGCTTTTAACTCATCAACAGAAGAAATCAATTTTTTAGCAATTTTTACAGAAGGTAAAGCATCATTAATTCACTCATCTGTCTTAATAGGGGCAAATTTCAATTCATTTAAAGCAACATCACTTTCAAAAATGTATTTGTTTTCTGCATAGAATTTTAAAAATTCTTGATCTAGCTTAGAAAGTTCTTCAAATTATTTTTCTTTAGAATAAGAATCTAGAGAAAGACTTTTAAGTTTTTCAGCACTTGTTAAAGTTGTTAATAATTCTTTTTGCTTATTAAGAAATTTGAAAAGTTTTTGAGCTGTATCAATAACAAGTTTTTCATCAACAACTTTTTTCTCTGGCTCTTGAGGTTTTGCTGGAGGCTCTGGTGTTTCTGGCTTTGTTTCAGGAGCTTTTGGATCTTCAGGTTTTGCTGGAGGCTGTGGAGTCTCAGGAGTTTTTGGAGACTCTGGCTTTGTTTCAGGAGCTTTTGGATCTTCAGGTTTTGCTGGAGGCTGTGGAGTCTCAGGAGCTTTTGGATCTTCAGGTTTTGCTGGAGGCTGTGGAGTCTCAGGAGTTTTTGGATCTTCAGGTTTTGCTGGAGGCTGTGGAGTCTCAGGAGTTTTTGGAGACTCTGGCTTTGTAGCAGGAGGTGGGGTTGTTTGGTTTGAACCACTTCCGTTTCCATCTGTGTTTGGCTTAGATGGATCAGGTTGTGCCTGTTGATTGTTACCACTTTGGCCATTTTGATTTTTTCTAGAAGTTATATTTGTGTCATCTGTACAAGATACAACAGCTATAGGCACTATAGCTAATACACTTAATAATGGAAGTATTAATTTTTTTTTCATAATGTAATATTATACAATTTTTATTAGCTTTTTTTCAATCCAAACGCAACCTAAACTTAGAAAATCGCTTTGACTTATTTAAAATTTATTGTACTTAATATAAAGTTTTTTCATTTCAAAGTTTAAATTAGGCTTATATTTCATATTAAATTTGATATTTTTCATATTTTTACATTAAATTAGATGAAATTTTTATTAGATTTTGAGCTTTTTTATAAAATAAAAAATTTAATAAAGTTGTCAAAAGTTAATTAAGAATCCAATTAAACTAATGCATTTTTTAGTAAAAATAACTAACAAAATTTATCTTTTTGAAGTTGATAATAGTTTTTTAATAAAAAAAATTTTGCCCTATATTAGATAAAACTTTTAAAACCATTTGTATTTTGCTTTAGCAATTTCAAATTATTTATTGTAGTAATTGAATCAAATGAAATGATGATCAGGACCTAATTGAGGTAATTCAGGAACTTTATTAATATCATAAGTTCAATATGAGTATTTTAAGGCTCTTCTTTGAGTTCCTTTTAAATAGTGGTGTCATCAAGTAGTTTTATTATCACCTTTTCCTTCTTTTTTGGTATTACTTCATTGCACAACTAAATATGCATTTGCTAAATTATTTTTATAATCATAGTAATACTCTTCAAATTTATATTCTTGTCTTTCTAAAAGATTTCCATCTTTATCAATATATGCAATTGAAGCACTTTTTAGTAGATTTTGTAGATAATCAGTAAAGATCTTAACAGCGGCTCTATTTTCGAAAGTTACATGGCCAAACTGAGCAGCTCTTCTAAGTTGCTCTTCAGAGCTATATTTTTTTACTTCTCTTACAAAAGTATTAATTTCGTTAACACTTACTAGTCTTCAATCGGGTTTTTTAACTTCAGGTTTAATTTTTGCTGGTTTATATTTTGGAACTGGATTTGTTGGTTTTGCTACATTAATATAACTTACTCTAATATATGCTTTTAGAATATTGTTCATAGTCGAAAGCTTTGAAAGATTTTCAATGTTATTTCTATTGTGATGAGACTCTACAGTAAATCGATTTTCGCCATCAGTTCTTGTATGAACAGTTAAATTATGTCAATCAGTTTCTTTATTTTTAGTTACATCTCTTCATTGAAATAATCAAAAAGCATTAATTTTATTAGTGCTTTGAGAAACTCTAGAATGTTCTTCTGATAAAAAATCTACTTGTTTATAGATTGGATATAAAACATTTTTTTCATTAGTAAATTTAACATAAGAAGAACCATCAATTGTTTTAACTATATAATTTTTAAAAACATTGTATGACAAAGTTGAGTCAAATGTTCGTCCATTAAAGTGTGAAAGGCTTTTAATTCTATTATCTAAAGAATAAATTTCTTGATTTTGAATTCAATCTTCAACTTCTTCTTTTGAAATTAAAACTTGCTTTAAGTCAATTGGTTTTTCTTCTTTTGGCTGAGAAGGTTTTGGATTTACATTAGGTTTTTCTTCTTTTGGTTTTGAAGGCTTTTCAAAATCAGTAATTGCTAATTCATTACCAAATTGTTTAACATATGGAAATAATTTTTCATAAATTTGAATTAAATGCATCTCTAATTCTTTGTGTTTTTCATTCGTTAAATCAAGTCCTTGAGTTAATCATCCATAACCTTTTTTGGCTACTTCAACAGCTTCTCTAATAGATTCAATTCTTAATTTATCTTTCTTTTGAGTAATTAAAAAAACTTTTCCATAATATTCTTCTAATATTGTTTTTAACTCAATGAAAGAAGAAAATATTTTTTTGGCAATTTTTACAGCAGGTAAAACATCATTAATTCACTCATCTGTCTTAATAGGAGCAAAATTCAATTCTTTTAAAGCAACATCACTTTCAAAAATGTATTTGTTTTCTGTATAGAATTTTATAAATTCTTCATCTAACTTAGAAAGTTGCTCAAATTCTTTAGCATAAGAATCTAGAGAAATCTTTTTAAGTTTATCTTCACTTGTTAAAGTCGTTAATAACTCTTTGTGCTTATTAGCGAATTTTGAAAGTTCTTGAATTTTATCGATAACAAGTTTTTTATCAACAACTTTTTTTTCTGACTCTTTTGGTTCTTGAGATTTTGTAGGATCCTCTGGCTTTGTTTCTGGAGCTTTTGGCTCTTCATTAGGTTTTACTGGAGGCTGTGGAGTCTCAGGAGATTTAGGATCATCTTGCTTTGCTTCAGGAGCTTTTGGCTCTTGAGGTTTTGCTGGAGACTCTGGCTTTATAACAGGAGGTGGGGTTGTTTGGTTTGAACCACTTCCGGTTTGGTTTGTGTTAGGCTTAGATTGATCAGGTTGTGCTTGTTGATTGTTAGTATTTTGTCCATTTTCATTTTCTCTACCTGTTTCAAATGTACAAGACACAACAGCCATAGGTACTATAGCTAGGGTAGTTAATAATGTAATTATTAATTTCTTTCTCATAATAGAATATTTTACAATTTTTATTGAATTTTTTTCAATTTCAGAGTGCTTTAAACTTAAAAAAATAATATGAAAATAGTTAATTTGGATAAATTTTTTTAAAAAATAAAAGTCTATTTTATGTAATTTTAAGGATAGTAATATAATTTTTTTATATTGTTAAGTTTGAATTAAAGTTATATTTTGAACAATAAATACTCTATTTTTTTATTTTAGGATAAATTAAATTCAAATTTATTAATCTAATAAAACAAGCAAAATTTTGTTAACAAATAAACCGGGACAGAAAAATAAAAAATACTTTTTAAGTATACTTTAAATAGGAGTGTTTATGAAACAACTAAAACCAGAACAATGAAAGAAATGATTTTCATTATATGAAGAATTTTATGATGGAAAAATTAATATAAAAAATATATATTTTTAGTAAAGAAAAATATCGGTAAAGATTGAAAAAATACATATGTAAAATCTTGATTTTTCAAAAAATATTCTGCTTTTCAAAAAGATGAACAATCTTTAATTTCACAAACTGGCAAATCTACAGCTAACAAAAAAATAACGGTAGACCACCAAAAAAAGAAGTTAATGAATATACAAGAGAAGAATTAGAAGAGATTGTTAAAATTTATAGAATAATTTTTGATGATATTAGTGAAAAATAAATTCAAAAAAAATTAAAGAACATAAAGATAAAGAAAAAATATTAACTAAAATTTCATGAAAAGAATTTCTCTTTTCAAAATCAACATATTATTCTTGAAAAAAACCTAAACTTGCAGAGCCGAAAAAAGATCAAGAAATTGAAGAGATTATCAAAAAATCATTCTATGAAATAAATGTATACAAATTATCAAAAAATAGGCAGAATTTTGCTTAAATTAAATCTTTTTGCAAAAATAGAAAAGCAAAAAGAAAAAATGAAATTAAAAATTCAACACTAAATATCAAAATCTAATACAAAGAAGCTATAACGGTAAATTTAATAACATAGTTGCTAGCAATGTCACTTAAATTCCAAGGCCCAAAGATGCAATTAACAACCATGTTTATTTATCGATTGCAATTCATCATCAAAGCAAAAAAATAATTAACTAAAATTAAGTAAAAGAAATGATGTTAAGTTGGTTTTAGATCATATTTCTAAAATCAAATTTTATAAAGAGTGAATAATTCACTTAGATCATGGAAGTCAATATTGATCTATTCAATATAGCGAAATTATCAAAGAAAATAATGGAGTTATTTTAATGAGTAGAATTGGAAATTCACTTGATAATAGAGAAGCAGAATAGTTCTTTTCAAATATCAAAAGTGAGTGCTTAAATGATCTTAAAATTTAAAAATTATATTCACTAATACAATAATGAAAAATTGCAATTAATCTTAGAATGAAAAACACCTCAACAAATCTGAGATGTTCTAAGTATTTTTTAAATAATCTATTTTTTTGTCCAGTTTAATTTTTTTGTTTGAATTTAAATAATGATTAATTATTATTTTGATTTTAGTTTTTATTTTCATTAATGTTTACAAATTCTTTTTCTTCTTTAATTGCTTTTAAGAAATGTTTTCTTTTGTAATCAATTTTATATTTTATAAATTGTAAAAATAAATATAACAAAAAAATAAAAATAGACTAATAATTTGAATAAGATTTTTAAATCAATAAAGTGCTTCTTCTTGATTTGAAAAAATTTTATCAGAATAAATTAAAGCTAAATATGTAATAAATAAAAAAATACCTATTGAAATAGAGGGAGGAGAAGGACATATTTTTGTTACTTTTTTCATTTTGTAATTAGTATTATTAATAAAAATTTGTTTGAAAAAAAGCGATATATCATAAACAAAAATAAAGTTAAATCTTTTTATTAATTTAGACAAAAATGAAGTTTTATCCCTTTTTATTTTTTTAGCTTTATAAAATTGATTTATATTGTTTAAAATTTGGTTTTTTTTACTTGGATCTTTTTCTAAATAATAAATACCAACTTCATATCATGAATCTATTTTTTTTAAATCATATAAAAAATTTAATCAATCTATAAAATCCTTTTCTTCATATAAGCTTAATTCATGTTGTTTTGTTTTTTTAAATTTTCCAAAGTTTTTTTCATATATTAATATCAATATTTTTTTAAAAAATAAGATTATAAAAGGATGAATAAAAAAATATAATCAAGCTAAAGCAACTGGAAATAAAGTCGTTATGAGATTATATAAAATTTCAATTTGTAAAATTTTTTTTTAAATCAAATATATCAATAGGTGGCAAAAACAATAAGATTGAAATAATTCAAATAAGAAAAGCTAATAAATTTATTCATCTAAAACAATTGATTATTCTACTTATTTTCAATTGTATTTTTAAATCACTAATGCTTGGAATTAAAAATACTTTTATTAAATTTATATAAGTTCTAATTCCGACCAAAAAATCAAAAGTAACATCTTTTGTTGTTATTTTTAAATTAATAAATTTATAAAAATTTTCTTTATCTTTTAGATTCATTTTTTAAATCTCCTATTTAAGTCTAAGCATATATCCTATATCTCATATCATATTTGTTGTTCCAACAATAGAATCTAAAACACTTATAATAGTTCCTATCGGTGAAGCTCAAGTAGTACCAATTAAAATAGCTCTTTTAGAAGTTAAGTTGGTAGAAAATTTCTTTAAAAAATTATTTAAAAATTGGTTTTTAAAAGTTTTTTGAGAAATTTGATCAGCCAATTTTTCAGAAAGTTTTTTTGGAAGCTCACTAAATAATTTATTTCTTGTTTTAGATGGAGAAGTAATTACATTAGCCACTCTTAATAAACCACTCGGACTATCAAAAACATCTCTTTTAAATTTCATTAAATTTTCATATCAATTATCAAAGCCTTTTTCGAAGTTTTCCTTTACTTTATTAAGCTCATAAGAATTTAATTCTTCTTTTATTTCTTTAATTTGTTTTTCAACTTCATATTGTGTATTGAAGCCTTCATTTGTAAAGTAAGTCATAATTCCAGATTGAATTCCTACTGCTATAGCAAGAGGAGTTGATGCTCCAAAGGTAAAAACTGATTGTGCCGAATATCACAAAAACAAAGCTCAAGATGCAGCACTAAGAGTAGCTGATAGAGTATTAAAAGTTTTTAAACCTATTAAGTAATTTTCTAAGTGATATAACAAGTTTTTTGATTTTTTTAAACTCTCATCAAAGTTGCTTTTAATTTTATTAAATTCTACTTTAAGATCATTAATAGTTTGTTTATCAACTACAATATTATTTTCAGTGCTATTTTGGTTATTGTTAGTTGTTGATTTTTTTGGTGGATAGTATCCTCCACCTCCTCATCCACCATCAAAAGGATCTAGTTCATTTGGGTTAAACATTAAAGCTTGTATTTCTGAGCGCCTGTCATGCAAGTCTTATAAATCAAAAGTTTTTTCATGTCGAGGAATTAATAAAGGAAATTGATCTGTGTCTTGGTTTTGATCGAATCTACCTTCATAAAAAAAGTCTTGTTGTTCTAAGTACAAATCATCTAATTTATTTAAATCAATAATGTTTTCTTTTTGGGAATCTTGTAAAAGTGATTTTGGATCTTTATATATGTCTTGAGCATCGTTTAATGCAAAAATACTTGAATCACTTTTTATATTAGCTAAGTTGATATCAAGATCATAGCTCTTATCAATATAAGGTTTAATTGAATTAAAAAAATCTGGATTATTTTGTTCAATTTGTCTTTTAATATCTGAAATTGATATGGCTCCTATTTTTATCTCTCTATAAGTATTGTTAATTTCTTGATTAATTTCAGATTTTGAAGATTTAGATAATTTTGTCAAATCAAAAGAGTTCAAAAAACCATTTACATAATCTCTTTGTTGCTCCATTAATGAATCATCATCTATAGCTAAAAAGTCTTTATTGTCAATTGAATCTTTTTCTTTTAGTTCAAAATTTTGTTTTAATTCAAATTTTTCATATTTGCTCATTGCTGCAATTGAATTATTAGCTGGACTAAATGCAGATACAGAATTTAGTATATTTCCATTAGTTATTATCATTTTTTTCAAGTTTGCCATGTTAGAGTATCTCCTTTTTGTAATAGTTTTTGTTTTGTGATTTTTTTCTTGTTATAAAAATCAAATTTTTTGTTTATTAAAACTAATCTTTTTTAGTTATAAAAAAGAAAATATGAAATCAAATTTTTATATATAAATGAAAAATACATTTTAATAAATTCAATGCAAAGATAGATTTTTGAAATAAGTTAAAACTTAATTTTCTTTTTCTAAATTTTTTTAAATAAATTTAAATTTGTCATCTATTTAATGATGAGTTTAATATTTCTCGTTTCTCTAAACGCAATAAATAGAATACTAATTGAAAAAATAGAGATGATAAATAAAGCATAACAACGCATAATTGAGGTACAAAAAATCTAAATAATATAATTACATTTTCTTCTTGAAAAATTGCTGATGCAAAAGTTACTAAAAAAAATGGAATAAGTCAACAAAATAAAAATACTGGAAGAGCAAAAGCAAAAGCAATTTCTTTCTTTTTTCATTCGGTTATTTTATTAGTGCTGTTATCATGAATTTGTTTATAAATTAGAGCTATATTATGAATAAAAATAACTTGCCATTTTGCTTTTATTTTGTTTCAAAAAGATCTTTTGATTTTTTTTCTTTTTGTAGATTCATTGAGTTGATTTATATTGTTTAAAATTTTCTCTTTATTTTTTAAGTCTTTTTCCAAATAGTAAATTCCAACTTCATATCATGAATCTATTTTTTTTAGATTATATAAAAAATCCATTCAATCTCTAATTTCTTTTTCGCTATAGATTTTTTTGTTAACTTTTGTATCTATTTTAAAAGTGTCAAAATTTAATTCATAAAGCTTTATTAATTCTTTTTTAACTTTATTAACTACAAAGGGTTGAACAAAAAAATAAACAACAAATGGAAAAATCATAAGTGAAGTAATAATTCCATAATAAAGAGGAAAATCAAATTTTTTTGTTTGTATACCGAATTTATCAAAAGGTAGAAAAATTAGTCCAACTCAAAAGAACTCAATAATCAAAAGATAAAAACTCACTCATTTAAAACGATTAACTATTTTAGTTATTTCCAGTTGCATTTTTAAATCAGAAATGCTTGGAATTAAAAAGGATTTTATTAAATTTTTATAAACTCTTAGACCAACAAGAAAACCTCATCTAATTTCTCGCGATAATTTTAAGTTTAAAAATCTATGAAAATTTTCTTGATCATTTGTGTGCATTTTTTAACCTTTTTTTAATAAATAAATTTTAATTCAATTTCATTGAAAATTTTATTTATTAGATCTTAATTTTTAAGAATTATAAATTTTAAAACAAATAAATTTTGTTAAATATACTTGGTTTAAAATCAAATAAAGATTGATTATTATTTTGAGTTGAGTTTTTAATTTCCATTAGGTTTATAAATTTCTTTTTCTTCCTTAATTGCTCTTAAAAGATATTTTCTTTCATAATCCATTTTGTATCTTATAAATTGCAAAAATAAGTAACATTGTAAATATAGAAAAATATTAATGATTGGAATAACATTTACAATTCAATAAAGCACTTTTTGTTGATTAGCAAAGGCTTCATTAGAAAAATGTAAAAGAAAAAGAGTAATAGATACAAAAATACCAAGGGGAATAGAAGCTATAAAAGGTGCTATCTTTATTGTGCCATTCATTTTGTAATTACTATAATTAATAAAAATTTGTTTAAAAAAAATAGACATATTATAAATATAAGAAACTTGTCTTTTTGCTACTAATTTAGACAAAAATGATGTTTTGTTTTTCTTTATTTTTTTAGCTTCATAAAATTGATTTATATTATTTAAAATTTGGGTTTTTTTACTTGGATCTTTTTCTAAATAATAAATACCAACTTCATATCAAGAATCTATTCTTTTTAAATCATATAAAAAGTTTAATCAGTTAATAAAGTCTTTTTCACCATATAAACTTATTTCATATTGTTTTGTCCTTTCAAATTTACCAAAATTTTTTTCATATATTTTTATTAATATTTTTTTAATAAACAATATTATGAAAGGATGAATAAAAAAATATAAATAAGGTAAGACAAATGGAAAAAAAGTCAAAATTATAAGATATTCATAATATTTATTTACATATAGTAAAGTAGATTTTAAATCGAATATGTCAACAGGAGGAAAAACTAATAAAATTGAAATAATTCAAACAAAATAAGCAAGTAAATTTACTCATCTAAAACAATTAATTACTCTATTTATTTTCAATTGTATTTTTAAATCACTAATGCTTGGAATTAAAAATGCTCTTATTAAATTTATATATGTTCTAATACCAACTAAAAAATTAAATCTAAGATCTATTTTTATTTTTAAATTTATAAATCTATAAAAATTTTCTGTATCGTTTGTATACATTATTTTTATCCTAAAAAATTATTTGATTATGTCATTATATGCAAGATCAAATATTATAGAAGCAGCTCCAACAACACCATCTAAAACAGAAATAGCCATAACAATTGGCGATGCTCAAGTTGTTCCAATTAAAACAGCTCTTTTAGAAGTTAAAATAGTAGAAAATTTTTTGATAATATTATTTAAAAAATTATTTTTAAATGTCTTTTGAGCGATCATATTAGACAACTTTTTTGAAAGTAAACTTGGTAAAGCGTCAAATAACTCATACCTTAGCATAGAAGAGCTAGTTGCAACGTTAAATACTCTTTTGGCAACATTTGGACCATCAAAAACATCTCTTTTAAACTTTGTTAAATTTTCATATCAATTATCAAAGCCTTTTTCGAAGTTTTCTTTTACTTTATTAAGCTCATAAGAATTTAATTCATCTTTTATTTCTTTAATTTGTTTTTCAACTTCATATTGTGTATTGAAGCCTTCATTTGTAAAATAAGTCATAATTCCAGATTGAATTCCTACTGCTATAGCAAGAGGAGTTGATGCTCCAAAAGTTAAAACTGATTGTGCTGAATATCATAAAAACAAAGCTCAAGATGCAGCACTAAGAGTAGCTGATAGAGTATTAAAAGTTTTTAAACCTATTAAGTAATTTTCTAAGTGATATAACAAGTTTTTTGATTTTTTTAAACACTCATCAAAGTTGCTTTTAATTTTATTAAATTCTACTTTAAGATCATTAATAGTTTGTTTATCAACTATAATATTATTTTCAGTGCTATTTCGGTTATTGTTAGTGGTTGATTTTTTTGGTGGATAGTATCCTCCACCTCCACCTCCTCATCCACCACCAAAAGGATCTAGTTCATTTGGGTTAAACATTAAAGCTTGTATTTCTGAGCGCCTGTCATGCAAGTCTTTTAAATCAAAAGTTTTTTTATGTCGAGGAATAAATAAAGGAAATTGATCTGTGTCTTGGTTTTGATCAAATCTACCTTCATAAAAAAAGTCTTGTTGTTCTAAGTACAAATCATCTAATTTATTTAAATCAATAATGTTTTCTTTTTGGGAATCTTGTAAAAGTGATTTTGGATCTTTATATATGTCTTGAGCATCATTTAATGCAAAAATACTTGAATCACTTTTTATATTAGCTAAGTTGATATCAAGATCATAGCTCTTATCAATATAAGGTTTAATTGAATTAAAAAAATCTGGATTATTTTGTTCAATTTGTCTTTTAATATCTGAAATTGATATGGCTCCTATTTTTATCTCTCTATAAGTATTGTTAATTTCTTGATTAATTTCAGATTTTGAAGATTTAGATAATTTTGTTAAATCAAAAGAGTTCAAAAAACCATTTACATAATCTCTTTGTTGCTCCATTAATGAATCATCATCTATAGCTAAAAAGTCTTTATTGTCAATTGAATCTTTTTCTTTTAGTTCAAAATTTTGTTTTAATTCAAATTTTTCATATTTGCTCATTGCTGCAATTGAATTATTAGCTGGACTAAATGCAGATACAGAATTTAGTATATCTCCATTAGTTATTATCATTTTTTTAAAATTAGTCATTTTATCACCTTCTTTTTAAGATAAAAAATTGTTTTTTAAATAAAACTAAAAGTTCAATAAAATTTAGTTAATTTTTGTAATTCTAAATTTTTGAAGTTATAAAATTTTTTTATATTTAGGCTCTTTTTGTTTTATTTTTTTTGAATTAAATTAACTTGTAATTTAATTAAGCTAAAGTAGTTTTTATTTACCTAAGGTTATTTTTGTAATTAAAAAAATCTATAAAATTTATCCTTAGTTAGCTAGAAAAAATAAAAATAAAGTCTATCTTTGAACAAAAGCCAAAAAGATAGATTCTAAAAGTAATTAATAATTATTTTTATCTTTATTTTTTAGGCTTTTTTTAAGCTTGCTTACTAGCTTTTTAAGCTAGATTTTGATTTTTATTTTATTGTATTTTATAAAAACAAACTACGCCAAAAGAGGTCAATATTAGTTAATAGGCTCTTAAAATCTTTTAAAGCAATTAAATAATTTTTTAAATAAAAAAGCATATTTTCCATCATTAAAAATAAAGTTTGAATCTCTAGATATAGAAATTAAGCTTCTATTCGCTGTTGGGATTGCTTGGAAGAGGGAAATTAACACTAGGAGGCTTGTTGACATCATAGGCTGTTTGAAGGGTATAAGTATAAGTACTTCCAACTCCAGCTAGACGATTAACACTTCAGTTAGTATCAACTTCAATTAGTGGAATAATTGGAGCTGCTTCTCTAATGATTTTTTCAAAAATAGCTACAAGTGCAAAAACTTTATGATCATTTCAGCCCTCTTGTATTTCTTCTTGACTAAAAGCACCATTGAAAAAAGCACTAATTCTTTGAGAATACTCAGTTTCACTTTCTTCATAGTCAAAAACACTTATAACATTGCCATTTACATCTTTAACAAATGGGGTATCTTGGCCAAAACCTAAACGAAGTGGTTTTTTAATAGGGTTATTATCTTGGTCTTTTTTGATTTTTCTTGTAATTAAATCTTCAAATTTTTTCTGATTTAACTCATCAATTTCAAGGCGTTTGTAAATTTCTTGCATTTGTTCTTTAGTCTTTGAAATAAATCAATCATAATAAGTTCATGAGCCAGCTGGATTTTTAATATAACCATTGGTTTTATTATCTTCGAAGCTAATTCCATCACTACTAAAAAAAGTAGCTATATATGAGTGAGCACTTGTTCCATATTTATCAAAGTTTTGATAACTTAGGTCAAATTCACCACTTGAAATTTTAGATTGATAAACTCCTGAGGCATAACCCTGAATGTCAATTTTAATAAAGTCATTGGTTATTTTTCTAAGGCTATCTTGAATACCTAAAGCTGCTTTTAAAGCTTCATTACCTGTATAGACAAATCTTAGAGTTACATCTTTTAAATCTGGATAGCGAGCTTTAAAGCGCTCTAAAAAGAAATTAGAAACTCTTGGCTCAAAAGCTTTATCTGTTCGTTCAACATTTTCAAATTTAAATCTTTTGGCATTATGGACAACATAATCAGCTATTTGTAGTGGCATTTCAAGATTTTCTCCATCATCTTTAATGTATTCACTTTTATATTTAATTCCATCAAAAAATAGCTCTAGGTTAATACCTCTATTAGTTGTAGCTTGACCAAAGGCTGTTCAGTTATATACAGGAAAAGATGAATCCCAGTTTGTAAGACTTAAAATATCCTCACGATTAATTGCATAATAAATAGCTTTTCTTAGATCTTCATCTTGCAAGTAGCTTTGAGAATTTGTAACTTTGTCTAGATTCATTTGAAGGGCAATGGTTCCATATCCACTAGTTTTTGTTAAAAACTTTCTAGTCTCTTCTTTTGCTCAAAATTTAGGTAAGTAAGTATTACTAATTTTGGTGTTGGCAATGTAGCCTTCATGGAAAAGAAGTGAAAGAACCTCAAGTTCATCAGCAAAGAAAACTTTAATTTTCTTTGAAAGAGTTATATCTGAAGAGTAGTATTGATCTCTTTTGGTTAAAATCATATTACCTTGAGGGCCAAATTCAATACTTTCAATGTCAAAAGGACCATTTCACAAGAATTTATCTAAAGTACTACCAAAATTGTCAATTCCACCAGCTTTTGTCTCTACAAATTCACGATTAACTGGTAAAAACACATTTGATACAAGAAGATCATTATAAATAGCATTTATGTTCTTAGGATTACTATCTTCCAAATCAACTCTTAATTCAAAGTCATCTTGGGCAAAAAAACTATATTTAGCTTTTAGTTGCGCTCCTTCAAAAACTTGTTTTGGATCTAAATAAGGATTTGGATTTAGATTAACTTTTTTAATTTCGTCGCCCTCTTTTATGTAAATAAAAGTACTTTTGCTATTAAAGTTTTTGTTTTCTTCAGGAAGGGCATTTACAAATGATCTAATTTGATCATTTGAGTACTCAACAAAGACTCTTCCAGTGTAAAGTCCTAGTGAAGAAGCTGCTTTTTTGATTTTTTCAACATATTCTTGATCAGCTTCATTTTGACTTTCTCAGCTTGGCTTGCTATAGTCTTCGACAAAGATTTTTCTATTTTCATCGAATTTATATTCTTTTCTACCAAAAGGGTTTTTATAGTTGGTTCCAAATTTTTTAACATAATCATTTTGTGCATCAACAATGGCTTGTGAATTTTTAATATTTAAATTTAAATAATTAACAATTTTTTGACTAGCTGTGTTGTTGTCTAAAATATAGTGAGCTGCATCTATAAAATCTTGAGGAGTCACTTCCTTACCATTTGATCATTTGCTTAGTCCATTATTGACTCTAAAAACAACTGAGACATAGTTGTTGTTGTTGTTTATTAGCCCTCTTACAGAACTATAATTAGGTGAGTTGTAAGCGGCTACTCCTGTTGTAAGGGAAAAGTTACTTATTTGATAGAAATTATTGCTTCTAAAAATATTTTCAGGATTTTCTAAAAGCTCACTACCTGTTGAAGAGCTAGTGGCATTTTGATTATTTCAAGAAGTAAAAGCTAATGAAGGAAGTTTTAAAACATTACCAAAAGCTGTATTGGCACTTATTGAAGATTTATACATCCCTTCAATTAAACTAGGTCTAATTTTGTCCATTGAAGAGTTTTTGATGTAATTTAATGAGTTAATAGGATTGCTCGCTACTCCAAAGTCAACTTTTGTGCTATTGTCTAAATTTAAATTTTTAGTTGCAATGCTCTCTTGAGTTGAACAAGCCACTAGCATTAAAGCACTAGAGCTAAGAGCAAAAATCGATAAAGCTATATTTTTTTTGTTCATATTATTTTACTTAAATTGTTCTTGTAAAACAAGATAAGTTTTTCCATCCTCTCCCTTTTCTATATATATTGGTGCTTGGTTATATGCCTTACCATTTTCAGCTAGATATTTTGTTTTACCTAAGTTTAAAGCTCCTTCAATTTCATTTTTATCTTTATCACTAAAGTAAATTTCATATTTTATTTTTCTATTTTTTAGAGCTGTAAGAACTGAGTTACTAAAAGTAGATAAAATGTTAAAGTTTGTAATTCATGAGTCAAAACCTTCATCTTTAAGAGTTGTTTTTGAATCTGGACTTGCTTGTTTTTTAAAGTAGAATAAATTATTTGTGTTTTGTTTATTTAGTGGAATATCAATTTTTTCAGAAGGATCATCAACTCTTTTTAAACTAATATAGTCAATTTTTTCATGAGTGGCTTTGTCAACAAAACCTCAAAATGTAACGGCATCTCTTTTTTCATCTCTTCAAATACCACTAACTGTTTTATCACCAATTCCTTGAGCTTTTAATGAGTAAATTCAAAAAGCTCTAGCTCTATTGGTAATTTTGGTTTTTCCATCAAATTCTGTTATGTTAAGTTTATCATCTTTTGTGGCAACTCCTTTATCATCATAGAGCTCTCAACCAAGTTCTTTTTTCTCTCAACGGTCTTTGAAAAATCCATTGTTTGTTGTGTTGTTTTGACCTAAGAAATTACCTAAATATGCTCTAGTGTTATCTAATAAATTATCAAAGATAACCTTGGTAATTAAATTGTAAGATTCTTTATCAAATAAACTACCAGCTTCTAAGTAGAAAGATTTTGTTAATTCATCCAATTTTAAAACTAGATTTCCAGTAGCTTTTTCAAGTTGTTTTTCAAGTTCGCTAAATTTGCTTTGATATTTTTTCTCTTCTTTAGAAGCTATAATAAATTTTTCGATGTATTTTAAATCACTTCTATCTCTAAGCTCTTCGGTTTTTTTTGTTGATTCTTCATTTAGTTTTTGTCTTTTTTCTTGATATGAATCTAAAAGTTCAAAATAATTTACTAATGGACTTTGCTGATCAAATTTGAATTCTTTTTTAGTTAATGTACTTAGAACTTCATCTAATTTTTTAGAGTAGTTTTCAAAAACTTGAGCATTGCCAAAGTGTAAAAATTGGCTAGCTTGTTCAACATAAGATCATCTACTGTAAATGCTTCTTCTTCGCAATAAATCATCACTTAAGACATTAATTTGATTTAATCATTTTTTAGTCAAAGATCCACTAACATAATATTCATTTCCAGTATTTCATTCACTAAAGCCTTTTAAATAACCATTCATGTTTTTAAGTTGTTTTTGTGAAGGAACATAACTAGTTTGAACATAATCTCTAGTTAAAGACTCTGCAAAGTTAAAAACATAATCACTAAAGTATTGACCAAAGTCATTTTCAAAACGAGAGATATTTTTATTATTTAACTCATTTATTTGGAAATTATTTGGTATAAAAATTTGTTCATCATTTTTACCATTTAAAATTTGAGTTCCTAAAATATATTTAAGTTTAAAAAGATCAAGTTTTGAATCATCAATGTTGTTGTCTTTTAAAAATTTTCTTATAGCATCCATAACAATTCTTGAGTCATTTGATGGATTGTCTGTTTTTCATCTTAGAATTACATCGCTAGAATCAATTGGACTTGTTTTTCATCTTTCAATAACCATATTATTATCATTTGGATTTGGTCTAAGTGATTTTGTAATGTTATTAAAACCTAAAATACCTACTTGACTAACAAAAAGATGATCAACACTAAGATCTTTTATATTGTGGTTTTTCATAAAAAATGCCAAAGATGAGCTTTCAAATTTATCCATTAAATCATTGGCTATATCTTGAAGTTTTTCTTTTGCTTTTTCTTGACCATAAGCTTTTTCAAAGGCTTGAATTAAAGCTGCTTTATCATATTTTTTGCTTTGATCTAAAGTTATTGTTTTAAAAAGATCTGAATCTAATTTTTTAGCATAGTCAAAAAGATTAAACTTAGTTAGTGCATAGTCAATGTCTCAAATTCTTTGAGCATTTTCTCCTTGGCCAGTAAGAGTGAATTTAAGTGGATCAATTGAGCTAAATTCAAAAAAGCTCTCAAAGCTATCAAAAGAAGTTATACTTTCATTTTCTTTTGTTCTAAAGAAATTTTCTTTAAAGTGATTATCTCCAAAGTTAAAATGTTCATAATCTCAAGCATCTAAGATAATAGGTTCTTTTCCATCTATTTTGACTTTAAATTCATTGAATTCTCCTCAATAATAGTGAGTTGCTTTTTTATTTTCATTTTCATGTGAATTATCTTTTTTGTAATTTGAAAGAGCAATATCAAGGGAATCATAATTTTTTTTACCTTCTCTTATTAATTGTTCTTTAAGTCTTTTGTTTTCTTTTCTTGGATTAACAAAATAATCAGCATTTTCAAAATGGAAAATACTATAGTTAGGATAGTAAGAAGTTCTTTGCTTTATTAACTCATCAATTCCATTAAATCTTGAAGGATCATCATGTAAAATTTTTGCACGCAATCAAAGTTCATCTTGATCATTTTGAGTTAATTTATATTCTTTTCCCTCAAGTGTAACTTTTTGTCCTGTAATTAGTGTTGAAAGCAATAATTGATAAAAAGTGAAGTTTGCTTTTCCATTGTGCCTTTTAAGATATTCTTGATAGAAATTTTCTAGTTTAGTAAAATCAACATATTCTTTTTTTATAAAGCCTGTTTCTTCAACAAATTCTTTAAAATCTTGTAAATGATCTTCGTTTAATTCATTATTTTCTTCATGGATAACTTCGATTTTAGTTAAATCTTTTTTATCAAGAGATCCATTTCATCCATTAACTGAAAATGTAGTTTGAAAGTCTAAGTTTTCAAATTCATTTTCTAAAAGTCTTTGTTTTTCTTCAATTTCTTTTTTTAGTGCTTTAAGTGATTTAGTTTTTTCAAAGATAGAAAGATCAATTAATGGCTTGTCTTTTGCTATAAAAAATGTTGGTTTTAAATCACTAAAAGTATCATTTGCTAGATCTTCTTTATATGTTGCTATAATAATTTTTCTGTCTTTGTCAAATTTGACTAAATTTCCTAAATTATCACTTAAAACATCAGTTTTTTCAAAAAAACTTTTGATATCTGTAGAATTTTCATCTTCGGCTGGGAAAAATTCAACTTTATCTTTTAATTTAAAGTATTCACTTTTTCCACTTATTCCAGGATTTATAGTAGCTGATTCATGGTCAAAAGAGTTTAGAATAAAAAGATCATATTTTTGTAGATTTCTAGCTTTGGCAGCTTTTTCAATTCCAACAACAGTTTGTAAAAAACGTCTTTCTTCATTTGAAAGAACTTTATCATTTGAATCAAGTGTTTTATTGTTTTCACTTCCAAAAATATCTTTGATTTTTTCTCAAATATCCTCATTTGAATGAGAGTGTCCATGATCATTTTTTCCTGATTGGCTTTTCTTTAGAGAATCAAGAAGCTTTTTAGTATAGTTAGGTAAAACCCCTCTTTCATTTGGTTTATAGTCAGGGTTTATTTTTCTAACTTTTAGACCGCTTGAACGAGCATCTAAATAAAGTTGAAGAACATCTTTGTTATGTAAATGAGAAGAGCTTATTCCATTTCTACCTATAGCAGTTGGAATAATAACAGAAGAAGGATCACTTACATCTTGGGCATATTGAAGTGTTTGGTGATGTCCGTATTCATGAGTTCCAACATATTTTAAGTAGTTTATTCCAGTTGTTTTAAATTCTTTTGCACTAGCTTTTAAAAGTGGAATAATACCGATTCTATCAGTTGGATAAAATCCTCTATAAACCCCTTTTTTAAGAACACTCTTTAATAAGCCAGTTGTTGGATCAATTTCTTTTTTAACATAAAAGCCATCAATTTCATTGGCTAAGTATTTATTATTTGAAATAATTTCATCAATTAATCCACCAAAAATGTCACTGTAAATGTCAAAAACTGAAATGATTTCATTTTTTTCATTAATAGTTTGCTCTTCAGCTATTACCCTTGGGCTAAGTCCATCATGTCAATTAAGAGCTTTTTTGAAAGTCTCTCAAAGTTTTTTAGTTTTTGCTAATTTTTCTTGATCTTTTTGACTAAAATCAAAAACAAAAGTTCTAAAGCTCTCTTTTGTTAGTTCTTTTCCTTTGCTTGGAAGTTGTTCTAAAATAAGAGTTAATTTTTGTTTATTTTCTGGATCAATTTTATAATCTCTTATTCGATATTTATTAACAAGAGATCAATCAGGCTTTCCATCAAAGTGATCTTCTACAAAAAAGTCTCTTTCTTTTGTAACTCATCTTTTATCACGATAAAAAAATTTTTCACTTTCAATTTCTTGATCATAAATTCATCCTATATATTCATGCTCTGATCTAATGAAGTCACTTTTTTGTTTTTCTTCATCTTCATAAAGAAAAATACTATGATTTTTTACTTTTGTTAAATCATAAAAGTCCATGAAGCTATTTTTCTTAATTTTTTCATTAAGTAAAGGATTTAAAAAAGTGGCCAATTCCATACTTTGAAGTGAATTAACTAAGTTATTTGGTTCAAAATTAACATTTTGAATGTTAAAAATTCTTGAATTTTGTTTGTCTTTGGCTAAAAGAAATTCTGATTCTTTTACCAAAGTTAATGTATTGGTAGGTTTGTCTATTCCATCTAATTCTACAAGGGTTTGTCTTTGCTTGGTTTTTGGGTTTTCTCGATTTCTATGAAATCTTACACCAGCTCCTCGAGTTCTACCTACTTTAGTAATTACGTGCTTTTCTAGTTTTGTCTCATCAAAGTTAAGTTCATTTTCTTTTTTAACAACTTCAATTGAAAGCCCTGTTAGAGTAGGTAAAAAAACATCATTTGAATCAATTGTTTTAAATCTTAGATCACTAGCGCTAAGAGTTTTTAAAGATAAAGGAAAATCAAGGCTATCTTTTTTAGCATTTAAAACTTGAGCAAAAGCAATCTTAGAAACAAGCTCAGCAATTTCATTTCCATTTGTTTTTAAATTTCAAAGAGTTATTTCTTTTTCTTGGCTTTCATTTGCTTTTGTTAATTTTACTTTAACTCTTAGACTTCCTAGTCCATCATTTGCTTGAGCTTTGTCTTGTAGAAGCTCAATTGAAGCACTTGTTCCTTCAGGAAGGCTAATTTCTTGTTGATTTACATCTAAGAGCTTTAAATTAGCATAATCAACAGAACTTAGCTCAGAAGCTAGGCCTAGGCTTTCTTTTTTTTTCATCTAATAACTTAGCTGAGAAAATTTTATTAGCTAAGTTAATAAGTTCAACATTTTTGTTTTGATCTGTTTTTAAATTTGTTAGACTTATGATTTTTTCTTCAGTTTTTTCATCTTTGGTTAATTTAACTTTAACCTTTAAAGTTCCTAGTTGATCATTTGCCTCTTGTTTATCTTCTAAAAGTTCAATTGAAGTTTTAATCTTAGCGGGAATAGATAAAACATTGCCTTCAAAGCTTTTAAAAGTTAAATTAGATGGGTCAATGGCAGATTTTATAGCACTAGGAAGGCCAAGGCTTTCTTTTAGGCTTTCTGCAAGTTCAGCTAAATCAAATTGATTAATTCAGTATTTTAGAGGATCACTTTCTAAAAGAGAAGTTTTTAAATTTGTAAGAGTTATTTCTTTTGTCTCTTCTTTTTGGTCTTTTTTAAATGTAAGTCTAAGTTTTAAACTTCCGCGAAGATTATCTCCATCATTTTTGAATACTAGTTTTCTAGCTTGTTGAAAAGAATAAGATTTAGCCGCTAAAGAAAATTTTTCTTTGGCTTTTTGAGCATCTTGGGCAAAAACTAGATATTCAAATTTTTTAACGTTATTTTTAGATTGATCTTTTGAATTAACTTCTTTTTCTAAAAGTTCTTCAAGGTCATAAATATAAGCTTTTTGATCTTTTAAAAGATCAAGACCAGCTAGACCTTTATTGTAGTATTTTTTATCATAGTTGGCAATAGTTAATCTTTCAGGAAGTTTTGCCAAAAACTCTTCTAATTCTTCTTTGGTTCATTTTTTTTCATTAATTTTTCTAGTTAAAGAGTCGTGAAACTGTCCCTTACCAGCACTATTTGAAAAAATTGGAAGTGAACCAAAAAATGAATCAGGATAGAACGTAATTTGTTTTTTTTCTTTATTTATAGTTGCATGAGAGCCAAGTGTTATTCTTCCTCCATCTTGAACAACTCCTTTTTTAAGAACAAAGCTTTCTAAAGATAAGATGTCAGGGCCTCAACTAACATTTTGCATAAATCAATTTGCATATTCAACAAACTCTCATGGACTAAGAGATTCAAAGTATTCATTGATAAATTTCATAGCTCCTATTTCAGCTACAAATTCTGGATTAGGATTTTTATAGTTTTCAATAAAATTATTTAAAAATTCTTTTAAAGAAAGAGGATTTTCTTTTTTGACATCACTAGCCATAAAAATGCTTTTAGTATTTTCATCAACTTGAGTTAAAGCCAAGTTAAATTCAGCTATTTTTCTACCACTAGGGTCATTAAAATAAGCATGGTTAACTTTTTTATCATCAGGAATTGATGTGTCAAAATTTTTAGAAACTTCTAGTTTGACCTCACCTAAAGGATTAACTTTTGAATTGATTTTAAAACCAACAATGGTTGCAACACTCATTAGACCAACCACTGATAGTGAGACTAAAAATTTAGTTGATAATTTTCATTTTTTCATATTTAAACTCCTTTAGTTTAATAAATATTTTTCTTTCAATTGTTAAGCTCTTGGTCAGTTGCTAAAACAAAGTGGTCATTACCTAGATCAATTCATTTAGGTTGGTTTTCTTTTGTGTATTGATGCTTTTTAGGATCATAGACATAACCTATTAAAGATCCAACTTTTGACTCAATTGAAGGAACAGCTTCAAGCAATGATTTTGTATAAGGATGAATAGAATTGTTCATAATTTCTTTGGCAGGTCCTATTTCTAGTAAAACTCCTTGATACATAACAGCAATTCTATCTGAGATATACTCAACCATCCTTAGATCATGGGCAATAAATAAAATAGTTAGTTTGTATTGCTTTTTAAGGTCATTGAAAATGTTAACAACTTGAGCTTGAATAGAAACGTCAAGAGCAGAAATAGGCTCATCGGCTATAAGAAGTTTTGGTCTTAAAACAACAGCTCTACTTATTCCTATTCTTTGCTGTTGACCTCCAGAAAACTCGAGAGGATATCTTCTTAGAACAACCTCATCAAGACCAACGTCTTTTAAGATTTTAACAATTAGATTATATTTAAGATCTTTTAAAGATTGTTTTGAAATTTCTTGGCGTTTTTTCTTGGCTTTTTCAATATCTTCAATTAGTTCTTTATTTGAATATTTTTTAGGTCATTTATCATAAATTTCATAAATAATTTCAAGATCTGGAATTGAAAGTTTTTCACTTATGAAATTAAAGCGCTCTTCTTTTTCTTCACTGTTTTTAAAAAATGTTGAAAAGTATTTTTCAAAAATTAAACTTACAAAATCTTGGTCAAAGTTAAAAAGAGTTAATTCCAAAAGATAGCCTTTATTTTTTCGACTTAGATTGTCAAGACCCTCTGAGATGATGTCAAAAATATTTTTGTTTGGATTAAGTGAGTTAGCTGGATCTTGAAAAATCATTTGAACTTTATTTGCCAAGAATTCATTTAGTTTTTTCTTGATTTTACTGTTTTTGTGAGGAAGAGTCTCTCCTGCAATTTTAATTTGACCAAATTGATGACTTATAAGTCCTGCAAGGGCCATTCCAACAGTGGTTTTTCCTGAACCTGACTCACCAACAAGACCTAAAACTTCTCCTTCAAAGATTTTGATAGAAAAGTCATTAATGGCTCTAAATTTTTTCTTTCCACTTCCATAGTAAACATCCATGTTATTAATTTCAACTAAGGTTTTTCTTCCTTGTTGGACATTTAACATTTGATCTAAGCCCTCGCGCAAGGGACGAGCTGTTTTTTTCTTAGAAAAAAAACTGCTTTGTTTTTCAATGTAATATTCTTTATTTATTGATTGTTTCATTTGCATCCTCTTGTGCTTTTCATTTATTTCATTTTTCTAAAATTAACTTTGGTGGTTCTATTTTTTCAGCTCTTGGATCTAGTAGAGCTGTTTTTGCTCTATGAGTTGGTGAAAGAAAGTAAAAATCAGGTTCAATTTCAAAGTCTCTTTCAAGGGCATAGTCATTTCTAACTGCAAAGGCATCACCTTTGATTTTGTTTAAAGAAGAAGGAACTGATCCTCTAATGGTAGTTAAGCGCTCACTATTGTTAACATCTGGCATTGAGCCAATTAAACCTCAAGTATAAGGGTGTTGTGGAAAGTTTAAAATTTCATCACGGCTTCCCTCTTCTATGATTTGACCTGCATACATAATGCTAATGTAGTTGGCAATAGAAGCTACTACTCCTAAGTCATGGGTTATAAAAATAATGGTAATTTTTAGCTCTTTTTGCAATTCTCTAATAACATCAAGAACTAGAGCCTGAACGGTAGGATCAAGGGCAGTGGTGGGCTCATCCATAACAATGATTTTAGGTTTTAGTGCAACAATACTTGCAATAACAACCCTTTGAATCATTCCACCAGAGAGCTCATGTGGATAGAGCTTCATAATTTTTTCTGGTTGGTTTATTTTAGTTAAGCTTAAATAATGAAGTGCTATTTCATAGGCTTGTTTTTTAGTTTGGGCAATACCATTGATTAAAATTCCTTCCATGATTTGTTTTCCAATTTTCATAGTTGGATTTAAAGTTGACATTGGGTTTTGAAAAACAGCTGAAATAACTTTACCTCGATAGTTAGATTTTTCTCAATCAGTAAAGTCAAAGTCTTGAACTTCATGATTAAAAAGCATAACTTTTCCAGCATCAAAAACTGCATTTTGTCCTGTTAGTCCGAATAAAAGTGAGGTAATAACACTTTTTCCAGAACCAGACTCACCTATAATGGCATGAATTTTTCCTTCGTAAAATTTAATGGAAGTGTTTCTTAAAACTATGTTTTTTTCTCCAGGATTAGAAGGGTTTAAAAAAGAAAGTGAAAGATCTTTAATTTCAGCTACAACTTTTAGAGCTGGTAATTTTCCTTGAAAGTCTTCAAAAAGAACATTTTTTTCAAATTCACTAAAGTTAAAAGTCTTTCTAGTATTTTCAAATCTACGAATGAAAAAGTTATATCATCATCAATTATCATGTTCAATAGCTTTTGTTTTTCTAAAAGTTCTTAATTTATGTCTTTCAAGAACTTCTAGTTTTTTCGATTCAATTTCTTTTAGTTTTTGTTCATCTTGATTTTGTGCAATTAGATTTTCATATTTTTCTTCAAGATTTTTTTTCTTATTAAGAGAGTTTTCTTTGTGTTTTTTTAATTTTTTATCAACTACTTCAGAGCGTTTTTCGATAATTTGGGCAATTTTAGGAGCATATTTTTCTTTAATTTTAGAAATTTTTTCTTTGAAATTCATATTTAACGTTGTCTCCTTAGGGAATCTTGAGTTGAAGCTCCAATTAATTGCACTGATGAAGTAATTAAAATTAAGATAGTAGCTGGAATTAAAACGTATCTTGGATATAAAGTAATAATAGGTACTCCCTCATTGATCATATTACCAAGAGTAGCCACGTTAGGTAAGCTTAGTCCTATAAAAGCTAGGCCAGTTTCAGCTAAAACGGCTCCAGGGATGGTAAAAACTAAGTTAGTAATAATTAGGGGAATAATAATTGGTACAAAGTTTAAAATAATTTTTCATCCAGGAGTACATAAAAGTCTAGAAGCGCTTACTCAAACAAAGTTTCTAGCTCTTTTAATTTGAGCCCTTACTTGATTGGCAAGTCCAGTTCAACCTGTAACTGTCATTGAGAAAATCAAAACTCCAAAGCTAGGTCTTAAAACTATGGTCATCAAAATCATTACTAAGATCGTTGGCACGTTTGAAATAACTTTAATAATAAAGGTCATGACTTTGTCGAATTTATCAAAATAACCCATCAAAATTCCTATTAAAGTAGCCACTGTAATGTCGATAAGAGCAACAATACATGCAAGAGCTAAACTAAAACGAAGTCCATGTCATAGATAAGCTCAAAGGTCTCTTCCTTGATTGTCTGTTCCTAAAATAAAGCCTTCTTGAAAAAAATCGTAGTTTTTTTGGCTTGGCCTTAGTTCAATAGGACTTCCTGTAGTAAAAGGAATGATAAAGGCGCTAATTATAAAGAAAAGAATAATAACAACACCAAAAACTCCAGCAAAGCTTCTTGAAAAACGGTTTATAAATTCTTTGTAAATTGAGATATTTGATTTAAATTGTAAATCATCAGCTAAATTAGCTTGATTTTTCATTAATTTTCAACCTTGATATTGAAAAGGTTGAACAAATTTATTAGGTCTTGCGACTTCTGAAAAATAATCATCAAGTTTTTTTTGTTGCATTATTTTCCTTTCCTTCTAACTCGTGGATCAAGAAGTTCATATGAAATATCTCTAAGAGTAAAACTAATGATTGTAAGTAGAGAATAAAGTATTACTAAAAATAAAATGATATTAAAGTCTTTTGATTCAATAGCATTGATTAAGATTCCTCCACTTCCTGTGATTAAAAAGATTTTTTCAACAAAAAGTGAACCGATAAATGAACCTAAAACAACAGCGGGGAAGAAAGTAGCTATTGGAAAAAGAGAAGCTTTTAAAGCATGTTTTCAAACAAAGCCATTTCTACTTACTCCTTTAACATAGGCAAATTTTGCATGCATTGAATTAAGTTCGTTGTTTAATTCATAACGAATATATTTAATATAAGCCGTTACTGAAGGCATAGCCAAAGCTATAGCCGGGAGAATATAGGTTGTAAAGTCTTTTATGTCATAGATAAAAGGTATTCCAAAAGCTCTTCCTATTAAAAGTAAAAGTAAAGAAAAAACTAGTGAAGGTATTGAACTAAAAATTGAAACCACCACAGTTGAGGCATTGTCCAAGAATTTTCCAGGATTTTTTCCAACTCATATTCCAAGAGGAACTCCAGTGGCTATTGTTAGAAAAACTGAAAAAATCCCTACGGAAAATGAAACTAGAAATCTCGATCAAATGAAATCGTTGATTTCAACTCTAGGTCTTAGAGCAGTTGAAATTCCAAAGTCAAAGGTTAAAATTCCATATAAATAATTAAAGTATCTTTGAACAATTGGTAAATTTAGTCCATATTTTGCAAGCTCAGCTGCTTTTTGCTCAGCACTAAGTCCACTGACAAAACTTGGATCTCCAGGAACTGAGTTGATTAGGAAAAAAGTTATAGTAACAACAATTCAGGCAACAAAGAAAAACTCAATTAAAATTTTGCTAATTTTTAAAAAAATGTTTATTGCCAAATTGTCGGTATTAAAAAAGCTTAAAAATTTATCCCATTTACTAGTGCTATCAAAAAGATGAACTTTTCTATCTAGTGAAACATAGTTATTTTGAATCTTTATTTTTGGATTTGATTCTAAAGATGAATTTTGCTTTGATTTTGGAATTTTTGAATTGTTTGTAATTTTTTGCATTAAATCCTTTCTTGTTAGATTAAAAAAAATATTTATTTAGCGGTTTTCGGCAAAAACTTACTAAATAAATATTTTTATAAAATTAACAATTTTTTATAAATTAAAATGAATATTTAAATTTTAAATTATACCGAGACAATATAAACTGGGACAAAAAAATAAAAAACACTTTTTAAAATATACTTTAAATAGGAGTGTTTATGAAACAACTAAAACCAGAACAATGAAAGAAATGATTTTCATTATATGAAGAATTTTATGATGGAAAAATTAATATAAAAAAATATATATTTTTAGTAAACAAAAATATTGGTAAAGATTGAAAAAATACATATGTAAAATCTTGATTTTTCAAAAAATATTCTGCTTTTCAAAAAGATGAACAATCTTTAATTTCACAAACTGGCAAATCTACAGCTAACAAAAAAAATAACGGTAGACCACCAAAAAGAAAAGAAGTTAATGAATATACAAGAGAAGAATTAGAAGAGATTGTTAAAATTTATAGAATAATTTTTGATGACATTAGTGAAAAAGAAATTCGAAAAAAAATTAAAGAACATAAAGATAAAGAAAAAATATTAACTAAAATTTCATGAAAAGAATTTCTCTTTTCAAAATCAACATATTATTCTTGAAAAAAACCTAAACTTGCAGAGCCGAAAAAAGATCAAGAAATTGAAGAAATTATTAGAAAATCATTTCATGAAAACAAAGGTATATTTGGTAGAAAAAGATTAGAAATTTATATTCAAAATAAATATAAAAGGTATATAAACTATCGAAAAATAGGTAGAATTTTGCTTAAATTAAATCTTTTTTGCAAAATTAGAAGAGCAAAAAGAAAAAATGAAATTAAAAATCTTAATACTAAATATCAAAATCTAATTCAAAGAGACTACAATGGCAAATTTAACAACATAGTTGCCACTGATGTAACTTATATTCCAAGCCCCAAAGATGCAATTAACAATCATGTTTATTTATCGATTGCAATTCATCATCAAAGCAAGAAAATAATTAATTGAAATCTAAGTAAAAGAAATGATGTTAAGTTAGTTTTAGATCATATTTCTAAAATCAAATTTGATAAAGAGTGAATAATTCACTCAGATCATGGAAGTCAATATTCATCAAATCAGTATAGTGAAATTATTAAAGAAAACAATGGGATAATTTCAATGAGTAGAATCGCAAATTCACTTGATAATCGAGAAGCAGAATATTTCTTTTCAAATATCAAAAGTGAGTGCTTAAATGATCTAAAAATTTCAAAATTATCATTCAAAGAATTGCAAGAAATTATTCAAAATTATATTGACTGATACAATAATGAAAGATTACAATCAATCTTAGAATGAAAAACACCTCAACAAAGCTGAGATGTTCTAAGTGTTTTTTAAATAGTCACTTTTTTTGTCCTAGTTTAATATCGCTTTCTTTTTGCCCTTAGTTGAGACTTTGATATCATAAGAATTAGCAAAAAACATATTGCTAATTTTTGAAGCAATAATTGAGTTTCAAATTTTAAAATTATTTAATTTTCTTTGAAAAACCATTGTTTTGTGCCTTTCTTTGCTTTAGGTAAAATTTATAAATCAATTATATCAAAAAATCAAAGCAAAATATTTTTTTCTCTAGTTTTTTTCTTGGTTAATTTTTGTTGAGTTTTGCCCAGAAAAATCAAGAAAAAAAGCATCATTTTTGATAAAAAATAATGCTTTTAAAGTTAAATCAAACTTTGTAAAATTTAATGTTTAAATTAAAAAGTTTTTTAAAATAGAACAAAAGCTGTATTAAGAGTGTCGCTATTGCTAATAGGAACTCAAAGTCATGGAAAAGTTAAAAATAGGCCTATTGTTATTGAAAAGAAAATTACAGTTGAAAAAGCATCACTAACAGTGGCTAAAATTGGAGCCGACATAACAGCTGGGTCTTTTTTTAATTTTAAAGCAAGTAAAGGAACAAGTGATCCAAGAGCTTTTGCAAAAATTATTACAAGCATTAGTGCAAAAGAGGAAGTAAAAATTAAAACTCAATAATTTGTTTGTTGAGAGTTTCTTAACTCTCCTGAAATTGAAAAATAAATTATTAGCCTTAAAAAGTTCATGATAAATAAAATCGCTCCAATAATAAAGCCTATTCAAATTTCCCTTCAAAAAATCTTGCTAAATTTTTTCTTTTCAAATTCATTTAAAGCAAGCGAGCGAGTAATAGTAGTTGAAGATTGACTTCCAGCATTACCAGCTGCTCCAGAAATAACTGGGACAATGGCTACAAAAACAGAAATGGCAACTCACTGTTCAATGCTTTTTTCTGAATAGTTGGTAAAAAGTTGAATTACAATTTGACTCAAAGTTGAGCCAAGCATCAAAACAATTAATCAAACAATTCTTGATTTGACAATACTTTTAATTGACATTTTATGATAAGGAATAGAACTATCTTCAACTACAATTCCAGCCATTTTATACATATCTTCAGTGGCTTCTTCTTGAATAACTTCAATAATTTCATCAGTTGTTACCATTCCGATTAAGTATTTATTTTGGTTGATAACAGGCAAAACTGACATACCTTCTTTGGAAAAAATTAAAGCAGCATGTTCAAGAGTATCAGTTGTTAAAATTGAGTTAACAGAAAACATTACATTTTTAATTTTTTCATAGGGATCTTCAAAAATAATATCTTCAAGAGCAACTGAGCCAAGAAGCTTTCTTTTTTTGTCAACAACAAAAAAATAATGCTCAAGTTGAGCCTTAGCTTTTCTATCTTTTTTGATTTTATCAAGGGCCTCACGCATTGTCATCTCTTCTCAAAGAACAGACATATCAACCGACATAATTGAACCAACTTGATTTTCATCATATTTTAGAATTTGATTAACTTTTCTTCTTTTTTCACTGTTGTCAATACTTGAGAGTACTTTATTTATTAAATTAGAAGGGGCCTCTTCTAAAAGATCAGCAATTTCATTTGATTTTAGTTCATTAATAATACTTTCATTAAGATCATCTGTAAAATTTTCAACCAAAACTTTTCTAGTATCATAAGAAAGATAAGAAAAAATTTCAGCTGCATCTTCAGTTTTTAAAATTCTAAAAAATAAAACTCTTTCATAAGAATTTAACTCTTCAATGGCCTTGGCTATATCAGTTATTGGTGTGGAGTTGACATATTCTCTTAAAGAATGATAATTTTTTGATTTAATAAGTTCGCTAATATTTTCCATATTAATCCTTTAAGAATTTAACTAAATTTTCTTGGAAATCTTTAATACTTACTGAATTAAAATATGAGTTTTTAGCAATGGTTATTTCCCCTGTTTCTTCAGAGACTATAATGGTAGTAGCATCTGAGAGCTCACTTATTCCCATGGCAGCTCGATGACGAGCTCCATATTTGTTGTCCATAGATTTTTTTGTTATTTTATAGTAAGTAGCTGCATAAAGAATTTTATTATCTCTAATGATAATAGCCCCATCATGAAGAGGTGATTCTTTATTAAATAATGAAATAATTAATGAAGAAGAAATGTTGGCATCAAGAATAATTCCATCAGTTCTTAAATTGTCAATTTGATCTTTGTTTTCAATTGTAATAATTGCACCAGTTTTGGTTTTAGCAAGTTGCTCAACTGCCTCTTTAACTTGGTGAATTAGACGAATTTTTGATGAATTACCCATCTTTGAATATCTACTCTTTTTGAAAATAAATTTTAAAAGAGCAGAAATATGATTAAATGATGCAAAAAACAAAATTAATGTTAGCAACACAAACATGATTACAATAACAACTACATTCATAAAATAACCTCATTTTTTTGACTTAAAATCAAGTCTAAATTGTTTAATTTTCATTTTATTACAATTTTGAAAAATTTGTAATAATGACCAATAAAATTGTAGACAAAAATAAAAAAATGTTGAATTTAACCTAAAATCTAAATCAACATTTTTTTAAATTAAATTTAATTAAGCACTAGGTCTATTACTTAAAAAGTAAATTAGTAAAATTAGTGTAATAAGAATTACCAAAGCAAAAAGAGAAAGTAAAATTTTGTTTAAAACTTCTTTTTTCATTTTATTTTTCTTTGGAAGATCAACTTTTTTAACTGGCTCATTTTTTAGAGCTTCTTTGGCTTCTTGTTCTCTTTTAGCTTTTTTAATTTCTTGTTCCATTTGTTTTGCAAGACGAGATTTTCTCTCTTCTTGTTTTAACATTTGTTCTTTTTCAGCTTTATCATCTACTACAATAGGAACAACTTCTTGATGTTCATAAGTGTTGTGCCCTGCAACTTGAAAATCAGGTTTTTTATCTTCTTCTAAGTTAATAAAAACATCTTCAAGAACTTCATTTTCCATTTCTCGTTCATTTTTTTGATTAGACTCTAATTCTTCTTGAAGCTCTCTTTCAAGTCTTTCAGCTTCAGCTCTTAGCCTTTCTTCTTCAATTATTCTTTTTTGTTCAAGAGCTTCAGCTTCTAATCTAGCATTTTTAGCCTCTTCTTCAGCTCTTTTTTGTGCTTCAAGGACTTCAGCTTCTAAACGCGCTTTTTCAGCTTCCTCTTCTGCTTTTCTTTGTGCTTCAAGAGCTTCAGCTTCTAAACGAGCTTTTTCAAGAGCTTCTTGCTCTTCTTCAAGTCTTTTTTGCTCTTGAGCTTTTCTAGCTTTTTCTTCTTCAAGAGCTTTTTGTCTAGCTTCTTCTTCAGCTTTTTGAGCCATTTCTTGGGTATCTCTTGCTTTTTTTGCCTCTTGAGCTTTTTTAGCTCTTTCCATTCTAAGAGATTCTTTTCTAGCTTCTTCATTAGCCTTTTCTTCTTCAAGAGCTTTTTCCTTAGCTTTTTCTTCTTGCATTAGTTTTTCAGCTTTAGCTCTTTCTTCTTTTTTCTTATTATTACGAGCTTCAATAATTTTTAATTTATCTTTTGTCTTTTCTTCAGAATCATTAGTATCAATAACAATCATTTCTTCACCTTTTTCGGTTTTATAAGTTTTGATTGTTCTAACAAATTTGCCACCTTTTTGAAATCAAAGATGAGCATTTAAATTCATACTTTTAAAATAATCTATTGTATCACTTTGAGTTTTAAAAGCAGCAACTGGTTCTTTTCCTGCTTCTTTAAGGGATCAAAATTTATTGTCGTTTTCATCTAAACGTTGTGTGCAATATCATTTTTCCATTTTTGTTTTTGACTCACTCATATTTCCCTTTCAATTTTAAAATATTTATATTTTAATAAGAACTAAATTTTGTTCCAATAACAACCCAAAAGATTGTACAAAATAATCATATTGATTGTTTTCAATTATAAGTTTTTTTTATAAAAAAATAAGCATTTTGGTTTTTATTTTTTTATGCTAATGAAAATTAAATTTTAATATAAAATTAAAAAACATTTGGTCATTAACCTTTTTGTTGAATAAATAGAAAAATTTATTATAATGTACCAATGAGTTTTGAACTTTTTAGTTTAAAATTACAATTATTTAGTAAAGAAATGTTAAATTCATTTTGTTTGACAAAAAGGTGAAAATGAATTTAACTATTGGATAGGATATAGTTGAAAGTCTATACATTGGTTGGTTTTAGTACTAAAACATAAACAAAATAATTCTTAAGAAAGGAAAAAATTTATATTATGGCAAAATTAGATTTTGACAGAAGTAAAGAACACGTTAACATTGGAACAATTGGTCACGTTGATCACGGTAAAACTACTTTGACAGCTGCAATTGCAACCGTTCTTTCTAAAAAAGGTCTAGCTGAAGCTAAGGATTATGCATCAATCGATGCAGCTCCTGAAGAAAAAGCTAGAGGTATTACTATTAATACAGCTCACATTGAGTATGAAACAGAAAAAAGACACTATGCACACGTAGATTGTCCTGGACATGCTGACTATGTTAAAAACATGATTACAGGTGCTGCACAAATGGATGGGGGAATTCTAGTTGTTTCTGCAACAGATGGACCAATGCCTCAAACAAGAGAGCACATTCTACTTTCTAAACAAGTCGGTGTTCCAAAAATGGTTGTTTTCTTAAACAAAGTTGACATGCTTGAAGGTGAAGATGAAATGATTGAGCTAGTTGAACTTGAAATTAGATCACTACTTTCAGAATATGGTTTTGATGGAGACAACACTCCAATTATCAAAGGTTCAGCTTTAAAAGCTCTTGAAGGTAATCCTCAATATGAAAAAAATATTGAAGAATTAATGGATGCAGTTGACAATTACATTGAAACTCCAGTTAAAGAACTAGACAAACCTTTCTTACTAGCTGTTGAAGACGTTTTCACAATTACAGGTAGAGGAACTGTTGCAACAGGTAAAGTTGAAAGAGGACAATTAAACATTAACTCTGAAGTTGAAATTGTTGGGTTTACAGAAAAACCTAAAAAAACAACTGTAACAGGAATTGAAATGTTTAGAAAAAATCTAAAAGAAGCTCAAGCTGGTGACAACGCTGGTCTACTTCTTAGAGGTGTAGATAGAAATGACGTTGAAAGAGGTCAAGTTCTAGCTAAACCAGGATCAATTGTTCCTCATTCAAAATTTGAAGCTGCTATTTATGCACTTAAAAAAGAAGAAGGTGGAAGACATACTCCATTTTTCTCAAACTACAAACCTCAATTCTACTTTAGAACAACAGACGTTACTGGTGGTGTTGTTTTCCCAGCGGGAAGAGAAATGGTTATGCCAGGGGATAACGTTGACTTAATTGTTGAACTTATCTCTCCAATTGCTGTTGAAGAAGGAACTAAGTTCTCAATCCGTGAAGGTGGAAGAACTGTAGGTGCTGGATCAGTTACAAAAATCTTAAAATAATAATTAAAAATAAAAATTTGATTATGAACCAACTATTCAATAAAATAGTTGGTTTTTTTCTAGTTTATTAGCTTTTGAATTAATAATTTTAATTATGTTAATCCAAAATCTCTTTCAATATAACTTATTTAAAAATTTAGCAAACTAAAAAGTTAGCTATTTCATAAGGTAGCCATAAAATTATTGAGCTAGTTATGTGATATGTATTAGTTTTTTTATAAAAAATGATATTTAAATAAATAAAATTTGTTGTATTAAAAACTAAAAAAGAAGAGATCAAGATTTACTTGAACTTATAATTAATTTCTTAACATTAACACTAATAACTAATCAAGTTAGTTAAAAATATCATAAATTTCAACTTTTGAATTTTTTACTAAAATATCATTAATTTTGTCATTAGTGCTTGAGCCTTTAATTATCATTTGTTTTTCATGGACATAACAAACTAAAAGTGAAAAATTTTTTTCATAGACTGAAACAGTTTTTTTGTAATTTTCAATGTAATTTTTATAGGCATTTATAATTGATTTTGTTTTCTTTTCATCGATGTCATGTTTGCCATCCTTGACTTCAATATAAAAAACTTGATCTTTATACATAATAATAAAATCTGGATATGATGTATGAACTTTTCCATCTCTAATGTATTCAAATCCTAGACCTTCATGAAGAATATTTTTACTTCAAATCGCAAAGTTTGGTTTACTTATTTTGATTATCTTTTTTAATTCATTAATAAAAATAGTTTCTTTTTCTGAGTCAAAATAAATTTGATTTTTTTCTTCATCTTGAGTTTTATTTTTTCTTATTATTTTTTCATATGCATAATGCTCTAATTGTGTTTTGTTATCATCATCATCAAAAACAATTTGACTATAAAATTCAGGTAAATTTTTATTTTTATAGATTTGGTGATTTTTCAATTTTTTTGAAATTTTTTCTTCTAAGCTTTGATAAATAGAAATGAAATCCTCTTTATGTTTTTTTAACAAAACATATCAAAAAAAATCAATTGAAATATAATCTTTAAAATTTTTCTTTATAAACATATCAATTTTATTTTTTATTTCAGAATTAAAAATATTTTTTAGTTTTTTTAATTCTCTCAATATGAATAACCTCAAATCTATTTTGTTATAAGCTTTATTAATTATTAATTCAACATTAGTATTTTTTTCATCTTTAATGAATTTTGATTCACATATTAAAAATTTATTTTTGTCATTGTGTTTTATATTTGAATCTTGATATTTGTTAAGAAATTTACTGATATCATTTTTGATAGTATTTTTAAATGTATCTTTTTTTAGAATTTCTTTTTTTATTTTTTCTCAAAATGTATAATTTTGACTAGATTTTTCTTTTATTAAAGGATTTTCATCTAATACTAATTTTCCGGTAAAAAACTTAAGATGTTTAAAAGGCTCTTTTATTCTAAATTTTTCTATAAATTTATTATCAATTTTTAAATCAGAATATAGAAAATATTTTCTTGCAATTGACTGCTCATTGTGCTCAAAATTTGGATTAGGATTTCTCTTAATCCGACCTAAAGTTTGGATGTTTAAAGAATCAGAACATACACTTCTAAGTTTAACAAGCATTGTAGCTCTAGGTATATTCCATCCAACAGCTGGACCAACTTTAAAAATAATTACATCTACATCAGAAAAATTTTCAGAAATTTCATTTAAACTAAAGTTTACCCTTGAGTTAGAAGAGATTTTTTCATTGGAAAAATATTTGATTCAAGTAAGATTTTTTTTATCTAAAAAAGTTGTTATTTGGTCAATATTTTTTTCAAAGTCCTCTTCTTTATCTTTATATTTATCACTAACTTGAATTAACATAGCAGGTCTAATATTTTCTAGACCCTCTGTTTGTAAATATTGTTTTTGAATATCTACAAATTTATTTGTTGCTATTTCTAAAATTTCTTTAAAATCTATTTCATCTAAATCATCGATTCCACTATTAAATTCTTCCTTATCCTTTAAAAGTTGAATATTGTCCTTTTTTAAATCCTCTTCAGTAATGTAAATAAGTTTTTCACTTCCTGTTGGTGTTGCAGTCATTTTTAAAACAAAATCAACTTTGTCTTGAACTTGACTTTCAAAATTCTTTTCTCTTCCTTTTAATGAAGTCACTTGTGAACCATAATGAGCTTCATCTCTAATATAAATTATTTTGAAATTTCTTTCCTTTGCATCTATAAGAAAATCTTGAATAACTCATCTTTCAGTAAAAATTCTATCTTTACCAAAAGATGATTTTCCTAATATAAAAACTTTGTTTTTTTCTGCATAAAAATTATAATCTTTATCTTTTGTGATTAATTTACTTTTTGATGGAGATTCTTTAATAGTTATTTCAAAATCATTAGATAAATATTGTTTATAACTTTCGAGATTATTTTTCATTTGTGTTGGTAAATCAGCGGATGAGAGTGTGGCTATAATAAAGACAAAGTTTTCCTCTGGATATCTTGAAATTATCCTATCTATAACATTTGCCATCATAAAAGTTTTACCACTACGAGTAGGAGCTTGAAATTGAATTATATTTTTTTCGTTAATTTTAAATTCTTCAACAATTTCACTAACTATTTTTTCTTGAACTTTTGTCAAAATCATTTTATTTCCTTAATGATGTAAGAGATCTTAATTTAGTAAAAATTTCTTCTTCAGAAATAAATGAATTTTTCACTCCAAAATCTCTCAAAGATTTTCTAAAAATATCAATCATTTTAGATAAGTCATTTGCTGATTCTATTGATACATCAAAATAATCAATTTTAAAAATATTTAAATTTGTATTAATAAAAGGTTTGTTTTTTTCTAATCATTTAAAATTAGATTCACCTTTTGTAGATTTACCTTGAATTATTCTATGAAGTCTTTCATGTGTAACATTCATTGCAATATTATTTTCATTGTTAGTCACTAAAGTAAAAGTTCTTTTTCCACCATCTTCTCTGTTTAATTCTAAAACTGCATGTCCAGTAGTTCCACTACCTGCAAAAAAGTCTAAAACTTTTGCATCTTTGTTTGGATACAAATTTATTAGATATTTGATTAATTTCGTTCCTTTAGGATACTTAAAAACTTTTTCACCATTTTCATCATTTGGACTTATTATGGTATCTAAATATCTTTGATTTTCATCAGTGTGACCTACTAGTTGATATGGTAGTATTGTTTTAGAGACAACTCCTTCCATTTCTGATAAATATCTTTTTAATCCTGGAATACCATTTTCATTATGAGGAAATCAGATTTTATTTTCTTCAATTAGTTTATCAATTTTTTCTTTTGAATAAATTCAACCATTGTTTTTAGAGAAATATTTTTTTCCATTATGCTCAATTGCAAATCTATTTTTTGAATTATTTTTTGTTAAATCACTAATTCTATATAAACCTTTGCCATCATTGTCATTATATCTATATAATTTATTATTCAATTCTGTTCTATTAATTCTATTTAATTTATCTAAAAATAGTTTGTTTCTTGCATAACATAATATATAGTCATGGTTTACTGATACAAATTTAACATTATTTTTTGAAGAATAATTTTTTTCTCAAATAAAATTAGAAATAAAATTTTCTTCACCAAAAATTTCATCCATTAAAACTTTTAAATAAGCTTGTTCATTATCATCAATTGAAACAAAAATAATTCCATCATCACTTAGAAGTTTTCTTGCAAGGGTTAATCTTTCATTCATCATGTTTAATCAACCATTACGAGAAAAGCGATCTCGATATTGGAATGCATTATTTTTTATATCTTCTTTTTCATTAGCTAAGTTATTGCCATCTTCTCTAGTGGCTTCAGTATTATAAGGAGGATCAATATAGATTATGTTATATTGCTGCTCTCTCTCTCTCTCTCTCGATAACTATTAGATTTTTTAGAGCATCGTAGTTTTCACCAATAATTAACTCATTATCTTTTTCAATAACATTATTGGAAATACTCAATTTTTCATCTTTAATTAAAAGCGAAATTTGTTCATGATTTGTCTCTGGCGCAATATCAAAACGAAAGCCTAATTTTACTCTTTGAATTAATAATTTATATGTTTGTTCTAACATATGCTCATCATGTTGGAATTTTTCCAAAATTTCTTTAATTAACTCATGTTGATCAAAATTAATATAGTTATTATTTTTCATAAGTTCTAGTTTTTCTAGATACATTTGGTATTTATTCATTTTACTCCTTAAAATAAATTGGAAAATTATATAAACATAATTACTCAAATATTCATCATACCAATTTTTTAAATCTATTTCAAAAAAGAAAAGCAAATATTTATACTTTTAACAAAATCAAATCATAAATTTACTAATAATAAAAACAAATGTTTTTTTATTAAAAAATAAAAAAGTGAATATTTATCTTTACAATCAAATGTTATTACTTTGTTACAACTTATCATTATTTTAAAATATACTTAATAAAAAATAATTAAAAATAAAATTTATATTTATATTTTTAGATACTTTTTTGATATTCATAAATTTAATGATTTTAAAAAAGTTATTTACTAGAGATTAACTAAAATCTATCTATACTTAAGTAATGTATAAAAGTATAAGAAAAATTAAGTTTTTCGTCTCTTCTTTCGAAATTGATAAAGGTAACAAATACTTAAAACAATATATTGAAAAATATAAAAGTAGTATGATAAAAACCAACATTGATGGTAAGTATTATTTTGATAGTTATTTCAATGACAAAAAAGAAGAAGTAGAATTTATAATAGGACAAATAGAAATCAATGATATCTTTTATAAAAAACTAGAAAAAATCATTGAATATTCAACTAAACATGCAAAGAAAATTAATGTAAACACAAAGAGTAAAGATGATTTTAAATTAAAAGAAGACAACCATTCTGTTTTTGATAAATTGTGAAATATAGCATTTAAATATGAACGTAAAGAAGAATCTTGAAATTTTTTTGAATTTACTGCTGATTTATTTATTAAGCTTTTAACGTCACATGTTTTTTACAATGGAAACAAAAGATTTTCTATTAGTTTTTTAATTACATTTTTGGAATTTAATGGCTATTATTTTAAATGATCTCATGAAAGTGAATATCAAGATTTTTCAAAACAAACAAAACTTTTAGAATCAGACATTGCATGTTTTACAACAAGACTTTCTAATAGAGATTTGAGTGATTATGTTGAAAGTGAATCAATAAACGATAAAAATACTATTTTATATAGTTTAGAAAATGAGTGTAAAGACAAAATAAAATCACAAGATTTAAATTTAAGTGTTGATGAAAGAAAAGAAAAAGTAAACAATGAAATTATCGAATGAATAAAAAAGAATGTTTTAATTTCATATAAAATAAAAATATAAAATAACAAAAAAATATGAAATTTAAAATTCTAAAAGCTTAAAAACATGTAAGTAATAAAGAATTTGTGTAAATATGATTTCATTAATGTTTTAAAAACTTTATTTTTTAATAAATATAAATAAAATTATTAATTTTTATTTTATTTTATGTTATAAATATCATTATATCTATGATCAAGGAGTAATAAATGCCTAAAGGTTTTAAAGTAGATAGAAACTTGAAATACATGAGCAATAAAGAAATTGCGCAAATATGGCCAAATAGAATGAAAAACAAAAAAGAATGAAAAGCTTTTGTTAAGTCAATGGATAATTTGTCAAAAATGTAATTTATTATTTTTATTTTACTAACCATTTTTGGTTAGTTTTTTTGTTTAATTTAGCAAGATTGAAAATATTGTTTAATTTTATTATTAACTTAATTTTGATAGATATTGCAATTTAAATTAAAAAAATAAAACAAAATAACTAGCAAAAATAGACTAATAAATATTTTTACAACTAAAGTATTTTAAAAATATTTAAAGCATAAAATCACTGAAAAATTCAATGATTTAGCTACTCTAAGTTAAATAATAAAAAAATTTGTAACCTAAGTTAGATAAGTTACAAATGATAAAAGAGTTAAAACATTTTTTTAATAACTAAAGTTGTTTTTTCTTTAGAGTAGGAAAAAGAATAACTTCTCTAATGGATTCTTTTTGAGTTAAAAGCATTACTAGTCTATCAATTCCTATTCCACAACCTCCAGCTGGAGGAAGTCCATATTCTAGAGCATTTAAAAAATCTTCATCAATTTCACTAGCTTCTTCATTTCCATTTTCTTTTTCTTCAAATTGAGCTTCAAATCTTCTTCTTTGATCAAGAGGATCATTTAACTCTGTAAACATATTCGCATATTCTTTTGTGTTAATAAAAAGTTCTGCTCTTTCAGTAAAGCGTTTATCTTTGGAACAAGCCGCTAGTGGAGAAACTTCTATTGGATGACCCATAACAAAAGTTGGTTGAACTAGAGTTTTTTCAATTAAAAGTTCAAATAATTCATTAATAATATGACCAACTTTAAAGTATTTTTCAACTTTTATTTTATAAGCCTTAGCTATTTCCGTGGCTTTTTCTAAATCAATATTTCTAAAGTCAACTTTGGTTGCCTCAGAAACTGCATCAACCATATTGATTTTTTTAAAATCGGATAAAAGATCAATTTCAACATCATGATTTTTAATTTTTGAAAGTCCTAGTTCTTTGGCTATAAATTTAATTAGATTTTCAGTTTGTTCCATCATGATTTCTAAATTTGAATAAGCTTGATAAAACTCAATTGATGTAAATTCAGGATTATGAGTTGTGTCTATTCCTTCATTTCTAAAAATTCTACCTATTTCATAGACTCTATCAATTCCTCCAACTAAAAGTTTTTTTAAAGGTAATTCTGTTGCAATTCTTAAATTAAAACTTGAGCTTAGTGAATTATGATAAGTCTTAAAAGGCTGAGCATTTGCTCCCCCTAAAATTGAATGAAGCATTGGAGTTTCAACTTCCATAAAATTTTGCTTATCAAAAAATTCTCTAATTTTTGAAATTATTTTGGTTCTTGTCCAAAAAATTTCTTTGATATTTGGATTAGAAATTAAATCAAGATATCTTTTTCGATAGCGCTCTTCAACATCTACTAAACCATGATATTTTTCAGCAAGAGGAGTTAAACCTTTTGTTAAAAGATCAAAGAAATTAACCTTAATTGTTAACTCACCTTTCATAGTTTTCATTAGTGTACCTTTAACATAAATAATGTCACCTATATCAAGAAGAGCAAGAGTTTCTTTTTGCTCTTCAAGTTCTTTTTTATCTATGTAAAGTTGAATTTTTCCATTAGTGTCTTGAATGACAATAAAAGGTCCTCTTTGAGTTAAGACTCTTCCTGCTACAATTAGCTTTATTTGTTTTTCTAAAAGATCATCTTTAGTGAAATTACTATATTTGTCAATAATTTCATTGCTATAAATATTGATCTTTTCATGATCAAATTTTTTGAAGGTTTCAACTCCTAAATCTTCATATTTTTTTAGTTTTTCTCGTCTGATTATTTCTTGTTCTGTAAGTTTAATATTCTCGTTCATTTTAATCCTTAAAATTTATAGTTTAGTAAATCTAAATAAATGCTATATCTACTCAAGCATTTTTTTCAAAAATTCTTCATCGATTATTTTTATATTTAATTCAATTGCTTTTTTTTCTTTTGATCCAGGGTTTTGACCAACTATTAAATAGTCTAATTTTTTTGAAATTGATGAGGAGATAATTCCTCCATTTTGGACAATTAAATTCTTGTAAAAATCTCTTGGTTTTTCAAGTGTTCCTGTAATTAAAAAAGTTTTATTTTCAAGTTTTGTTGATTGAATTATTTCTTTTTCCAATTTTACTTCAAAGCCATTTTCACTTAAAAATTTAATTAAGTTTTTATTTTCATCATTTGCAAAAAATTCTTTTAGTGATTCAATTTTGACACTTCCAAATTCATCATATTTTTCTAATTCATCATAGTTAAATTCTAAAAGACTTAAAAGATTTTTTTGATCATTTTCAAAGATGATTTTTACAAGTGATTTAGCAAGTTTTTTTCCTATGTTTTTTATTCCTAAAGCAGCTATCAATTTTCAAGTATAAACATCTTTTGACTCTTCAATTTTATGAAGCAAAACATTGACTGAATGTTCTTGAAAATTTTCAAGTTTTAACAAATCATCATAGTTGTTTTTTAGATTGTAAATATCCTCAATTTTTTTAACTCATCCTTTAGCAAAAAAAAGTTCTATTTTTTTCCCACCTAGCTCTTGAATTTCCATTCCATCTTTTGAGACAAAATATTTTAGTTTTTGAATTTTTTTCTCAATACAATCTGGATTTAAACAAAACTGATTTAACATGTTTTCAGATCATGAAAGTTTGTTTTTACATGAAGGACAAAACTCAATTGGACTAAAGTAATTTTGATCATTTTTAGGACTAACTAATTTTACAACTCTAGGTATTATTTCACCAGCTTTTTCAATGTAGACTTTATCACCAATATTAATTTTTATGTTCTTAATATATTCATAATTATGAAGCGTTGAAGCTTTGATTTTTGAACCATTTAAAACAACTTCTTGAAGTTTTGCATTGTAAGTAATTAAACCAGTTCTACCAACTGTTACAAAGATGTCTTCAATTTTTGTCATTACAAATTTTTTTCTAAATTTATAAGCTATTGAATGGTGAAAAAACTTTGAAGTTTTTCCTAAAAGATCATACAAACTAAGATCATTTAATTTAATTACAAGTCCGTCAATTTCATAGTCTCTTTGATCATCTTCAAATTTAAAATTTGTGATGAAATTTTCTATTAAATTTTCATTTTCTATAAACTCAAATTTAGGTAAATTAAATCCTTGAATTTTTAAAAAATCAAATAGTTGTTTTTGAGTTTTTAAATTGAAATTTTCAGGGCTAACTACCTCATAAATAAAGCAAGAAAGTCAAGAGCTTTCATCAGTTGTTTTTAAACTTTTTAAAATACCACTAGCTTTATTTCTTGGTGTATTTCACTTTTTGTTTTTTGTTCCATCTTGCTTATCTAAAAATTCATTTTTTAGAGATTCAAAAAGTTTAAGACTAAAGAAAATTTCACCTCTAAGTTCAATGTTTTCTTTGATATTAATTGTCTTTGGAATGTCTTTAATATTTAGTGCATTATGAGTGACATTTTCACCATAAATTCCATCACCTCTAGTTAAAGCTTTTGTTAAAATTCCATTTTCGTAATAAAGTGAAATAGAAACTCCATCTATTTTTTCTTGAAGGATGTATTGATGGTTATTACCAACAAAAGTGTTAATGCGATTTGTGTATCTTTCAAGATCTTCAAATGAGTAAGCTTTATTTAAAGAAAGCATCAATTTTTGATGCTTTTCTTTTTGTAATTTAACATCTTGTTCATCAAGATGGTTAACTTTTTCAAGTACACTTTTTGAAAAATCTTTTTGAAAAACTTGATTATATTCTTCAGGAAAGTTATCTCTTATATTTTCTAATTCAAGAAGTTTTGCATCATAGTATTCATCAGAAACAAGGGATTCATTTTTATTGTAATAATGATGGTTATAAAGTTTTAATTTTTCATTTAATTCTTTAATTTTAGATTTAACTTTTGATTTTGACAAACTCATAATTTAATTAACTTGGATAAGTTACATCTCCTCAAAAATATGCAATGTAATTTAGTCAAAATGGCATGCTATCTTTGTAGACAATTGTAAGGACAATTCCAACTAAAACTGAAAGAGAAAATAGAAATACTAAATAGTCATATCATTTGAAAGTTAAAACTTTATATTTACTTCTTGCTTTATAAGGATCATATCCTCTTGTTTCCATAGCATATGAAAGATCTTCTGCTTTTGAAAATGAACTTGTAAAAAGAGGGATAATCAAAGTAATTAGTGACTTAGCTCTTTCTTTGGCTTTTCCATTTTTAAAATCAACTCCCCTTGAAGCTTGAGCTTTCATAATTCTTGTTGCCTCTTCTAAAAGAGTTGGAATAAACCTTAGTGAAATTGAAATTATCATTGAAATAATTGATATTGGAATAAACAAAAACTTTAAAGGATAAATTAAAAATTCTATAGCTTTAGTAAGAGAAGCAGATGTTGTGGTTATACTCAAAATTGATGAAAGTAAAATTATTGAATAAACTCTTAAAGAAAGTGAAAGCGAAGACATCACTATGTTATAACTAATTGTAATTCTAAGATAACCTTTGTATTCTCAAAAATATCAAACTTTATCTTCTAAATCAGTGCCTTTACTTTTAGAAAATATGTTGATTAGAAAGACAAAAAGAGCAATAAGAACTGGAGTTTTTAAAACTGAAAATAAAACTTTTCATTTTTTAGTAGAAATTCAAAAAGCTAGTGCTGTTATTAAAAGAATTCCAAGCGAAATAACTAGATTTCTTGATAAAAAAATGGTAACTATGTACATTATCAACAAAATTAGTTTTAGCCGAGCATCTAATTTATGAATAAATGTGTTGAGCGGGATATATTTACCAAAAACTGCCTTCATCTTAATTTCCTTTCTTCTACTTTAATTACTTTTATTCATTGCTTTGTTGTTTATTTCGTAAATAGATATTTAATTCAATAGCTAGTTTATCAATAGAAGTCACTGGTTTTAAGAAAATTCCCCTTTGTTCAAGTTTATTTACAAAAGTTATTAACTTTGGTGATTTTAACTTATTTTCAACTAAAAACTTTTCATCTTTTAAGATTTCATAAGTTCCTGCATCTCTGATTAATTTACCTTTGTCAAAGACAAGAGTTCTTTTTGTTCTTTCCAAAACATTATCTAAATCATGAGTTACCATAATCACAGTTTTTCCATTTTTATTGATGTTATCAAAAATATCCAAAATATCTTTTACCCCTTGAGGGTCAAGACCAGCTGTAGGCTCATCTAAGACCAAAAAATCTGGCTCAATTGCCAAAATACCAGCTAGGGCAACTCTTCTTTTTTGCCCACCTGAAAGACCAAAAGGATTTTTTTCTAAAAATTCAAGAGGCAGTCCCACCATTTCTAAATACTTAGCTGCTCTTTGCTTTGCCTCTTCTTTGCTCACTCCATAAGAGCGAGGTCCAAACATAATATCTTTTTCAATGGTTTCTTCGAAAATTTGATATTCAGCAAATTGAAAAACTACACCTATTCTTCTTCTTATATCTTTGGCTTTTTTAACTTTTTTAAAATAAGTTCTTTTTAAAACAACATCTTCAAGATATTTTTCTTTGGTTTTTTTGTGCTCATTTTCAAAAATTCAATTAATAGTTCCTGTCTCTGGAATTAAAAGTGCATTTAAATGTTCAATAAAAGTTGTTTTTCCAGATCCAGTTGAACCAATAATGGCAACATGTTCTCCTTGATTGATTATACAAGAAGAATCATCCAAAGCCTTAAGAGCAAGAGCTGTTTTACGATTATAAATATAACTTATATTTTTAACAATTATTTGCATATTTGCTCCAATAGGTGCTCTTCATCATAAGTAGGCTCTATGCCTTCAAGCTTTTGACTAATTTTATATATAAAAGGAGAGTCAATTTTAGCTAGTTCAACAATTTCTTTATTGTTTAAAATATCAGCTGGTTTTCCAGAAGCTACAAGCTTACCAGCCGAAAAAACTAAACAATAATCAGCTTGGATTGCCTCATCCATGTCATGGGTTATTGAAATAAGTGTTTTGCTATTTTTTTCTTGGATATCTTTTATTAACTCTAAAATTGAGTGTTTTCCCAAAGGATCAAGCATTGAAGTAACCTCATCAAAGATAATAACCTCAGGATCAAGGGCTAAAACACTAGCAATGGCTACTCTTTGTTTTTGTCCTCCTGAAAGGTTTTGAGGCTCTCTTTTTAAAAATTCTTTCATCCCTACTTTTTCAGAATAAAAATCAATTATTTCCTTGATTTTTTCTGATTTTAACATCTTATTTTCAAGACCAAAAGCAATGTCATCTTCAACAGTTGCTCCAATAAATTGATTATCAGGGTTTTGTAAGATAATTCCAACTTTAGATTGAATTAAATTCTTTGATTCTTGATTTAAAACTACTCCATCAATTTCAACTTCACCAGATGTAGGTTTAAAAAGTCCAACTAAAATTTTACTTAATGTACTTTTACCACTTCCATTATGACCTAAAATGGCAACATATTTACCTTTAGGAATTCATAGGGTCAAATCATCTAGGGCATTATTGGATGAGTTTCTATATCTAAAAACCAAATTTTTAATTTTAATCATAAGTATTAATATATTTTATGTTATTTTCCAAAATTTAAAGATAAAAAAATATACAAACAAAAAGCCTAAAAAACCCTATTTTTTTACTAAAAATTACACTTTTTTAAGTGTTTTTCTTAAATTTTTTTATTTTTTTCGATTTTTAACAAAAACGGCTATTTATAAATGGGGTGCAAAATGAATGAAATAAATTTATTTTTTCAAAATAGTAATATTGGTAATCTACAATCAGCTGCAAGACAAATATCAACAACAATAAATGGCGTTTTTGGAGCTTTTAGTGGTCTTATTGGTCTTGCTTTAATTATCATGGCAATTTATTACTTTGTAAAGCTTTCAACAAAAGCAGACAATCCAGAGGAAAAAAGAAAATATTTAAATGCAATTAGATGAGTAGGACTTTCTTTTATTGCAATTTTAGTAATTTGAGCAATAAGCGGTTTTGTTGTAGGGTCATTAACTAATGTTAAATTTACCAGTTAACTTAACTTTTTTTGGATGGGTGGTTAATGAAATAGTTGATCGCTTTAAATACATTTTCTTTGCTATTGGATGAAACATATTTATAAAGCCATCACTTACACTTTTATACATAATTGAATCAGTAAGAGAAAAAGTTTCTTTTAACTATGCTCGTGATTTGTTTTATGGCAAAGGTCAACAAAATTTTTCAATTAACAAAACTTCAATACTTTTACAGCACATGTCAATTGTTGCAATTCTTGTTTTTCTAACAATTTTTATTTTCAACTTTATTAAATTGTCATTAAATGAAAAAACTAATACAAGAGTCGAAAATATTAAAAAGGTTACTAAAAATTCTATTATTGTTTTTTCTATAATTTTTCTATTACCAAGTTTAATTTTTTTTGGATTTAATCTCTTTGAAATTTTACTTGATTTAAGTTTAGGCGGATCAAGACAATCTTCTTTTAATGCTCTGTATTATTACAATTCAATTAGGCCTGAAGGGCTTGGAGAAAGAGTATGAGAAAACATGGCTTATCGAAATGGAGATTTACATTTTGATGCACCAGATTTTAAAACATGACGAAATCATAAATTTGATAGCTTCAATTTTCTTCTAGTAGTTTTTATGTCTTTTTTAACAATTTTTTTCCAACTAAAAATTATTGTAAACATTGTAAAAATACAAATAGAAACATTTGCTTTAATAATTTTTTCACCTTTAGTAGTAAGTACTGCAACAAGCAATGATTATTCAAAAATAACAATTTTAAAACAAAAACTCAAGACCAAGATATTTTCAATTTATTTTATATTGTTTGCCTTAAGTATGTCTAAGTTTATATCGGATAGATTAATAGAAACACTTTGAAATGATCAAACTAGACAATCTAATTTTTTAAGAATGCTTATGGTTTTTTCAACTACATTTTTTATTTCAAAGTTAAGTTCAACTTTAAATGATTTTTTTCCAAAACAAAGTTTTTTTAAATCTAAATGAATTTCAAATTCATTTATCAACTTCAAAGAAAATTTTAAATTTTATACAAGAGTAACTGAGCCTATTCCTAAAGATTTTAAATTGGAAAAAAGGTTTATAAGGAAATAATGCTAATACCAAAATCACCAAAAAATACAAACTTAAAAATTTATAAAAATTTAACAATTTATGATGCAGCAATCTTAATTTGTTCTTTAGCAATTTCAATTACTTTATTTATGAATATTAGCTCTATTCATATCATTTTAAAAACGTTTTTAATTTTGTTTTTTAACCTTCCATTTTTAGCTCTTGTAAAAAGTAATAAAAAACACAATTGTAAAAATTATGTTTTGGTATTTAGATTTTTTGTTTTCATTTTTTCTAATAAAAAAATTCCAAAAAATCAAAGCAAAATTTTAATACCTTATGAAATAGATGAAAGTCATGATCTCTATGTAAAAATTCCAAATTCAAATAAAAAAGAATATTTTAAAGCTCTTGAAATAAAAGGTTTTTACATTGCAAATTCCAAGATAAATGAGCAAGAAAAATTTATAAATGACTTTCAAGAAGTAATTAATCAAATCAACTTAAAAGCAACAATAATCAAAATAAAAGAATATGAAAATTGAAAACAAAATTTAAATTTCATAACTAATAATTTTGATCAAAAAAATGATTTTGCTCTTGATTTAGTTGAGAGTTACAAAAATGATTTTTCAAAAAATCACGAAAATCAAAAAAAGATAAATTATTACTATTTAGTTTTGTATTCAATTGATAAAGAAAAGCTTTCAAATGAAATTGAAAAAATATCACTAATGCTCAAAATAGCAGGATTCGAAAACTTTCAACTTTCAAATGTTGATCAAATAAATCTAATTTCAAAAATTAACTTTTTTAAGAACTTAGAACTTGATAGTGAATATTTGGAAAATACAAATAATATCAATGAAAATTTAAAAAGTAAATTTGAATTTGATAAATTTGAAATTAACAAAAAACACTTAAAAATAAATGATTATTTTGTTAACTTACAAAGTGTTGAAGAATTTCCTTTTGAAATTTTACCTGGATGAGCTAGCAATATTTTTAAAAGTGATTCAACAGTGATTTGACATTTTAATTCAGTTGAAGAAGATCAAGCAAAAGTTCTAATAAACAAGGCTATCATTAACTCAAGGGTTAACTCTATAAATGTTAAAAATAAAGTTGATATTGAAAAGGAAAAATTTATCATCCATAACTTTGAAGAGCTTGCTAAAAAAATTGCTTTTGGTAAAGAAAGCTTAAAAAGATCATCAATTATTTTTATCAATAAATCAACTAATAAAAAAGATTTGATTAAGTTACAAAATGAAAATATTAAAAATGCAAATTTAATAAATATCAAAATAAATAATTGTCTTTATACTCAATTTAATTATTTTTCAAAGAGCTTTTTAAAAGCTAGTTCTTTTGATAAAAATGAGTTATTTTTACCAGCTGATACTTTTGCTGAATCATGGCCTTTTTTAACTTCATCTGTCAATGATGGTAATTCACTTTTTTTAGGAAAAACAGAACAAGATGAAAATATTATTTTAGATATTTTTACAAAAAATGATGATCGCAAAAATTTCAATACATTCATTTTAGGCACTAGTGGAAGTGGTAAAAGTACACTTGCTAAAAAAATTCTAGCAAATCAAATCACAAGTGGAAATAAAGTAATCATTATCGATCCAGAAAATGAATATGCAACTTTTTCAAAAAGACTCAATGGAGAAAACATCAACTTGAATATCAACAGTGATAAATCACTTAATCCACTTGAAATAATTGATAATTTTTTAGATGATTTTGAAACAAGCAAAAACAATCACTTAATGTGGTTAAAAGAGTGATTTAAAATCTTATATAAAGAATTAAATGAAGAAGATTAAAGAAGAATAATTTTTAACGTTAACTTGCTCTATAGTGATGAAATTTTTTTAAGCAAAATTAAAGATAAAAGTATTTCTTCAAAAGACTTTCCAATAATTTCTGATTTAATAAAAATCTTAAAATCAAACGATGATAAAAGCTTGAAAAAGATAATTAATATCTTAGAATTTGACTTTGAAAATAATGGTAAATTTTCAAAGTTATATAACAAAAGTAAAAACCTAAATTTTGAAAATAATTTAGTTGTTATAAATGTAAAAGATATCTATGAAACTACATCAAAAGAATTCTTAATTAATAGCTTATTTACTATCTTAGGTTTTATCCAAAGAGAAATTAATTTAAATAGATTTAAAAAAGAAAAGTTAGTTATCTTTTTTGATGAAGCACACCTTTTTATAGATAAGGATAACTTAGAAGCTTTAAATTTTCTTTTTAGAACAATAAAAAGAATTAGAAAGTACAATGGCTCGGTAATTTTGGCAACTCAAAATCCAAGTGATTTTAATTTAGAAGGAGAAGTTTCTCGAAAAAGTTTGGCAATTATTTCAAATACACAATATACATTTTTCTTAAATTTAAGAAGTGAAGATATTTCAAATGTTTCAAAAATGTTTTCTTCAACTGGCGGAATATCAGAAGAAGAGAAAAAAATTCTAACAAAGGCAAAGAAAGGACAACTAATTTTAGGGATGAATAATATGACAAGAAAGTTTTTACACTTACACTACAATGAAATTGAAAAAGATTATTGCTTCTAGTTTATTTTTACCAATGAGTTTATTATTTTTTTTATCAAGTAATACTAGCACTATTGCTCAAGAAAAAAATATAACTCAAGTTTTTAAAAAAAATTCCCTAGAAAACTTTGATGAATATAGAAAAAACAATGATGAAGAAATAGGTGAAAAAACACTAAGCATTATTTCAAAATTCATAGAAACAAAAAATTTAAATATTTATAAAAGTGATTTTGAAAAAATTAATTACATAGTTAATATTGATAATTCAAACGAAAATTTTTCACTTGGCAATAACAATTCACAAATTGAAAATTGGACAAATTTGAATGTTAAAACAAATGATATAGATAAGTTAAATTCAGTTAAATTTTTCTTCAATGATAAATCATCACAATCATGAGATTTTATTGAAGAAATCACAAACATAAAACAAAGAATAGAAAAGATAAAAAGTGATTTATCACAAAAATATAATGACAATCATTTTTCAGTATCAATAAAAAAACTTGATTTTTATATTGACTATAAAAGTCCAAAAAATGATTCATTGTTTTTAAATGAATTTAGGAAAAAAGTTGATGTTATTTTAGAAATAAAAAGAAATGTTTTTTATAAAAAAGAAATTAACTCTCAAATACAAAAAATTGTAAAAGATTTTGATAAGTTAAATTTTGAAATATTTACTTCTAGCTCACTTTTATTTTGAAAAGAAAATGTTAACTTAGATCTTTTACATAATGAAATTTATAAAAAAATTCAAGCTCTTGATTTTAATAAAAATAAATTTGAAATTAAATATCAAATACTCTCTGATGATTTAATAAGCTCTGATGTTAAGTTTTTACTTTTATTTAGAGGTGAATATTTTAATGTGCAAAATATCATTGATTTAGGTATTAAAAGAGTCAAAATATCAAGATCAGATATCAACTCTCAATCACCCATAAAACAAAGGCTTTTAATTTATTACAAAAATAATGTTTATAAAAACTTTGATGGTAAAAATGGTTTTGAAAAAGAAGTGCCACAATTTATTCATGAAGAAAGAGAAATAAGTAATGAATATGGAGGTCACTGACTTGTAAATCAATTTCCAAGAATGGCTTTTATTTCTAGTGATCAAAACAATGAAGTCATTTATGTTGATGACATAGCAATTGATAATATAGATAATTTATTTTTCTTTGATTTAGAACATCAACAAAGAAAAAAGAAAACAACAAAAATAACAATAAAGACAAAAGATACAAACAAAACTTTGTATGAAATCATATATTCAAAAGAGTTAAAAGACAGCGCCATAAAAGCACGTTGATTTAATTGAGATCCAATTAATAATTTAGAACATAAAAAGCTTGTAGATAAACATAATGAAAATGGAAAGGTCAATCCAAAATATAATCCAAGAATAAATCCACATAATGGATTAGAAGAAAAGATATTTTGATTAGAACATGAAAAGTTAAATCATCTTTCACCTAATTTCAAAAAAGTTTTTCCAAATATAAAAGAAGGTGCTTTTGTTAAAGTTTCAATTTCACAAAAAGCTTATTCAATAGATCTTCCTTATCCCGAGAATTCACTTACACTTAAAAAATATTTTTGAAATTTATCTAACAATGATTTTTCACAAGAAGAATTAATAACAATAAAAGACAATAATAATTCTTTTTCTAAATCAGGTAATTTTTTATTAGAACTTAAAAACACAAATTATTTTTCAAACTACAATCTAATAAGTGTTGGATATTCAAATTTAAAGCATCTTAATGAATTAATTGATAAAAAAATTTTAGTTCCAGTTGAAAAATCAATAGCAGGAAATATCCTTAAAAATTACCTTTTGAAAAACTTTAATTTTGAAGAATCTATTTCTTCACTTTCTTATGAAGAAATAGTTCAAAATTGAAAATTATTGAATGTAAATTTGATTGAATTTTTAAATATAAAAAATAATAAATATAATAAAAAAATTTTTGATATTGAAAATAAAATGGACAGTTTATCAACTTATGTTGACAATAAAAATAAATTAATTAGCTTGCTTGATGAAGAAGAATTTTTAAAGATAAATTCATTTAAAAACACAAAAAATTTTGTTGAAATTGATTATCAATATGACCATCCAAATTACGATTTAACTTTTGAGAAAAAAAGTATTTTTTACAAAGATAAAATAAACAAAAAACAAATAACCATCAATATCAACAAAGAAAGAATTATTGAGATAAATTCATTAATAAAAGATGGTAAAAAAATTAATTCAAATATTGCTAATTTGATTTTTGACTCAACTGATAAAGAAAAAATTGATTTAAAAATTAACATTTCAAGAAAAGAAAAGGATTATTTAGTTGAATATCTTTTTCATGTAAAAAAAGATTATCAAGATTACTTTTATTTAAGCTACAGTGATGTTTATCACAAGTTCATTTTAGAAGACAATGCAAAGTCAAATTCATTTTTATCTAGTAAAAATTTTAATCAACAAATATTCAACATTATCTTTTTAGAAATTGCTGATTTAAATTTAAATGGTGAGACTAATTTTGAAAAAATTAAAAACCAAATTTTATCTCACTTAGAAAAACAAGTAAATGGTTCAACAAACTTTGACAAAGAAAAATTTTTAGTTCTCAATAATGAAAATTTAAAATTAGCTAACAAAGTATTTTTAAAAAATGAAATTCCAGAAAAAATTGAATTAACTCTAATAGTTAATGGTGAAAATGAAAATTACATAAAGTATTTTCGACTTTACAATCAAATTGAAAGCACCATTTTTCCTACCATAGATGATCTAGAAAAAATAGAAGAATTTGATCTTGAAATAACTTCAAAAAATATAGTTGAATTTAGAGAAAATTTGATTTTAGAAATTTCTAAAAAATTAAGCCCTTACAAGCTATATATAAATGAACACTATATCCTTGAAGATCTTGATAAACAAATATCACAAATTCCTCATAACAACAAGTATGAATTTGATATAAAAGTTATTCCAAAAAATAACTATTTAAAAAATAACAAAGTCATAAAAGTAAAACTTGAAAATCATGAGCCAATAAGACTTGATTTAAAGTATATAAACATGGCTCCTATTGAACTTCAAGCTAGTGACTATGAAGAGCTTTTAATCGAACTAATTACCAAAGTTGATCAAGAGTTTAAAAAGCTAAATTTAGAATATGGATATGACTATAAAATCGAAAATCTTTTTAACATAGATTTAATAAATAACTTATTAAGAAAAAGTGAAAGTGTTAAAAATATTCAAAGATTTACAATTGTTTCAAATTCACACAAAAGCCTTGGGTCCACAAGTATTAATTTAATAAATTTAAATAAAAATGATTTTAAAGAAATTACTGAAATACCTATTGGAAAACAAAACCAAATTCAAGCTAATCTTCTAAAGGAAAAATCTAAAAAAAGTAGTAGTGATTTGATTTATTTAATACCTGTTGTTTTTGTTGTAATTATCGCAATAGGAGGACTAATATGATTTTTTAAAAACAAACAAAATAGAAGAATTAAATAGAAGGGGAAAAATATGCAATTACCAATTTTAAAACCATTAAAAATTCAAAATGAAAATATTTTCAAAAATTTTTTGGGAGAAAAAAGAGATGAAAAAGATTTTATAGTTCTTACTTTTGACGAAAATGATTATTACTTTTTGATTTGTAAAAATACAAATGAAAATTTAGCTAATAATTATTATTTTTTAGATCAAATTGAAAATAACAATTTATTTGCAGATACAAGCTTTATTTATAAAATTGAAAAAAGATTTCTAAACGAAAATGTTGATCATGAGGAAGTAAAAAATAATAAGTTCATCAAGGTAGAAAAAAGAAAAGAAATTTTAAGTTTGATAAAAAGCAATCTTGAATCAGAAAATAATAAACCTATGATCATCAATTTGATTAAAAAACCAAATGAATCTCAAAGTCATAATTAATCCTAAATCACATTTTAAAATATAAGTTTTTAATGCTAATTTTAGTTTTTGATTTTAACAAAAAAAGCACTTAGTCAAGAGTGCTTTTTTAATATTTTTACTTTAAAATTAGTTATCAAATTTTTTAAAAATTTTTTCTTGGTTGACCCAATTTTTTTTGACTTTGATTTTTAAAAAAAGTTTTACATTAACACCAAGTTTTCTTTGAATTTTTTTTCTTGCAGAAATTCCTATTTTTTTAATCTTTGATCCACCTTTACCAATCAAAATTCCTTTTTGAGATTCTTTATTTACATAAATGGTTGAATGAATTTCTACTAAGTTTTTTTCTTCTCTTTCTTCCTCAGAAAAGCTATCTATTTCAACCAAAATTGAATGAGGTAATTCTTGTTCTAAAAGATCAATACAAGCTTCTCTAATACTTTCTTTTGCAATGAATTTTTCACTTTTTTCAGTGATCATATCTTCATCAAATTGTCTTTCACCTTCATATGAATATTTTTTAATTTCATTAATTAATTTTTTAATTGAACCATGATCTTTTGAAGAAATTGCAAAAATTTCTTTAAAGCCAAGTGATTTTAATTTTTCAGCTTTTTTCTTTAGTACCTCTTCAGAGTTTTCTAAATCAATTTTTGTAATTAGAGCTATCTTATTTGTGAAATTTTTAATTTTTTCACAAATAAATTCATCTCCAGGACCAATTTCTTCATTTGCTGGACTAAGAAAAATTACTAAATCAATATCTTTTAAAGACTCATAAGATTGAGCATTTAGATTTTCTCCAAATTTAGTTTTTGTTTTATATATTCCAGGAGTGTCTGTGAAAATTAGTTGATAGTCATCATCAGAGTAAATTCCCATAATTTGATCTCTTGTAGCTTGGGGTTTTGAACTAACTATCGCAAGATCATATTCTAAAATATTATTTAGAAGTGTTGATTTCCCAACATTGGGTCTTCCTATAATTGTACTAAAAAGTATTTTCATTATTTTATATCTCCTATTTTATGTCTTTTGCTTTTACTGGGTATGGACAAAATTCTTCAAGTTTTCTTTCTACTATTTTTTTTCCATCATTTGATATTAGAATCACTAAAGCGTTTTCATCCATTAGCTCTGTCATAACTTGACGACACCCTAAACAAGGAGCAATTGGTTCATTAGATGATGAAAAAATATAAATTTTGTCTATGCTTCCAGGTTTAAATCCATGACTTATAGCCCAAATAAAGCAGAGCGCTCTGCACAAATTCCTGAAGGATAAGCCGCATTTTCAACATTAACTCCTTTGAATTTTTTACCTCCTTTATCAAGGACAATAGATGCAACTTTAAATTTTGAATATGGTGAGTAAGATTTTTCTAACAAAGTTTTTAATTCATTGTAAATTTCATTCATATTTAGATTTTATAAAATAAATTTATAGATTTTTAATTTTTATCTATAAATATTTAATTTTTCAACAATTTCCTTTGTATATTGATTCATTATCTTTTCTTCATCTTCTTCCTTGTGATCATAGCCTAAAAGATGCAAAAGAGAATGAGTAAATAAATAACAAAATTCTCTTTTCTTACTATGATTAAACTCAAGAGCTTGAGCAACTATTTTTTCATGCGAAATAATAATTGATCCAAGAGGAATAAAATCAAGATGATCAAAAAAATCAGGATCACCAAAAGGAAAAGACAATACATCAGTTTCTTTATCTACATTTCTATAAAGTAAATTATTTTCTCTTACTTCTTTATTATCAGTTATTAACAAATCAACAGAAATTCTTTTTTTAAAATTAAATTTTTCTTGAATAATATCCATTATCTTTAAAAACTCTTTTTTATACATAAATCGAAAATTTGATTTATTAGTGATGTTTATGATGTTCATGGTTTTTATTATATAAAAAAAGAAATTAACTTAAAGTTTAATTTCAAAATAATTTATATAAAGGTTGATAACCAAAATTCACTCTTATTTTTAAAGTAGTGTTTGGTATTAAATTATCAATTAAAGCTGATTTTTTTAAATGTGCTTCAAAGTTGTTATTTTCTAAAAAATTGATTTTTTCAACTAAAAATTCATGTTCTTGATTATTGAAAAAAATGTGTATTTTGGAATTTACTTTTAACTTGTATGCAAGCTCTGAATCAATTGCGATTTTATATTTATTGTTTGCATCAACTTTAACTTCACTGTAATATTGTTGAGGAATTTCTTTGATAAAAAAATAATAAAAAATAAAGCTAGAAATCATTAGGAAAAATATAAATAAAATAATTATTCATGAATTAATTTTTGTTAATTTCATCAATGTAAATCCTTCTATTATTTTTTATAAAATTATCATTATGACTTATCTCAATAAAAAGTGCTTGATCTTGAAATTCATTAATTGCACTTTTTAAAATTTCAATATTTTCTTTATCAATATTTTCAAAAGATTCATCCAACAAAATAAGATTATATTTTCTAACAAAAAGTCTCAAAAGCAAAATGATTTGTCTTTGACCAGATGAAAGAGATGCACCATTATTTTGAAGTGATTCACTAAAATTAATTTTTGCATTTATTAGCAAATCATTAAGGTTGTATTTAATGATATTTTCCTTGAAAGTTTTTGCATATTCAACATTATTAAAAGTAATAAATTCAAAAACAGATGAACTATTAAAATAATAGCCTTGTTCGCCATAAAAAACGTTAGATCTAAATTTTTTTAAATTAAGATAATTGCGATCAACATTATTAATTTTAATGCTTCCATAACTAGGCTTTAGAGTTGTTTTTATAATCTTTAAAAGTGTACTTTTTCCTGATCCATTTTTTCCCGAAATTTGAATGTCAGAGTCAATAACAAAATTTTTGATGTTTAAAATATTTCTATTTTTTTCAAATTCAAAAATTAAATTTTCAAAGGCTATTTTTTCAATTTTTTTAATCTCTAATCCATTATCATTTATTTGTTCATTTTCAAATGATAAAATGAAATTAACCATATTAATATTTTCTTTATTTAATGGGTATTTTGTCAGTATTTCTGAAAAAGTTCTTATAGGACTTATGAAGTAGTTAAAACCAGTTATAAACATCAAAAAAGATCCTATTGTTATTTCATTTTTTAGAACTTGACTAATACCTAGATAAGTAATTGCTATAGGGGATAAAATCATCAAAAATTCAAATATGTAATTTTGCCATTTTATAATTTTTTCAAAGTTTCAATTTATCTTAAAATCTTCTTCAAGAGCACTATTTCTAAATGAGTTTATAAACTTTAGATTATCTTCTTCTTTTAGATTTTTTAGTGAAAATAAGAAGTCTAAATTAGTAGTGTATTTTTTAAGAGATGAGACCAAAATTTTATTATATTTATTAATAAAAATGTTTTGGAAAATAAATGAAATACAAAATATTAAAATTCCAATAATAAATGAAATTAAAAACATTTTATAGCTTATTCATGAAAGTAAAATAGCACCAAAAAGAAAGTTAATTATTTCACTTAAAATACCATAGATAAATTGTGCTTTAAAAGCTGCAATTTCACTTAAAAAGTTAGCTCTTCTAACATAATCATAAGTTGTTAATTTTGAAATATTTTTTAAGCTTAAATTAACTAATTTTGAATAATATTTTTCATTAAGATTTAAATAGATTTTTTTCTCATTTTTACCGATAATATATCCTCTTAAAAAATTACTAAAAATTCTTACTATAGCAAGTCAAGCAAAAACAATAGTTAAATACAAAAGTAACTCATTGGATTTTAAGGGAATAACACTATCTAAAATTAACTTTAAAAAATAACTTGAAGCAAAGGAAGTTAAAAGACTAATAAAGATAGTTAATACAACAATAAAAAAATTAAAATTAAAGCCTGTATATGAAAAAACAAAATTTGAAATTTTATAGTTAATTTCCTGAACAAAAGCTTTTTCGACAGTGATAATAACATTTTGATATAGATCTTTAAATTCTCATGAACTCAAAACTTTAGATCCAAAAATCGGATCTAAAAAATAAACTTTATCTTTTTTTATTTTTGTAACTATGACATAGTGTTTTGCTCCATTAATTAAGATAATCGAAATAATAGGAGTTTTAATTTTGATCTTCATAAAAGATTCAAAATCACCACTCATAGATGTAAGGGCTAGTCCTCATTTTAAACCTAGCTCTTTTAGCTCACTTATGTTGATTCCATTATTGCCAAAATTTACTTGTTTTTTTAAAACATTAATATCAATTTTTTTACCAAAAAATTCATAATGAAAACTTTGTAAAACAGAAAGTCCACAATCTCTTAAATCTTGTTGTAATGTAATTTGCATTTCATATATTAATTTCTAAAAAAGTAATTTTTTTCAAAAAATAAAAAAAGACATGACAAATTTTGGAAAAATTTAAGAAAATAAAAAAGCTACTTATGTAGCTAATTTAAAATGTATTTTTTTAAATTTTGAAAAACTTATATATCAAGAGCTAATTGAGCCAATGTTTTAACAAGCACTCCTTGAGGTTCACCTTCTATTTCAGCGGTTCCTGCTATATCTAGATGAACAAAATCTTTTTCTTCAGTAAATTCTTTTAAAAACATAGCAGCACTATTTGAATCAGGTTTTGAAGCACTTGATCAATTAACCAAATCAGCTACTTTTGATTTTTTATAGCTTTCAATGTAGTCTTCATTTAAAGGTAATCTTCAAATAGGTTCATCATGTTTTTTAGCAGCTGATAAAAGCTCTTTTCAAGTTTTATTGTTTGTAGCTCATCCTCCGGTGTAAGAAGTTCCTAGAGTATATAAAATAGTTCCGGTTAAAGTTGCTATTGTTATTACTCTAGTTGCATTTAGTTTTCTAATGGCAAAAGTTATTCCATCTGCCAAAACTAATCTTCCTTCAGCGTCAGTATCAGTTACTTCAACAGTTTTTCCATTCATTGATTTTCAAACTGAATCAGGAATGTTTGCAACGCTATTTAAACGATTGTCAGTAATTAACATAAGAGCTGCAAAATTTGATTTTGCTCGAAGTTGAGCCATTGCCTTTAGGGCATAAGCTGCAATGGCAGCTCCTGACATGTCAAATTTCATCCCACCCATATGTGAAGTTTTAATGTTATATCCTCCAGAGTCGAATGTAATTCCTTTACCAACTAAAACTGTTTTTTCTTCTGAACTTGGATCACCGTTATATTCAATAGAAACTAATCTAGGCTCATATGCACTTCCTTTATTTACTGACAAAAACAAGTTCATACCTAAATCTTCTATTTGACTTTTATTGTAGATATTAATTTTTAGTGAATCTATTTTTTTTAAATCTTCATAAACAAAATCAGCTAACCACTCAGAATTACAAATATTTGGTGGATATATTTGAAGTTTTCTAACAGTATTTAAAGCATTTGTCAAAATAAGAGTTTTTTCAAGTAAAGTTTCTAAAACTAATATTTTTTGTTTATCACTAACATAAAGATTGATTGAATATTGTTTATCATCTTTATCTTTTTCTTTAAATAAATTTGCATGTTTAAATTCATATTTTTCTACAAATATTTTAACAATACTCTCAAGTGCTATTGAATTATGAGAAAAACTAGAAATGTCAATATTTAAATTTCTATTTTGATTTTCCACAATTTTTGAGGCAGCTTTTTTAAAAAATTTAATATCATATTTTGATTTGTCTTTTACAAAATAATACAAAGTATTTTCAGAGTTAATCTCTGTTATTTGATGATCTTCTTGGATTAAAAAATCATTCATATTTTCTTGTTTAAAAATTAATTTTAAACTTATTGGAAATTCTTTTTCATTTGAAACTTTTATCACTTTTTTTCCTTTCATTTTTAATTACTTGTTTTATATATAGTTTATTTATATTTTTAAACTATTAACTTTTTTAGATTTAAAAATTTTTATATTAATTTATATTTTTCTTCATTAAGATCTGCAATAGTATCAAAAGCGTATTGAAGTAAAAAAGATTGAGCTAGAGCAAAGTTTTTTTGAACTTCTATTGAAAGAGAAAATATTGAATCACTTAGTGAAGTTAAATCTTGAGATTTTAAATCATTTAAAATTTTTTCAAGATCATTTTTAAATGCATTTATTTCTTGATTGTCCTTTGAATTATTTAAAGATTTTTTTATTAATTCTACAGAAGCTAAAAAAGCATTTAAATTGTATAAAATAAACTTTGAATTTACAGCCAGAGAATTAGCTACATTTTTTGCATCTTGGGTTATTTTATAAAAAGCATTAATTTGATTTATTGTAAGAATTGGAAGATATGAAATTTGACCTATTTTCTCTTGTAGTGAAGTTAAATTTTTAACTAGACCATTTTTAATATTTTGACCAAATATATTTATTTCATTAGTTTTATATCCATTAAAGTCATTTAATATTGAATAAAACTGTCTTCTAGCATTAGTAAAATTTTCTTCAGCAATAACATTTGTATTTTTAGCTTTTTCATACTTTGAAATTAATTGTTCAAATGATTTTTCAAGTTTTTCAAGTTCTGTTTTGCTTTGTTCAACTTTTGCTTTTAAAGATGGTTCAATTTTAGTTTTTTCTTTTTGAATAAATAACTTTGGATTTTGTTTTTTATAAGATAGTATTGATTGCTCTAATTTGATATCTTCAGAGGCTATGGCAATGGCAATAACTTGTAGTTGTTTTTTTAAACTTAGATGTAAAAGTTGTCCTAAAATTTTTAAAGATGTTTCTGCATTTAAATTTTCTTTAATACTTATTCTAGTTAAAAACATTGTAAATATTTCATCTTCTAAAAATTCACTTAATTCAAAAGCATTTAACTTATTAAAATCAACATTTTTATACTCAATAAAGTGGGTTTTTAAAAAGCTTTTTAACTCACTAAAGTTTTTTAAATCTTTTGTTTCAATATCACTATCACTTATAGAAGAGTTGACTTTTTTTATTGCTTTTTTATATTCACTTTCTGAAAGAGAGATTAAATTTTTAAATTCACTTTTTAAATTATTTAATTCCTGATAATAAGAAGAATTAGATAAATTAAGTGATAGAATTTTTGAAGCAATTTCTCCTCTAGTTTCTTCTAGTTTATTTAAAGTATCTCTATAAAATTTTATAAATTCTTTATCATAGTTTCTTGCTAAATCAACTTGCAAATATTTATCAAAAGATCCAAGACTAAGATAGTTGTTTTTTAGTGATGATTTTATTTTTTGATCTATAAGATTTTTATTATCACTACTTATTTGTGTTTCTACAACAATTGTTTCTTTTTGGCCACTACAACTTATAAAAGTAGCTAGTGAAATAATCGAAGTTATTGAAAGAGCCGATGATCAAATTATTTTTTTATTTAATTTCATTTTTATCCTTTGTTTTTTTCTTTTTCTTTTTTATTTCTTCTTGATTTCAAATATGAATCAATGTCATTAATTTCAATACTATCAATAAAATTTTCTAATTTGTCAAAAAGCTTATCTGGATCATTATCTTTTTGATCATCTTTTTCATTTTTATCAAAAAAGTTTAACTGAAAATCTTTTGTTTTTTTTGCATTGCTTTGGTTTTTGATTTCTAGTTTTTCTTGTGTTGAATTTTCAGCTTTTGAAAAATTATTTTGCTCTTGATCTTTATCATTTTTTTCATTGAAATTTTTCTTTATTGTTTGAGTTTTATTCAATTCATCTTTTTCAAAATCATTTTGATTATTTTCGCTTTGATCAAATGAAAATTCACTTGTGTTTTCACTTATTCTATTAAGGTTATTTTTAACTTTAAAATCATAAGTTTGTCTAAAGAAAAAATTATCAGCATTTAGTTTTGTTATTTTAAAATTTACTATTTTTGATGGATCAATTTTTTCAAGTTCATTTTTTACCAAAATCAACTTATGATGCAAATTTTGATTATAAGCTAAAACAATTTTTTGATAGCCTAGTTTTAACTCTTCAGAGATTCTTTTACCTTTAGCTGCTCTTGGAGTAAATTTAAAATGTGAAGTAGGAACTTTTATTAAATTATTTTTATTAGTAATTAAAATTAAATTGTCAGTTGTTTTTGTTATTGACATTGCACTAACTTTTTCGCCTTCACTTAGCTGAATCATCTTATTTCCTTGACCTTTAGTTGATATAACAGGAAGGGCATCTTCACTAAATTTAACAACGTTATTAAAGTTGGTAAAAAGAATGATATTTTGCTTTCCTTTTGATACTCTAACATCAACTAGGCGATCATCATCTTTTAGAGTTATTGCATTTGAAATTTTAGACTGTCTTGTGATTAAAAATTTGTTAAGTGAAACTCTTTTACCTAGTCCTTTTTGAGTTACCAATGAAATGTAATAATCTTGACTAAATTCATTTACAACTAAAACATAAATAATTTTTTCATAACTATTAAAATAAACAAAATCATTAATGTGAACACCAAAGGATTTTGATTTTTGTTCTTCAATTTTATAAATAGGAATAATTGCATAATTTCCATGATCACTAAAAATTAGTAATTTATCTTTTGTTGTAGCTTTTGATAAAAAAGATAAATTATCGTTTTCTTTTAGACCAAAACTAGCAAAATCATTTGTTTTAAAAGTCTTTGAACTAACTCGTTTTAAATAGCCATCTTGTGATAATGAAACATAACATTTTTCATCAACAACTAACTCTTCAATATCATAGTTTCTTTTTAGCTCTTCATCAATTATTTGTGTTTTTCTTGGTGTTGGATAAGTTTTTTTAATTTTCTTCAAAATATTAACTAAGTAAGTTTTTAATTCATTATCACTATTGAGAATTTTTTCAAAATCATTAATTTGTTTAATCAACTCTTCTTTTTCATTTTGATATAAATAAAAGTCAGTTTGACTAAGTCTATAAAGTCTAAGTTCAGCTATTGCAGTTGCTTGTCTTTGGCTAAAGGCAAAAATTCTAATAAGATCTTCAATTACACCTTTTTTACCGTCATTTGAAGCTCTAATAGTTGCTATTATTTGATCAGTAATTTGCGCAACTCTTAAAAACCCTTCAACAACTTCTAATCGTAGACGAGCTTTGTTTAGATCAAATTCTAAAATCTTGACATTAATAGTCTTTAAATGCTCAATGTAAATATCCAAAAGCTCATTTAAATTAAGTAAAGTTGGTGAGCCATTTTTGATGGCAATGTTGTTGTAATTATAAAAAACTTGAAGTTCAGTTTTAGAAAAAAGATATTTCATAATGCTTTCATGATTAGCTTTTTTTTCTAATTTTATAGCAATAGAAATTCCATCACGATCTGATTGATCTAAAACTTCTTTAATTCCATCAATTTTTTGATTAACAATGATTTCATCAATGTCTCTTACTATTTTTGATTTAACACTTCCATAAGGTATTTGAGTGATTAAAATTTCATTTTTATCAGGCAAGTTTATATGCTCATATTTACAAGTAAGTGAAATTCTTCCTCTTCCTTCTTTAAAAGCTTGAACTATTCCACTTAGTCCATGAATAACTCCTCCCGTAGGAAAGTCAGGACCTTTTATATATTTAATTAAATCTTCAACTTTAAGACTGCTTATTCTAATTTTAGCTATGGCAGCGTCTAAAATTTCACCTAAGTTGTGTGGAGGCATTTCTGTTGCAAAACCAGCTGCTATTCCACGAGCTCCATTTAAAAGTAAATTTGGAATTAAAGCAGGCAAAACAGTTGGTTCTTTTTCAGAGTCATCAAAATTAGGTGCAAAAGAGACTACATTTTTTTCAATTCCCTCAAGCATTAAATTAGAAATTTCTGCAAGCCGTGATTCAGTGTAACGCATAGCAGCAGCGGGATCATCATCAATTGAACCGATATTTCCGTGCATTTGAATTAAAGGAATATTCATCTTTCAATCTTGGGCCATTCTAACCATAGCCTCATAAATAGAACTATCTCCATGAGGGTGATATTTACCGATGACATCTCCTACAATTCTAGCTGATTTTTTAAAGGGCTTGTCATTTCAAAGTTTTAAATCCATCATTGAATAAAGAATTCTTCTTTGAACAGGTTTTAACCCATCACGAGCATCAGGAAGAGCTCTTTGTTGAATGATGTATTTTGAATAGCGACCAAAACGATCAGACATAATCTGATCTAAACTTTGACTAATTAGTTTTTCATTGATTTGTTCTTGTTCTAGGCTATTTTTTTTATTCACTTAGTTCTCCAGTTGAAATTTGAAAATCATCTTCAAGAGTAAATTTTACATTTTTATTAATTCACTCTTTTCTTATCTCTACATTTTCACCCATTAAAGTTGAAACTCTTCTTTCAACAATTGCAGCATCTTGAATTGTTATTTTAACTAAACTTCTTGTCTCTGGATTCATAGTAGTTTCTCAAAGTTGATCTGCATTCATCTCACCGAGACCTTTATATCTTTGTATTTCAACACTTTTGTTTTTAACAATTTCTTTTAGTTCATTTTCATCTCAAGCATAGGCTATTTTATTTTTTTTATCATTTTTAAAAGTTACTTTAAAAAGAGGTGGCAGTGCTACATAAACCATCCCCTTTTCAATTAATTCATGCATATATCTAAAAAAGAAAGTAAGAAGTAAAACTTGAATATGAGCTCCATCAGTGTCAGCGTCGGTCATAATAATTATTTTGTGATATTTTAAATTTTTAATTTCAAAATCTTCACCTACTCCTGTATTTAAAGCGTTGATAATAGTAGAAATTTCTTCATTTCTTAAAATATCAATTAACCTTGATTTTTCAGTGTTAATAACCTTACCTCTAAGGGGTAAAATAGCTTGAAAGCGTCGATTTCTTCCCGATTTTGCGCTTCCTCCAGCTGAGTCTCCCTCTACTAAAAAAATTTCATTTTCTTTTGGATTTTTTGACTGAGCAGGGGTTAATTTTCCTGAAAGAATTTTAGTCTCTTTCATCTTGGATTTAAGTGTTCTTGCTTCATTACGAGCTTTTCTTGCTGCAATTCTAGCTTCATAGGCTTTTTTGAATTTATTAAATACTTTTTCGGCTTCTTGTTTTTTTTCATTGAGCCAATATTTTAAATTTTGAGAAACAATTTCTTCAACAACATTTTTAGCTTCAATGGTTCCTAGTTTATCTTTTGTTTGACCTACAAATTCCAAAATTGACTCAGGAATTTTTAAAGAAATAATGGCTGTTAATCCTTCTCTAAAATCACTTCCTTCAAAAGTTTTACCACCTTTTAAAATTTTCTTTTCAATTGCATAGTCATTTAAAGTTTTGGTAAAAGCACTTTTAAAAGCTGCCTCATGAGTACCACCATCACGGGTTTTAACGTTATTAACAAAAGAGATAATAGTCTCAGAGTAATCATCGTTGTATTGAAAAGCACATGAAAGTTCAATATTCTTTTTAGTTTCACTAAAAGAAACAACTTTGTTTAGAGTTTTTTTACCATTGTTAATAAAATCAACAAAAGCTTCAATTCCATTTTCATAGTTAAAAGTCTCTCTTAAATTTTGATTTTCATCATAGAAAACAATTTTTAAATTAGGTATTAAAAATGATGCTTCTCTAAGTCTTTCTGAAATTGTCTCTGGTAAAAATTGAGCACGTTTAAAAATTTCATAGTTGGGTAAAAACTCAACTATGGTTCCTTTTTTATTAGAAGGACCTACTTTATGAGTTTTTTCGACAATAGTGTCTCCATTTTCAAATTTAGTTCTATATTCAAAACCATCTTTAAAAACACTAACTGTCAATTCCTTTGAAAGTGCATTGACAACAGAAGAGCCAACTCCATGAAGACCACCACTTGTTCGATAGGCTCCTTCGCTAAATTTTCCTCCAGCATGAAGTTCTGTAAAAACAAGTTCAACACCACTTTTACCGCTTGAGTGTTTTTCTACGGGAATTCCTCTTCCGTTATCTTCTACTCTAATTGATTGATTTTTGGTTAAAGAGACCTTAATAATGCTAGCATAGCCAGCTAAGGCCTCATCTACTGCATTGTCAAAAATTTCTCAAACTAAATGATGTAAACCGTTGATATCTGTTGATCCAATATACATTCCAGGTCTTTTTCGAACAGCTTCTAAGCCCTTTAACATTTTTAAATCATCAACTGTATATTTAGACATAATTTTTCATTATATAGAAAAATGCTCATTTCAAGGTTTAAAGCTTAAAAAATAAAGCGATTTTTCTTTAGTTAATGACTTTGAAATAACAATTTAAAACTATCTTAGTTAAGTTATTTTTTTAATTTATGAACTTTTAAAGGAAAAAGATAGGAATTTTTTTCTAATTAAAAATTTTATAATTGTCCTTATTTTTAAATAAAAAATTTTGGAGCAAAAATGAAAAATAAAATTAATTTAATCTTTAGCCTAATTCTTGGAGTTTTCCCTCTAACTTTAACAAGCTGTTTTACTTTTTTTCAAGAAAAACAAAAAGAGCCAAATATGACAAAAAAAGAAAGCAAAAATTCTTTAAATCATTTTGGAAAAAATGCTAATGAAAAAAGCCAAAGTTTAGAAAGCAACAAGCATACAAAAAAACAAAGCAATCTAAATAATTTAATAAAACAATTTCCTAATATTGATATAGAAAAAAATGAAGGTTTAGATGATCTTTGAAATTACATATTAGGATTAAGAAATTTGATAAAACAAGAAAATTTAGATATTGATGATAGTGATAAAAATTCGATAAATCAAAAGCTATTATTAAAATATGATCAGTTGATTCAAGATTTAACTTCTAGTCAAATTTTTGATCAAAAATCAAAGACAAAATACCAAGGACTTAAAGATAAGTTTTTACAATCTTGAGAAAAAACAATTTCTTTAGATAAATCAAATGATAATAAAGAACTTAAAGAATTCAAAAAACTCAAAAAAGATGAATCTAGATTTTTTGATAAAAATCTTGGTTTAACTTTAGTTGTGCTCTACACTCTCATTTATTTTGATAACAATATCAGTTTAATAGATTTTTATATTGACTACATTAATTTAGAAAAAATGTTAATCACTAAAATTAATGATAGTCAAAAAACTTTTAAAGAACAATTTAATACAAAAGAGTTTAAAAAACTTTTTGAACAAATTGCAGATAAAGCAAATAAATTTTTAGATCCTTTAAATCATTTTATGGCAACTAAAGATGAACTTTTTTTGAGAGGTTCAAAATCTAATCATAAACAAATGTATAAATTTATCATTGACTTTATGAATGAACTTACTCCATTGTATATTGAAATGGGTTGAAATCAAAACAACCCCATTTCAAAATGACATATGAACAAATGAGTTAAAGAATATTTTTACAAAGATATAAAAAGTGAAATCAAGTTAAATTTTACAAAAGATGAAGTTCAAAAAAGCTACTCAAAATGACTTGAAAAATCTAAGGAAAAATATGGTTTTGTTTTTAAAAAAGAAGAATTAAAAAATTTTGAATAAATTAGTTATTTTAAAAGTCTATTTTAATTTTTAAAACATGCAAAAAATTAAAAACAAAATCTTAATAAAATCTTTTAAAAATAACAAATATATATCTTTTGTAAAGGTGATTAAAATTAATTACTTTAATACAATAAAGACATAAATTAATTAAAGCAAGGATGCAATTCAAAACAAGATGTTTTTTTCATTCAAAATTACCAAGTTAAAATGTTAAGTTTTTAGTTTTAAAAATAAAAAAATTATTTAGATTTGTAAATCTTAATTTTTTATGATTTTAAGTCCATAGTAAGATTCAATTAGGAAAAGTTATTGTCATTAAAAAACAATTAACAAAACAAACAGCAACTTTAAACTTTATTTAATTTAGATAAATCATTAATTGTTTTTCAGAAGTTTAATTCTTCATTTTTTTCAATATTATTTTTATCATAATCATCAATATCTATAAATTGAGTATTCCCAATTTCTTCGCATTTATCTAAAATATTAAAAACATCTTTGTTATATGAATTTTGATTTAATATATTCTTTTTAACTAGATATATAAAACCTCAAATCTATATATCATATAATCTTTTGAATATTGAAATTTGTGTTCCTGGAAAATTTCAATAATAGGGTCTATATTTTTTGATTTACATCTTTTAAATTTAAAAAATATCCAAATAATTTTCTAATTAGTTTTTTTATGTTTTTTAATCACTTCATTTTCTTAGGTGATTCCTTAATTATTTGTTGATCTACCATTATTTGTTGATCTACCATTATTTGATGATCCTCCACTATCTGTTGATCCTTCATTATTTGTTTAAATTCTCTTTTTGAATTTTCGTGAATATATTGTTCAAAGTCTCTTTTTAAAATTTCTAAATAATTATCTTTTTGAACAAATTGTTCAAGTTCTCTTTTTATATTTTCATAATTATCTCAATTTATTTTTTCAGGAATTGAATAATAAAAACTTTTTCTATCTTCTAAAAGAAATTTTATTGGATAACTTGGAGGATGTTCATAAGAATTCTTTAAAAGCATTTTTATAATTGCAATTGTTTCTTTACCGTTGTCTTTTTTTAAAATTGATTCTCCAATAGGTATTCTTCATTCTTGACTAAATTTATAATCAACCAAACAATCCATAATATTGCTTAAAATTAATAAAAAACCACCTCAACCTACTCCAAATCCTTTAGGGGATATTGTGATTTTAATGTGTAACAATCAATGTTCCAACAAATTACAATAAACTAGGCGGTCTCCTTGTTGATATTCTCAAGGATAATTAATAGCTATTCTTGGTCGAGAAAGTAATTGTTCTTTGTCTTCATCGATATGGTGAATAAATAGACCCTCGGATGTTCTTGTTATTCTAGTATTTCTAGTTTTACAATTTTTGTTCAAAAAATATGATTCACTAATAATTCCATATTTTTTCTTTAAATATTCAACTATTGTTTCATAATCAAGGTCTAGTAAATATTCCATTTCCTCAAAGCTGGTTTTGAATTTACTTTTTCTCATATATTAAATTTAGTTTAATTGAAATTGAAATTTTTTTAATAGATTTTTTAAAAAATATAAATACTTTTTTTATTAAATAATATTCTAATTTTTATTATTAAATTCATAAGTGAATTATTTGATCAAAACATATTATTTCTTATAAATTTTGATAAAAATAAATCTTACATAGCCTTTATGTTTTATGTAATTATATTAATTTTTAATTATCTTAATTTTCTTTAAATTGTCTTAGTAGCTACAAGTCAATATTGGTATATAAACCTAATAAAGAAAAGTAAAAGAATTTATGTTTTTCTATTGTGATATTGAGCTAAATACTTTAGAGTTTCACAATATTTTTAAATAACTTTTTCACAAAATAAATCAACTCTATTGTATGGAATATTAGAGTTTTGATTCCTTACTAAATCTCTTAGTGCTAAGATATAATTAAAAAACTTTTCTAAAGATTCTTCTTTAGAGCACTAATGCTTAATAATTCACTAATTATTTTCTTTGGCTTAGTTTGAATTTTCCGATTCTATCTTTAGAAGAGTCATTAATATCATTTTTCTTTTTTTGATTTTCATCTTTTTTTGGCTCACTTAGCTTAATTAGTTTTTTTAATTTATATTTAAAAATCTTTTATTATCCTTTGATGATTTTTCTAATAACACAAACAACGTGCTGCAATGAAATTTAAAAAGTGTTTTTAATTAAAAAAACAAAGCAAAATATTAATACTTTTGAAATTAATATTTTTTTCCATTGACATACGTAAATAAAATATTAAAGTCTTTGTCAATTAAAACGAGATTGGCTTTTTGTCCTACTTTTATAGTTCCATATTTATTTTGAAGTTTTAAATTTTTTGCCAAATTATATGAAGATACATAAACAATATCTGTTCATGAAGCATTAGTTGATTCTTTAAAAAATTTTAAGTTTTTATTATATTCAAGAGCACTTCCTGCAATGGTGTTTTGCTTGTTTAAATAAAAAGTTTTATTTTCTTTTTTTATCTCTAAATTTCCTAAAAAATAAACTCCATCTTTTAATCCTTTTGGACTAAGAGAATCGGAGACAACTATCAAATTTTTTATGTTTAAAATTTGATAAGTTAATTTTAAAACTTGAGAACTTACATGAATGCCATCACTGATAATTTCAACTAAAAAATCACTAGGTAATTTTTGACTAAAAATAGTATTTATAAGGCCTTCTTTTTTGTGATCAAAACCTGAAGATCCATTAAAAAAATGAGTAAAGCTTTTGAAGTATTTTAAATTGAATTTTTTACTAAAATCAAAACAATTTGAATGACCAATTGAAAAGTGAAAATCACTAGAATATTTTTTTATGAGTTTATAATCATTTTCTTCTGGAGCTACTACTATTGTTGTTTTTAGATTTTTTTGTTTTTTAAAAAATTCAAGATATTTTTCGTTTAATGGGATGATGATATTTTCATCATGAGCTCCTTTTTTTTCTTTAGAAATAAAGGGACCTTCCATATATCAAAATAAAATATTAATATTTTTTTATGACTAAATCATTTAAAACTAAAGACATTTTTTTAACTTATCTCAAGACTCACTTACTGTAGCAAAAACACTAGCCACTACTCCCTCATTTTTAGCAACTTGAAATTGATATTTTAAAAATTTCTCTTCTCCATCTTGATCTAAAATATCATTAAAAGCAAAGCCATAACCTCCATGAGTATGTCCATCAATAAAACCAGGAAGTAAAAAATTTTTTTTACAATCAATTCCTATTTTTCTAGTATAACCTTTTTTTATTTTTTGAATTTTTCCTTTTGAATCAATTTCAATATAACCTAAAAATTGCTCATCTTTTGTTGTTATAAAAACATTTTTATAAATTGTAGTTTTAAAAATATTTTCTTTTGTCATTTCACTATTTTTGTCCTTTGTTAATTCATTGATCATTAAATTTTTTAAAGATTTCATTTTCTTGTTTTTTATCTAATTTATAAAAGAGTTTTTTTAAAATGATATCAGCTATTAAAAATTGATTTATCCTTGAAGAAAGTGCCGTTGAACGATATCTTTGTTCAATTGTTTCAAAATGAATTGTGCAAAAATTATTTTCACTAATTATGTTTTTATTAGTTGTAATTAAAATTGAATTAATTTTATGTTCTTTTAAAGCATTTATCAAAAACATAACTTCATGATTTAATGCACTTTTTGAAAAAATTAAAATTAAAATAGAATCTAAATCAACATTTTTCATTCATAGAAAAACTTCATGAATACTTTTTGCAACACTTGAAAAAAATCCAAGAGAATTTAAACCATTTGACATCTCAGTGGCAATTGCATAAGAAGATGAAAGTCCAAAAGTAATAGTGAATTTTGTTTGCCTTATTTTTTAAATTGCAGTTTGCAAAGATTCTCTATTTAAATTTTTTAGAGTTTTTTCAAGAGAAGATAAATAATAAACATTAATATTTTCAATATATGAGCTAATAGGATCATCTTGATAATTTTTTTCTTTTCCAAAAGAGACTAAAATTTCATTTCTAAATTCTCTATAACTTGAATAGCCAATTTTTTGAATATACCTTGTTATTCCTGAAACAGAACAAAAAACATAATTATGGGCAACTTCTTTAATTGAAAGTTCCAAAAATTTTTTGGTGTTTTTTTCAATTCACTCTTCAATTGCTTTTTCGATTTCAGTTAGTTTTGCATTTTTTTTATGAAAAATTTTCATCTTGTTTAAATTATAAAGACAACTCTTCTAAGTATTAAATAAAAATTTATTTTTAAAAACTTTTTTGCAGATTTTAAAAATTTTCTAGCTTAAAATTGGAAACTTTTTTTTAAACAAAAAAATTAATTTTTACCAAAAATATAATTTAGTTGTGGATAGATTATTATCTATCCAAAATACTTTAAAAACAAGGCTCTTTTCTTGTTAGTAAAATCACTAACATAAATGACATATTTTCAAGTTTTATCTTTTTAAATTCATTTAATACAATTGAATTTTTTGATTTGTAAATTTTCTCTTTTTTTATATTTTCATAAAGCTTTTTATAAAACAAAAAAATTGATTAATTTGATAATTCGATCAAAAAATTTTGAATTTAAAAAATCTTAAAAATTGATAAAAAATCTTTTTAAATAGGCAAATTAAAGTTGTTAAAAAAATTGAGTAAAAAAATACTTATTTACAAAGACATCTTAGAGAAAATAAGTGATTAAATTCAATAAAAAAATTATTAATGATTATAGAAAATTTTGATCAAAGAAAATAAAGACAACTTTTTTATTATTAACTATGAACTTATGTTTTTAAAAAAGATTTAAATTTGCCTTTTTAAAATTAAGGACTAGTAAAAATGAGCAATTTTTTTAAAACATATTTTTTTAATTTTAAGAATAAATCAAGAACAACACTTGTAAAATTATCACAAGCTTTTATGTTGCCAATTTCCATTTTACCGATTGCAGGTTTATTGCTTGGAATAGGTGGGGCAATTGGTGCAAATTCTTCAACATCTGTTGCAATAATTTTTGTAAATTTTTTTAAAGGTGCCTCCGATATTATTTTGCAAATTTAGCAATGCTTTTTGGAGCTTCAGTTGTAATATCTTTTACCAATAAAAATCGAATATATGGAACATTTATGTTTATTATTGGATATTTGATTTTTTTATCAATTCAATCTGTTTTTATTCATTTTAATGATAAAAATGAATTTTTAGATATCTTCTTTTTTCATACAAACCCAGACAATGCTTTTATAGTAGGTAAAACTCTAGGAATAAATACTTTACAAACTTCAATTTTTGGTGGAATTATAGTTGCTACATTTGTTGTTTTTATTATGAATAGATGAAGTGAAATAGAACTTCCATATTATTTGGGTTTTTTCTCAGGTATTAAATTAGTTCCTTTTATATTACTTCCCTTTTCTGTTTTACTTGCCATTGCTTTTTTAATTCTTTGACCTTTTATTGGAATTGCAATTGCATGAATTGGAAAGCAAGCCTCTTATGCCCCTGGTGGAGTAGATGGGCTTGTTTATGGAATGCTAGCTAGAGCTTTAATGCCTCTTGGTCTTCATCATATTGTTATAGCAATAGCATGACAGACAAAATTGGGAGGAGAGCTATCTTTAAATGAATTTAAAAATGTAGCTAGCTCACTTGGAGTTTTAGATACTTTTGAAATTCAAAGTGTTATTAAAGCTTTTGATGATCTTAAAGTTCCATCAATTGATGGAGACCAAAATATTTGAAATTTTATAAACAAATTACCTGTTAACAAACTACCAATTAACAATTCAGGAGCAAGTGAGCCAATTTTTCAATGGCTAGCTTCTAGAGTGGGCGTTCATGCAGGAAGATTTACACAAGACTATCCAATTTATTTAGGGGCAATTCAAGGAATTGGTCTTGCTATGATTTTAGCTTCATACAAAAAGAATCGAAAAAAAGTAGCTGCTATAGTTGGCTCATCAATGTTTGTTGCTTTTTTAACTGGAATAACTGAGCCACTTGAATTTTCATTTTTATTTGTAGCACCTTCATTTTATTACCTATTTTATGTTCCTATTTCTGGATTTGCTTATATGTTTATGAAAATATTTAAAGCTCATGTTGGTGTTGGTTTTGCAAGAGGTTTTATTGATTATGTAATTTATGGAATAGTGCCATACCAAAAAGGAACTAATTTTTATTGAGCTATTCCTATTTCTATAGTTTTTTTAATTATTAGCTTTATTGTTTTCTTTTTTGTTATAAAAAAATTCGACATTAAAACTCCTGGAAGATTGGAAGAAGAAATTGTTTTAATAAATAAAAAAGCCTTTTTAGAACTTAAAAATCAAAAAAGCACTAATAAAGAAAAAACTCAAAATCAAAACATTGAATTTTCTGAGCAAAACAAAAAAGAAATTAGTGAAAATGATCAACTTATACAAGAGCTAATTAAAGCCTATGGAGGCCTTGAAAACATTGAAAGTGTAAATGCTTGTGCCACTAGATTAAGAGTTGAAGTTTTTGATATTAGCTTAGTAGATGAAAATGCTTTTAAAAATTTAGGGGCCAAAGGATTTATAAAAAAGGGAAATTCAACACAAGCAATTTATGGAGGAAAAGCTCAAATTCTTTCATCTAAGATTAACGATATTTATTTTAAGTAGGTAAAAATGTTTGAAAAAAAATTATTTTTTGTTTCTTGTCAAGCACTAAAAGGAGAAGCTCTCTATGGAAAAGACATTGTAGTTAAATTGGCAAAAGCAGCAATTCAAGGAGGTGCACAAGGATTAAGAACTTCTCAAATCAAAAATATTAAAGCGCTTATTAGAGCAAATTTTAATGTCCCAATTATTGGAATAATAAAACAAAATTATCCCAATTCAGATGTATATATAAGCCCTACATTAAAAGAAATGAAAAAGCTTATTAAAACAGGGGTTCAAATAATAGCAATTGATGCCACACTTCGCAAAAGACCTAAGGAAAGTTTAAATCAAATTGTAGATTATTTTTTTAAACACAAAAAAAGCCATCAACTTTTGATGGCTGATTGTTCATCTATTGAAGATGTCAACAATGCCATTAAATTGAACTTTGACATTATTGGAACAACTCTAAGAGGCTATACCGAAGATACCAAAAATTTTTCAAACACAGATGATAATTATTTGTTTTTAAGACAAGTTTTAAAGATTTGTCAGCAAAACAAAAAATATCTAATTGCAGAGGGGGGGCTTTAATAGCCCACAAAATGCCAAAGATGCCCTAGATATAGGGGCAAATGCTGTAGTAGTAGGCTCGGCGATAACAAGACCACAATTTATCACGAAAATGTTTTATGAAAAAATCAATAGTTAAGGAAGTATTATGAGAGAAATTTATATTTTTAAAGATTTACAAGATTTGCACAAATTTTGTGCAAAACAAATTATTGACCAAATAAAAATCAAAAAAGACTCAACTCTGGGTTTTGCAACTGGCAAAACACCACTAAAAACATATCAACTACTAGTAAAAGATCACCAAGAAAACAAAACTTCATGAAAAGATATTACTAGCTTTAATTTAGATGAATTTGTTGACATTGATCCTAGTCATCCTGAGTCATTTATAAAGCAAATGAAAAGCAATTTATTTGATCATTTAGACATTAATGAGCAAAAAATTAATATACCAAAGTCCAATTCATCAAATCCAGATCAAGAGGCTTTAAATTATGAAAATAAAATTAGAAAAAATAATGGAATTGATCTTCAATTTATCTCAATAGGTGTAAATGGCCACATTGCCTATAATGAACCTGGAACTCCAAAGGACTCACTTACTCATGTAAGTAATTTAACTAAAGAGACAATTTTAGATTTAATTGCAAAAAATAAATTTAGCTCAATTGATGAAGTACCAAAAAAAGCCATTACCATGGGTGTTAAAACAATTTTAAATCAATGTAAAAAAATTATGATGGTCTCTTTTGGTAAGGAAAAAGCTCAAGTAACTAAACAAATGCTTGAAGATAAACCAAATGAAAATGTAACTGCCTCATTTCTTCAAGAACATCCTAATTGTATTTACATTTTAGACAAAGAAGCTGCCTCTTTGTTAAATGAAGAAACTCTAAAGAAAGCAAAGTGAATTTAAGTTATGACTAAAAGTAAAGAAATTATAAAAAAATGAGATTTTAAAAATCATATTAATAAGCTTTTGTCTTCATTGCAGCTTCTTGGTAAATCACTAATGCTTCCAATTGCAGTTTTGCCCATTGCTGCACTTCTTTTAAGAATTGGTTCTTTAATTCAAGATCCTCTAGCAAATGGATCAATAGGACTAAGTGAAGCACAAATAATGACTGGAAAAATAATAGCTTCAATTGGTGATATTGTTTTTTCTAATTTAGCTTTAATTTTTGCAGTTGGTATATCCTTTGGACTTGCAAAAGATCACAGAGGAGAGGCAGCTTTAGTTGGTCTTATTGTTTGATTTGGTTTAAATACCCTTTTAAAAGAGGGATTTTTAGCCTCTAACATTTGAAAAAATGTTTTAGTTTCAGAAGAGCTCGAAAACAAAACGAGGCTTCTTTATTTTTTAAAAAATGACAAACCAACTTACCAGTTAGATGCTGGAGTTTTTGGTGGAATTGTAGTTGGTGTTTTAACAGCGCTAATTTACAATCGTTATAAAGATGTTAAATTACATCCTGCTCTATCTTTTTTTGGTGGAAGAAGATTTGTTCCAATGCTTGGATTGGCTATGGTTCTTCCTCTTGGTTTAATCTTTGCAATCGTTTGACCATGACTTCAATATGGTCTTATTTCAATTGGACAAGGTTTAACTTCTTCAAATGGCTTTTTAAAAGGATTTTATGGTGGAATTTATGCATTTTTTAATCGCTTAGTTCAACCTTTTGGTCTTCACCATATTTTAAACACTTTTGTATGATTTCAACTTCCTATAAGTGGACCTAATTTACAAGGTCAACAAATGAGTGTTAACGGTGATATTTTTGCCTTTAATAGAGGTATTATTGACTCAGGAGTTTTTACAACTGGATTTTTTCCATTATTTTTAGGAGGCTTACCAGGAGCTGCCCTTGCTATGATCATGACAAGTGATAAAAGTAAAAGAAAACAAATCATGACTTTTTTAGGTGGAGCATTAATTGTTTCATGACTTACAGGAATTAATGAGCCTTTAATTTTTGCTTTTATTTTTGTCTCACCATTGCTTTATGTTCTTAATGCAATCTTAACTTCATTTTTCTACATGATAACCACTTGAACTTCAATGTCAATAGGAATAGGTTTTTCAGCTGGTTTTATTGATTATTTAGTTTCATTTCCAACATCATGACAAATTGCATCTCATCTAGGAATTATGGCAAATCCACTTTGAATTTGACCAATAGCACTTTTAATGGGAATAACTTATTATTTTAGTTTTTACTTCTTAATTAAAAAACTAAAAATAGCAACTCCAGGAAGAGAAGAGCAGCTTGGAATAGAAGTTGCTGGTGACAAAAATATTTTTGGCTTTAAAAGCTTAGGCAAGCAAAAAACAAACTCTGAAAAAACAGAAGATAAATACCAGATCATGGCACAAAATATTTTGGATATTATTGGTTTTGAAAATATTAAAACAATTGAGCACTGTGCTACTAGACTAAGATTTATTTTGGAGAACAACTCACCAGAAAAAATAAATGATAGTGCCATCAAAAATTTAGGTGCTCGAGGAGTTGTAAGACTTGGAAATCAAGATTATCACATTATTATTGGAACAGATGTTCAGTTTGTTTATGATCATTTAATTAAACTCAAATCTCAAAAGGAACAAAGTGGCAATAATAACTAAAGTTGATCACTTTTACAAAAAGCTCAAAAGAAAAAATAAAGCTATTTTAGCTTTTAATGTCGTCAATTTAGAAACACTAAAATCTTTTATTGAAATAGCTGAAGAAAAACAAGTTGATTTAGTTATTCAAATAAGTCAAAACACAATCAAAAATCTTGGCTATGATTTAATAGTTCCGTCACTAAAAAAATCACTTGAAAATTCAAAGGCAAATTTTGTTTTACATCTAGATCATTGTGATGATTTTAATCTCTTAGAAAAAGCTTTAAAAGATGGGTTTAAATCAGTAATGTTTGATGGATCTTTTTTAGATTTTAAAAACAATGTTTTTTCTTCTTTAAAAGCAAAAGAAATGGCCAAAAAATATGAAGCTTTTTTAGAAGTTGAAATAGGTCAAATTCTTGGAAAAAACTCTCATGAAAATCAAGACGAAAATCAAAAAACAAAACTTGAAGATATCTTAGAATTTTATAACTTAGTTAAGCCAGATTCTTTAGCTTTTAATTTTGGAACATTGCATGGAATTTATAAAGAAAATCCAAAGATTGATTTTGATCTTTTAAAAAATGTTGAAAGTAAAATTTGCACTGTTTTAGTTATGCATGGAACAAGTGGTCTTTCTAAAAAAGAAATTATCAAAGCATGAAAATTTGGTATTAGAAAAATTAATATTGGAACTGATTTTAATTTAGCTCATATTAGTGCTATAAAAGAATTTTTTGAAGAATATCCAAATGTAAAAGATATTAGAAAAATTAACTTATATGCAATCAAAAAAATAAAAGAAAAAACACTTTATTTTTTAGATATGTTTGCAAAAAAATAGTTCAATTTTTAAATTAAATATTAACAAAAATCTAGTTTTAATTGTTAGTCTTTTAAGCCTAGATTTTTTATTAGTTTTTCCATCAATTTTTAATCTTATTTATGCTTAAAGTTGTTTTTTTGTTTGAACATTTTTTCTAATTTTAAAATGCTTTTTTTAAAGGTTTAATTTTTGTAAAAATAAAGACTTATTTTAGTTCAATCAAAAAGCTTTTTTTAATCTTTAGATAAAGCTAAATTTAACTTGTTTTTTTAAATAAAAATTTCATTTATGTAACTAAAAATAAAGATTGATTTTATCAGCTAGATTTTAAAAAAATTTTAGATCTAAAAACTTAAAAATAAAAATTAAATTAAATAATTTTAAGTCAATTAAATGAGTTAAAAAACTTGTTAGTTTATATAATTTCAAAAGTCAATAATTACATTCATTTTTTTCTTTTTTAATGTCAAAAATATATGTAGATGTTTTGGGCTTTTTGAACTTGTCTTCTTTGTTTAATTTTTAATTGTTTAAGCATAGCTAATGTTTCTTTAGTTATTTAAAAAAGACTAAATTCTTCTAATAAAATTAATTAAAAAAAGAAAATAAAGCCCCGTAGGTAGAGCTTTATCAAATTAAATAAAATAGTAAGATATATTTTTTGAAATTAAAAAAAATGGCAGGAGTAACAGGACTCGAACCCATAACACACGGGGTTGAAGCCCGTTGTTCTACCATTGAACTATACTCCTAGCACGAATAGTATTATATATTATTTTTAACTAAAAAATAATATTTATATATAATAATTTAGATTATGAAAATAGCAATTGTAATTGATTCCTCTTCAGGCCTGACAAAAGAGCAAGCCAACAAAAGAGGATGATATTTTTTACCCTTAAATATAGACATTGATGAAAAAACTTACAAAGATGGAATAGATCTTGATAATAAAAATTTTTTTGAAATTTTCAAAAAAAATTCAAAAACTTCAACTTCTGCTTCATCAAGAGGTGAAATTATAAGTCTTTTTGATGATATTACAAGCAAATATGACAAGGTTGTGGTTTTTCCTATTTCTTACAAGCTTTCAAGTCAATATCAAAATCTTGATTTGATTGCAAGAGAATACAAAAATATTCATATTGTTAAATCTAAACACCTTTCTTTTTTAACAATAGTACAGTTAATTAAATTTGAAAAAGCCATTAGCCAAAACCAATCTTTTGATGAAGAATTAAAAAAGCTCTCTCATTGAGATGAAAGCCAAAAAGTTTTATTAATTCCTGAATACAATGATGCATTAGTAGCAGGGGGAAGACTCTCACCAAAAGCAGCTGCTTTGGCAAAAGTTTTAAAAGTTGTTCCAATTATTAAATTTGAAAATGGTGAGTTACTTAAAGAAGGAAAAGGAATTTCTTTTCAAAAAACTCTTACTAAATTAATAAGTTCTTTAAGTGGCAAATATAGCAAAGATTCAAAAAATTACTTTCCAGTAATTTTGCATGCTCAAAATTCAAATATTAGCTTTTATGAAGAGCACTTTTTAAATGAATTTGGAAAAAAGCCTTTAATTTTATCTCTTCCTTCAGTAATAAGTGTTCATACTGGACTAGGGGCTATTGCCATTTCTCTTGTCAAAGTGGACAAAGATGTTATTGATCAAATAGTTGAGCATTTTTAATCTAAGCTTATTAAATAATAAAAAGTACATATGTTTAATTTAATATGTACTTTTTAGAATTATTTACTTTTTTGTTCAATTAAAACAATAATATCGTTAACTTTTTTAATATTTAAAAGCTCTTCATCACTAATTTCAATGTCAAAGTGTTGCTCTAAATCAGAGACATGTTCTACCAAATCAAGTGAGTCAATTCCGATTTCTGAAAATAAACTCTCTTCAGTAATTTTGTTTTTAGTTAGTTTTGAAAGTTGTGTAATTATTCATTCTTTGATGGCCATAATCTACTATTATACACTTTTAACTTAGATACAATTTAAAAGATTTTTGCACTCTTTGGTTGTTATTTGAAGTTCAAATTAAATCCAAGAAAATAACTTCATTTTCCACAAAATAACCAACTTTTAAATCACCATGACTTACTCCTAGTCGAGTAATTTGATCTTTTACAATTTTAGCTACTATGTCTTTGTCAATTTTGGCTTTTCCATCTTCAATGTAGACAGACTGATAAAAATCTTTTTCATCCATTTGTGAAAAGACATTAAAACTAATGCTACTTTGCTCAGTTTTTTGATTTGAATCTTTAGTTGCTAGTTGAGTGTTGTGATTATTTGTAAAGTAAAAAACTCCAAGACCAATAGCCCCTAGAGAAAGACTTGTTACAAGAGCTACAACAATCTTTTGTTTTAAAGAAAGATTTTTAACTTTTTGAAATGAAAGCTTAATTTTCTGAATCATTTAAAATCTCCTTTTCTTCTTTAAAATATAAATTTTCAAGTGCTTGTAAAGATAAATTTTCGTTAATTATTTTTGAAAAATCTCCATTTTTAATAGTAAAAAACTTCATTTGTTTTGAAATATTTGAAGAAATTTCTTCAAAATTTAATTTAATTTTTCCTTCATATTTATCAAGAAGCCTATCAGGGAAATATTGATGATAGCTAAGGGTTAAATTTTCTAGTGCTTCATTAAATTTTAATGTAACTTTTGGATCAAAGCTACCTTTAAAATTAAAGGGAATTAAAAGACCTTCTTTAGCATTTTTTGACGAACCTACAAAAGTTGCTTTTTTATCAAAATCATAATAACTATTATTAGTTAGTTCAATAAAGCCTTCAACGAGATTTTTGTTATTTAAAATTCTATTAAAAATAGGCCTAAATTTTTCATCTTTTTCATTTGAAATTAAAGTATTTTCAAGTGGAGACATACTTAAATGAAAATCATTTAAAACATTTTCACTTTTATCATTGTAGATCTTTAATTTATAAAGCTTTGTAAAATGTACTAATCTATTAATAGGTTGCTTTTCAATTTCAACATTAAAATAGTCACTTTCATGTTTGTGGTCAATTCTGTTTTTAACATTATATCCAGTTGTTGATACTCTGATAATTCAAGGAATTTTAAAAGAAAGTTTTTTATCCTTAAGGATGTAATTTCTTTGATAATCATAGCGAGTTATAAAATAGTCACCCTTAAAAATAATCTCTTCTTGATTTAGCTCGTTTTTTTCTTTAACAACAACAATTATTTTGTTTACTTTAGTAATGTTTTCTTTAAGATGCTCTTTTAGAAGAAAAAGATTTCCGGTTTTGTTTGCTATAACATTGCCACTTTCATATCTAGAGACTAAGTTATTGTTAATTTGAGTTTCAAAAATTAAGTTTTTAGAAACAACTGGTGTATAGGAAATTTTTAAACTAAAGTGGTTGTCTATTAATGATCTTTTAATTTCTAAACCAAGTTTTTCATCCAAAGAATAATTTGAGTTAAAGCTATAAGTTGCATTAATGTCAAAGCGATGGACTATTTGTGAATTAGCACTAGTGTCATTGTATTGAATATTAACCATAAAACATATTTATAAATTCATCAATGGCTTCATGTTGTCTTTTGTAAAAAGTAGATTTAGAAAAATAATCCATGTATCAAGTCTCTTCTTTGGGTTTTTCTAAAAAAACTTTAGTAATTATCAAAGAATAAACAGGCTCTAAATTCTCCAATATGTGTTCAAAAATGCTCTTATTCATTTCATCATATTCATCTATTTTTGGATTTGTCTCTTTTTTGGTTCCTCTTGCTTTTAAGTTAATTATTGTTTTAATTTGCTTTACTTTTTTATAGAAAAAACAAGCGTTTTGTACAAGTTGTTTTTTCTCTTTGAAAGTAAGTTTTAGTAAATATTCTTTGTTATTCATAATGATCCTCCATTAGTATTTTTTTGTTCTACATATATATAGTAAAAAAAACAAAAAATCTTTATAAATAAAACAAATTTAGGATTTTTATATATATTTTTTATAAAAATATGCTTGTTTTTATAAAAAATAGAAAAAAAATTTAACTATGAAGTTAAATTTATAACAAAGATATTTTTGGAAAAATTTAAGATATTTTTTTAATTTTATATATGGTAATTTTTCCATGTTTATTAGATGACAATTGTCAAATGGTGGCTCCGGCAGGAATCGAACCAGCGACACACGGAGCTTCAATCCGTTGCTCTACCTACTGAGCTACAGAGCCTTTATGGCGGTCCAGACGGGAATCGAACCCGCGATCTCCTCCGTGACAGGGAGGCGTAGTCAACCACTTTACCACTGGACCTTATGGTTGCGGAGGTAGGATTCGAACCTACGACCTTCGGATTATGAGCCCGACGAGCTGCCAACTGCTCCACTCCGCTATAAAAAATTGGTGAGAACTCAAAGAGATTAACAAGAGAACTCATATGGCGGGCAATGAGGGATTTGAACCCCCGCGGGCGGTGAAGCCCCTGGTAGTTTTCAAGACTACTCCCTTCAGCCAGACTTGGGTAATTGCCCTTGGTGGACCCAGCTGGACTTGAACCAGCAACCTACCGGTTATGAGCCGGGTACTCTAACCATTGAGTTATAGGTCCTTAAATTCACCAGCTTCAGCTAGGTGTTCCATATAATGGTGGCGCCAAAGGGAGTCGAACCCTTGACCTTCCGGGTATGAACCGGATGCTCTAACCAACTAAGCTACAGCGCCATGGTGGAGAGGAAGGGAGTCGAACCCTCTACCTCCTGCGTGCAAGGCAGGCGCTCTAGCCAGGTGAGCTACCCCCCCACAAAATGGTGAAGAAGACAGGATTTGAACCTGCGACCACTTGGTCCCAAACCAAGTGCTCTACCAAGCTGAGCTACTTCTCCACTTTGCCCATTTCTTTTTGATGAATTAAGCATTTAGTATTATATACAATATTTTAAAAAATAACATATTTTTTATATTATTTTTTTAAGCAAAAAAATGGGTATTATTCATTGCCTCAAACAAACTCATAATCGTAAATTTTTACACTATCTCCTATTTGAATTCCTTGTTTAATCAGTTCATCTCAAACTCCCATTTTTTTTAAAATTAAGTTAAAACGCATCAAGTTGTCATGAGTATTTAAAGGAATTCTTTGGTAAAAATGATGAATTTTAGGCCCTTCAACTAAATATTGGCCCTCTCCAAGATGAACTACATTAAAATCAGCTTCAAAATTAATAAAGACTTCTTCATCTTCAGAGAGCTCAAAAACAATGTCTTTGGTGTTTTTAACACTTTGTCACAAAGCCTCTTTTAACTTATCTAGATTTTCTTGTTTTAGAGCTGAGATGGCAATTATTTTTTTATTTGGATAGTGTTTTGAAAATTCTTCTAGTTTTTTTTCAAAACACTCTTGATCTTTTTTATTAGCTACAATTACTTCATCTTTTTCTTCTAAATTTAAATTATAAAGCTTAAGTTCATTTCTAATTTCTTGATAGTCTTGAAGAGGATTTTTATTTTCATCTCCAAAATCAATGACATTAGCTATTACTTTACATCTTTCAATGTGTTTTAAAAATCTTATTCCAAGTCCTTTTCCTTGATGTGCTCCTTTAATTAATCCAGGAAGATCAGCTACTACAAAGGAGTTATCAAAGTATTTTACAAGCCCTAATTGAGGAACTAGCGTTGTAAAGTCATAATCTGCTATTGTTGGTTTTGCATTGGAAATAACTGAAAGCAAAGTTGATTTTCCAGCTGAAGGCTTTCCTACAAAACCAACATCGGCTAGTACTTTTAAAACTAGAGTTAATTTTTTAGACTCACCAGGAAGACCATTTTCAGAGATGCGAGGGGCTTTATTTTTAGCTGTTTTAAATTTAGTATTTCCCCTACCTCCACGGCCTCCTTTGGCAATTAAATAAGGTTTTTCTTCAACAATATCGGCTATAACTTTTTGTCCTTCATAAACAACAGTGCCCACTGGTACTTTAATAAATTTGTCCTCACCAGCTGCGCCATAAAGATTTTTTCTTCCTCCATTTACTCCATTATTACCAACAATGCTTTTTTGTAAATATAAATGAAGAAGGGTATTTTTTCCAAGATCTCCAACAAAATAGATGTTTCCACCATTTCCCCCATCTCCTCCAGAGGGCCCTCCTCTGTCTACGTGAGCTTCTCTTCTAAAGGCAATCATGCCATCTCCACCTTTTCCGGCTTTGACATTTAAAGTAATTTCATCAATAAATTTCACGTTAGACCTTTCTATATTAATTAAAATCTTTTTTAATAAGAGATGAGTTTTTTAAGTTTTTTGTTAGTTTCTTCTTTTTTGAGTTTTTCTCTTTTGTCATGTTTTTTTAGTCCTCTAACAAGGGCTATTTCTGCTTTGACTTTAGATTTTTTGTTTCAATAAAGACTCAAAGGCACAATGCTAAGTGATTGACTTTCAACTTTTTGTTTTAATCTTCTAAGTTGATTTTTGTGTAAAAGCAGTTTTCTACTTTGTCTTTCATCACCTTTTACTGCCATGTAAAGACCTATGTAGGAGTTGATTAAGTATAACTCATTTGCTTTAAAAACACAATATGATCCTTTTAAATTAACATCACTAGCTCTTATTGATTTTACTTCTCAACCTTGAAGGACAATTCCAGCTTCTAATTTATCAATAATTTCATAGTCTCTAAAAACTTGTTTATTTTTTGTAATTAATTTTGCCATTTTGTTTTTCTTTATCTTGAGTAAATTTATTTTTCTTAAAAGCTTGGAAAGCCTGTTCTTTTTTTAAATATTCCTGATAGTCTTTTTCTAAAACCACATCTACTTTACCAAGATTTTTATCAACTTTAACAACAACTACATCAATTTCTTGACCTAATTTATATTTAGTTTTATTAGAACTAATTAAAAGCCCATCTTCTGAGACTTGAAAATCCTCACCTAAAAGGTTGGAAATATGAATTAGACCACTGACTTTATCTTCAAATTCAACAAACATTCCAAAACTTAAAATTGAAACAATTTGAGCTTTTAGACTCTTGCCAATTTTTGATTCATAATACTCAGCTTTTTTGATGTCATTGATTTGTCTTTCAATGCTAACGGCTTCTACTTCCTTTTTAGAAGACTGAACAGAAACATCTGATAGGATTAAAGAAAAATGATTTTTTTTCTCTTTTAAATTGCTTTTGTCAAAAACCATTTGCTTAATTAATCGATGAAGTTGTAAATCAGGATATCTTCTAATTGGACTAGTAAAATGACTATAGTAAGAAGAGGCAAGTCCAAAGTGACCTATGTTTTTATCTGAATAAATGGCTTTTTCCATGGTTCTTAAAACCATTAATTTAACAAAATTATCAATTTGATAGTTTTGTTTAATTTTTTCAAAAGAATCAGAAAAAGCTTTTGGACTTGTTATTTTAGGAGTGTCAAAATCAATTCCTAAAGTTTTTAGGGTTTTTTCAAAAAGCACTAAGCTTTCAATACTTGGATTGTCATGAACTCTATATATTGAAGGAAGTTTTAATTTATTCATTTTTCAAGCAACAGCTTCATTTGCCCTTACCATGAAATTTTCTATTAAAACCTCTGAAAGTCCTCTTTGAATAACTTTAATTCCAACTGTTTTTCCTTCTTTGTCTAAGATAACTTTTGACTCTTCAATTTCTAGGTTAATATAACCTTCATCTTTTTTGTAATTTTCGAGAATTTTTGAAAGCTCAAGAGAGTCATTTAACATTTTTTCTAAATTTGGATCAAGCTTTATTTTATTATTGTAAAAATCATTGACCTGGTTATAAGTTAGTCGATGTTTTGAATTAATTATCCCTTCATAGAGCTCAGTTTTGATGGTATTTCCTTGAAAGTCAATAAAAATATCAATTGACATAACTAATCGATCAACTCCTGGATTTAAAGAACATATTCCATTTGAAAGTTTTTCAGGAAGCATTGGAATTACCATGTGCGGAAGATAAATTGAAGTTGCTCTTCTAAGAGCTTCTTTATCAATGGCTGAGTTTTCCTTTACATAATGAGCTACATCAGCTATGTGAACTGAAAGAAGAAAATGGTCTTTATTTTTTTCAACATAAATGGCATCATCAAAGTCTTTGGTATCTTCTCCATCAATTGTAATAATTAATTTGTCTCTAAGATCTTTTCTATTTTGATAGTCTTTTTCAATTACATGATCTTCAATTAAAGCAAACTCATCTAAGACATCTTCGGGAAAGTCAATTATTGTTTTTGATTTTTCTAAAACAATGTCGATTTGATAAAAATTTGACTTTAGAGTCGAAACTTTTTTTACAAAATTGACATAAATTTTTTGATCAACAATTTTTTCAACTACAACCAAAATAACATCATCTTCTTCAACATCAATGTTTTGATCAACAAAAAATTTATAACTTCTAAAACTCTCTTCAAAAGCATTGAAATATTTTATGCCATTTGAAATTTTGATAAAACCAATAATTTCAGGATGAGTGTTTTTTAAAATCTTTTTAACAACTGCATATTTTTTATCTTTTTCAAAGGGACTTTCATAAACAATTGCTTCAACTTCAAAGGAGTTAATAGCACCATTAAAATGAGCTTTTGCAACAAAATAAGATTGCTCATCAGCAGTTTCAATAAAAGCAAAATTACGATTAGATTGTTTAAAAATTCCTTGAATTTTTTTTATTTCATTAACTTTTATAAAATTTCCATCGTTATTTTTTACAATTAAACCTTGATCTAATAAACTAAAAAGAGCCTTTGAAAGTTGTGAATTAAAATTTGGATTTATTTTATTAATTCTAGCTATTTCTAAAAAAGAATATGCTTTGTTTGACTTTAAATTTTGTAGAACTAAATTTTTCATTATTGTAGTAAAACTTTTAATAAAATAGCCAAAATTATTACAAAAAATCCTAAAACAAACATGGCATATTTACTAAATTTTTTAAACCCTCTTTCCTTAGAAAATTTAAAAAGCTCTAGATCACCAGAACCAACTAAAGCCCCTGAAAAACCATTTGAATCAGTAGAGGTAATTAGGGATAAAATAATTATTAATAATGAACAAATTACTAAAAAAACTAGCACTACTATAGCAATTGCTGACATTTATCCCCTTTCATTAAAAAACAAAACCTTGAAAAACACTATGATCTACATTTTAACAAATTTTAGATTTAAAAATGTGAAAATCTAATCAATAAATTTTCTATATATCACTTAAAGTCTAACTAGAGATCTTTAACTTTAAAAGCTTAGAAAAATTTTGCTAGTAATTAAAAAACCTAAAAAAGTTATGTCTTTTTCAAATATGTAAATCAAGGTGAGTTTTTAATTTCAAAAACAAAAAGCTCATATAATATTAACTCTATGTGATGAAGTAACTTTTTTAAGAAAAAAACAAAAATTTTTGATGGCAATTTTGAAGATAGTAACTTTAAATTTAATGTTTTAAATCCTTTGAAAATCCAAAGTCTTTTTTATGAAGGACAAAAGTTAATTAATTCAATAACTTTTTATCCTTGTAAAGTTCCAGTTTTAAAAAGTTTATTTTCCAAAAGCATAGTTGAAGTCAATCAAGAAGATGCTCTTATTTTTCCTGAGGTTTTTAAGTTTATCTACGAAAAAAAATCAAAAAAAACTTTTTTATTTGCCAATGGAAATTTCAAAAATTCTCAATCAATTGAAGTTAGACAAAACTATGTTTTTGAAAAAGAAAAAAATCTTTTTTCAATTAGTGCTCGCATCAATAGTAATTTAAAAAGCTACTATGGAATAGGCCTTGAAATTGATCTAAACAATTTTAAGGAAATTAAAATTTTTGACAAAAATCACAGTGAAATAAATGCAAATTTAAAAGAGTCAAAAGAGCAAAATAAAGAAATAGATGATTATTTAATTATTTATTTTGAAAGCTTTAAAATAAAGATTAAATCTTCATGAGTTTATCTTAAATTAAATGAGAATATTTTAAATTTAGAACTGGCTCAAAAATTTAATAAAAATATTATGCAAAGAAGTTGAATAATAGATGGAAATAATAAAAATTTCAATGTTATTAGTTTTGAATTTTCAAAAATCTAATAACATTAACTATAAAAGGAATTTTAAATGGAAAAAGACTATCAAAATATAAAAACTCTTGAAGAGTTAAAACAATATAAATTTAAAATCTATGGCAAAGATGGAGAGCTTGCAAAAAAACAAGAACAAATAAAAAAAGCTCCAGTTGATCAAAAAAAAATTTTAGGCCAAGAGCTTAATGATCTAAAACAAAAATATGAAAAGATCTTTGAAGAAATTAATGAAAATATTAAAAGCTATAATATTAAAAAAAGAAATGACTCTTTTAATGAAGATCCATTTTTGTTTAGTTCAATTGAAAGCTCTAATCATCCAATAAGCTTAGTTGAAAAAAGATTTAGATCTTGATTTTTACAAAATGGTTATTACTCAACTTTGGCAAGTGAAATTGAAAGTGATGAATATAACTTTGAACGTCTTAACATAGCATTTGACCATCCAGCTAGAGATATGCAAGATTCTTTATATATTAATAAAAATCTTTTACTAAGAACTCATAACACTGGAGTTTCAGCTCGTGAGCTTGAAAGAAATAAAAATAAAGCTTTTTCTAATTTTGTAATTGGTAAAGTTTATCGAAATGATGAAGATGATGCAACTCATTCTCATCAGTTTAGTCAAATCGATTTTATAAGTGTTGGAAATGTAACTTTTAATAATTTAATTTGAACTCTCAAATCATCTCTTTCATATGTTTTTGAAAAAGAAGTTGAAATTAGACTTAGACCAAGCTTCTTTCCTTTTACAGAACCCTCTGTTGAAGTTGATATTTTTTACAACAATAAATGAATAGAAGTTTTAGGAGCTGGCATGATTCATCCTAGTGTTTTAAAAGCAGCTGGCTATACAAATGAGATGGTGGGTTTTGCAGCTGGAATAGGTCTTGAAAGAATTGCTATGATTAAATACAACATTAGTGACATTCGTGATTTATATCGAAATGATCTACGATTTTTAAGACAATTTAAATAGGAGTATAAATGCTTTTTTCAATCAATAAATTAAGAGACTTAGCTAATTTAGATAAACAAATTACTAATGATCAAATCATCGATGCAATCAATAAAATCGGCTTTGAAGTTGAGAGTGTTAAAAATTTTTTAAATGTTTCAAAAATCAAATTTGGACTAATAAAAAAAGTTTATAAAAATCCCAATGCTTCTAATTTAAATGTCTGTGAAATTGAATTTGAAGACAAAATGCGAATCATCCAAACAACTGCTCAAAATGTTGAGCAAAATAAATACATAGTAGCTTTTGTTGAAAATTCAACTTTTGGAAAAATCAAAATTGAAGCAAAAGAAATTAAAGGAACTTTTTCTCAAGGAATGCTTTGTTCTCTGGAAGAGCTTGGCTTTGATAAGTCTTTAATTAGAGATGAATTTCAAGACAAAATTTTCCTTTTAGATAAAGCAGATTTAAAACAAGATCCCATTGATTTTTTTGACCTAGATGATCAAATAGTTGATGTTTCAATTTTGTCAAATCGTAGTGATGCCAATGGTTATTTTATTATGGCTTTAGAGCTAAGTGCTTTTTTTGAAACTAAAACAAATTTTGAAATAAAAAATGAAATTTTTAAGATTCATCCAAATCTAAAAGTTGATGAAACTAACACTTTAGATTTTGTCTTAATTGAGCCTCAAAAAGAGCTTAAAAAAATTTCATTAAAAGATCAAATTTTGATTATGAAATCAAATATAAAAACTTTTAATGATTCAGTAGATTTAACAAACTTAAATCTTATTATGAATGCTATGCCAACTCATGTTTATGACAAGGACAAAATCTCAAATGAAATTTCAGTTAAAAAAGTTTCTCAAGAGGTAAGTATTTTAGGTAATAAAAAAATAAGCTTAGATAATAACTTAGTTGTTTGTTCAAAAGAAAAGCCCATATCAATTGCAGGGGTAATTGGAATAGCTGATTTTGGTAGTGATCAAAACACAAAAAATTTTGTTTTTGAAATTGGAAGATTTAAAACACTTGATATTCAAAAATCAATTAAAAGTGTTAAATTAGACACTCAAAGTTCAAAGCTTTCTTCAAAGAAAATTTCATCAGGAACATTTAAGATGGCACTTAACTTTTTAACATCATATTTTGACTCTCAAGTACTAGTGAGTAAAAACTTAAAAGATAAAAAAGAATCCTTTAATTTTGTTTGAGAAGATTTAAATAAATTTTTAAACACTGATGTTAAAAAAATGCCTCATTTTAATAGAGTTTTAAAGTCTTTAAATATTTTAGGTTTTGAATTTAAAGACAATAAAGTTTATCTTCCAACTTATCGCCATGACATTGAACATGTCCAAGATATTCTTGAAGAGTTTTTAAGATTTTATGGATATGAAAATCTTGTATTTGAAGCTCCAAATATTAAAAACTTTGAGACTAAAAATTATGAAGAATATTTAAACTTTATTCCTTATTTAAATTACAGTGAAACAAGAACTTATTCTCTAGTTTCAAAGGATAAAAATATTTTCAATCCTTTTAATTTTAAAGAAAATATTAACCTTGAAACTTTCCATTCAAAAGAAAGAGAACAAATTAGAAATTCTATGATTTTATCAATGGAAGAAGTTTTACAATACAACCTAAAAAGAAAGGTTGAAAATGTTAATATTTTTGAAATTGGAATTATCAACAATTCACAAAGAAGTCTTGCATTATTAAGCAACCAAAAAAGCTTTAATCGCTTTAAAGAAGATGTTGAGTCAATTTTAAAAGATAAGCTTTATTCTTTTGAAAAAGGAGGCTTTGATTTTAGCCATCCACTTGAGTCAATAATCATCAAAGATAATGACCAGTTAATAGGTTATATAATTAGGGCAAATGCCAAGAATTTTGAAGAGGATTTTGTCTATGCTGAAATTTTAATAGATAAGCTTAGAAATAAAAAAATTGAAAATAAATCACTAAATTATTTACCTTTAAAAACCCTTGACATTAACTTTGAAGTGCCAAGTGAAAATGGGCTTTTTGAAGTTTATAAAACTCTAGAGAAAAATGAAAAAATCTATTCATATAAATTAATTGATCACTACCAAAAAAATCAAATTAGCATTTACACTATTAGAATTTGAGCTTTTGAAGAAAACATTGAAGAGTTAAAAACACTTTTTAATCTTTAAAAAGAACATTTTGGCATTTTTTTGCACAAAACTAGGCATAAAAAGTAATATTAAAATATAATTAAAAATAGGACATATTGAGAAACAAAAATTTGTCCATATTTTTAATTTTGATAACAACTATATATATTTTCAAAAGGACTAAAATGAAACTTAACAAAAAACTTTTTTCAATATTGCCCGTAGCAGCACTAGCTATTGCCCTTCCTGCAACTTTTGTTTCTTGTGCTCAAAATCCAAACAAAACAAATTCAAATCTTGATTCAAGTAAAATTACTGATCTTCTATCTCAAAAAGAAGTTACAGAAACTCAAAAAATTGTAGAAAATAAAATTAAACAAGCTAGTCTTGAAACTCAAAAAGTTGTGCTAATAACAGCTGATGGAAATATTGATGATAAATCTTTTAACCAACAAGTATATGAATCACAAAAAACTTTAAAAGATTTTGTTGATAAAGCTTATAAAAGTCAAAACAAAGAAGCTGAAAATCAACACAAACTTGACAATTATATAAACTCAGCTGTTAAAGATTTAGAGCAAAACTATAAAGTTGCTCTTGATCGTGGTTATACAACTTGAATTTTAACTGGATTTCAACAAGGAAATGAAATTGAAAACTTCTTAAATGATGAAAATAATTTAAGAAGATTTAAAGAAAATAAAGTGAAAATTATTGGAGTTGATTGAGCCCCTAATGCAAATTCAAAAATTCCTCAAGGTTCATTAATTTCACTTTTATTTAAAACTGAAGAAGCTGGATGACAAGCTGGTTATGCAAGTGCAGATTTTTTAGGAACAAAATATGCAAATAATGAAGCAAAAAGAGCTATTTCTGCCTTTGGTGGAGGAGATTTTGCTGGAGTTACTGACTTTTTAAATGGATTTTTTGAAGGAATTAGAGCTTGAAACTCTGAAGCTGAAAATGCTAATAAAAAAGTTAAAATTGTCTCTGAAAACTTAGTATTGGATACAGGATTTATACCAAATGCTGAAAAAAATGAAGTTGTTTCTAATGTTGTTGAAACTGGAAAATCTACTATTTCACTTCCAGTTGCTGGACCTTTTACAGGTGTGGTTGTGGACGTACTTAGAAAAGACACAAGCGATGAAGATAGATTTATAGTTGGAGTTGACACAGATCAAAGTTTATCATTTACAAATGATTCTAAAAGATTCTTTACATCAATTGTAAAAAATATAGCTTTTCCTGTTTACCAAATTCTACTAGCTTTATTAACTAAAGATGAAGAATCAGTAATTCTTAAAGAAGGAAATGATAAATTCCTTGGATCAAATCCTAAGAACCTAGTTCTAAAAAGAGGTTTAAGCGCTAAATTCGTTAACATTACTAAATCAAGAGTTAAAGAAAGCATTAAAACTCAAGCAGACACTTCTATTCAAAAAGCTATTGATAAATGAAATGCCAATCCTAATTCTAAAAAAATTGAAAAAGAAATGACCAATGGTGATTTAGAACACTTGAAATCTATTATCCAAAAAGCTAATAGAGGTGAGGCAATAACAAGTTAATTATTTTGTAATCACACTTTAATTAAATACTAACTAGCTTTGATTAGTTAGTATTTTTATTTCTTTGATTCTTAGATAAGCTTGCTAGTTAGCTTAGAAAATTTTAGTTAACTTTACTTGCCTAATATAGCACTATTTTTACAATAATTTATTTAGTTGTTAAATAGCCAAAGCTTTAGTAAATAAACTTATCACAAAGCTTAGTACTTATTTTTTTAAATAGCACCATTAAAGGAAAATAAAAAATGTCAGCTTTTAAGCTTGACATTTTTCTTTTTGTTTTGTTAGTTAATTAACTAATTTTTCTGTTTGCATAAATATCGTAGGCAACAGCTAAGACAAGAACAACACCTTTAACAACACGTTGAGTTCCAACATTAAGGGCTAAAAGCAAGATTCCATTGTTAATAAATCCAAGGATAAATCCACCAATTAGAGTTCCAATAGTTGTTCCTATTCCTCCAGCCATAGAAGCTCCACCAACAAAGACAGATGAAATAACGTCTAATTCAAATCCTTCACCAGCGGTAGCTGTAGCTGAAGTTACAATACCAGTAAAGATTATTGAGGCAATTGCAACCATTATTCCATTAATCATAAAGATTAAAGTAGTAGTTTTTCTAACATCGATACCTGAGAGCTCTGCTGATTTTTTATTACCACCAATGGCATAAACTTTTCTTCCAAAAACTGTGTTTTGAGTTAAAAATACAAAGATAACAAGCAAGATCATAATGTAAAGCAAGTATCATTTAACTCCAATTTTTCCAAAAGCATAACCTAGTAAAATCATAAACACTGATATAACAACTATTTTTAGTCAAAATACAAAACCAGAGTCAACTAGTAAACCAAATTTTATTTTCTTGTTTCTACCATAAACTAGAAAAAGAACTATTAAAGCAAGTGAGACAATAAAAATTAAAAATGAAATAATGTAAAAACCACCAACTTGAACATCAAAGATTGTTCTAATAATAGCCCTAACATAAGCTGATTGGGATCCTCCTTCAGGGGTTATGTTGTTTAGAGGAACTGCAAAAAGAGCTAGCCCTTTAAAAATTAACATTCCCCCTAAAGTAACGATAAATGAAGGTATTTTGAAATATCCAATTAAAAATCCTTGAGAAATACCAATTAAAGCACCTATAAATGCAGTACCAATTAAGGTAATAATTAAATAAAGTCCACCAAGAGAGCTATTATTTGAAAATGTTCTACTTACTCCATTATAAATAATAACCGATATGGCCCCGAGTAAACTAAGGAGCTGGCCAACAGAAAGGTCAATGTTTCCACCAACAATTACAAGGAGCATTCCCATTCCAATGATTAGAACATATGTATTATTTCTAAAGATAACTTCAATATTAGAAGGAGTTATATTTTGGAATTTAGTTAAAGATCCAAAGATCAAAAGAATAAGGGCCAAAATGTAGAACATTGAGTATTTTCTAATGTTGGCTGATATTTTTTTGAAAATATAGTCAATTGAATAATTTCCAATGTAACGAGATTTTTCATCTGCTATTCTGTTTCTTAGATTCGAAACAAAAGAAGATCCGGGTGAAACTTCTCTTCTTTTTTCAATTGTTTTAATTTGAAGTTGTTTTTTTTCTTCTAGTTTTTTAATTTGCTTTTCAAGTTTGATTTTTGTATCTTCGATATTTAAAGAAGCTATTTTTAATGACCATCTTTTGTTTATTTGGCCAAGATCAAGATAAAGCTGATCAATTTTTTGTTGACCTTCTTGTTTATCAAGGGCATAAGTGTCAATTTTATATTGAAGCTTTTTGATTAAATTTTCATATTTAGCTTCATTTTTTGCAATTCTACTTTCGTAGTATTTTTTCTTTTTGTTATAAAGAGCTTTTGAGTCTTTTAGCTCTTGTTCATTTGTTTTAGTTGTTGAAAGACTTTGTTTTAAAGTGCTAATTTTTTGATCAAATTTAGTTTCAATAGATTTAACTACTTTGTTTAGTCTTTGATTTTTTGACTTAGCAAAAGAGTCAAAATTTGTTTTTAATTTTTGAAATTTTGCTTCGTTTTTTTTGTTTTTAGAATCTAACTTAGCTTTTTCTTTTTGATCACGAACTTTGCGTTTTTCAAGGTTTATTTTCCTAAGTTCATTAATTTTTTGAATTTCACTTTGACTATAGTTATTGGACATTTGCTTGACTCCTTTCATTTTGTTTTGTTCCAATGGCAATTTGCATTACTTTTTCTGGAGTTGCCTCTTTTGAAGGAAGCTCTCCTTTGATAATTCCTTGTGACATAACAAAGATTCTATCTGTAATTCCTAAAAGCTCTTCTAATTCAGAGGAAATAACAACAATGGCTTTTCCTTCTGAGGCAAGATCTAATAATATTTTATAAATTTCATATTTAGATCCAACGTCAATACCTTTAGTAGGTTCATCAATAATTAATATATCAAAATTAGTTGTTAAGGCCTTGGCTATTAAAACTTTTTGTTGATTTCCTCCTGAAAGAGTCTCAACTAGATAGTCAACAGAAGGGGCTTTAATGTTAACTTTGCTTCTCATATATGAAGAGTTTTGTGTTTCTTTTTCTTTTTTTAGAATTCCAAATTTGTTAGAAAAAATGTGAGAGGCAGCTGAGGAGATATTTCAATGAATTGAAAACATTTGAATTAAACCAACATTTTTTCGATCCTCAGAGGCGTACATTAGACCATTTTTAATAGCTTGAAGCGGAGTTTTTAAATTAACTATCTTGCCATCAATTTTGATATTACCATTTTTTCTAATACCATAGGCATTTCCAAAAATTGACATAGCAAGTTCACTTCTTCCTGAACCAACTAGTCCACTTATTCCAACAATTTCGCCTTCTCTAACATTAAATGAAGCATTAATGACATCTAATTTTCCATTAACTTTTGGATTTTCAACTTGGAATTTTTCAACTTCAAGTTTAATTTTTCCAATTTTTCGCTCAGCTGGTTTTTCAGGAAATTTAGATTCTAAGTCCCTTCCAACAATGTCTTTAATTAAAGTAGCTTCATTTATGGTTTTTTCTTTTGAATTACTATAGTCAGAGATGTGTTTTCCATCCCTAATGATGGTTATGTAATCTGCTACATATGCAACTTCTTTAAGTTTATGACTAACAAAAATACATGTTATTCCTTCTTCATCACGAAGTCTTTTCATAATATCTAAAAGTGCATAACTATCTTTGTCATTTAATGAAGAAGTGGGTTCATCTAAAATTAATAACTTAGCTTTTTTAGCCAATGCTTTTGCTATTTCCAAAAGTTGTTGATCAGCAATTGAAAGTGTTCCAGCTTTAGTATCTGGATTTTTTTTAAGACCTACTAAATGAAGATAATAATTAGCTTTTTTAATCATTTCATTACGATTAATTAGCCCATGTTTTGCTTCATAGTTACCTAAAAAAATATTTTCATAAAGTGAAAGATGTGGTGAGATAGCAAGTTCTTGGTGAATAATTGCAATTCCAGCTTTTTCAGATTGTTTTAAATTAGAAAAGTTTGTTTGAATACCGTTGTAAAAAATTGCTCCATCAAATTTATCATTTGGAATAACGCCACTTATAACCTTTAAAATGGTTGATTTACCAGCTCCATTTTCTCCTACAAGAGATAAAATGGATTTTCTTTTAACTTTAAAAGAAACATTATTTAAAGCAACTACACCAGGATAGACTTTTGTAACATTTTTTAACTCAAGAATGACATCTTCGTTAGTGTTCATTTTTCTTCCTTTTTAAATTCATAAATAAAAAACCATCTCTGGCAATAAAAATTATTGATGGTTTTTTAAAAATTATTTAATTTTTCTATGATTCTTTCTTGAAAACTTTTGAGAAGTTAGCTTTTGTTACTAAAGTTGGTGTTAATAAAACAGAATTAATTTCTTTTTTATTTGATTCACTTTCTTTAGCTACATACTCTGTTCTAGATATTTGGAATGGAATATTTGGATATTGTTCTTTTAGATAAGCTTCAACTTTTTTGTTGTAAACCTCATCAGTTTCACTGCTTTGTTTTGGATTTTTTACTATGTAATAAGCAAGAGCTGTTGAAATAGCTGCTATTTTTCAGTCTTCTTTTGAAATAGTCATATTTTGACCTGTTTCATTATCAATAGATCTTAATGAAGGTTGATTTGAATCTTGTCCTGTTATATAAATTTTCTTAGGATCAAGACCTTTTTGTTCAATACTTGTAATTGCAGCTTGTTGAGCCATTTCGTCATTTGGAGCAAGAACTGCTGCTAAATTATTTTTTCTACTATCAAAAGTTGATTTTGCAAATAAAGTATCCAAGAATTGTTTTCCTTGTGAATAGTTTCAGTTTGCTTGAGCAACTACTCTAAAGTGTGATGTAATAGCACTTGTAAGCTCTTGATCAGTTGGTTTTGAATCTCCTGAAAGTCTATTGAAAACATCAGCACCTTCACCTTCACCAAAGTATTTTAAGTTTGAATCTATTTTCATAATTGCAGTAATAACATCCATTGCACCTTTAAAGAATAAGTGAGAGTTATTATCTTCAGGAGCTCCAGCTAAAGCTACAAATCCTTTTTCACTTGCTAATTTATTAGCCATAACATAAGTTTTAGCTTCTTCTAAAGTTTTAAAAGGCTCACCTTGTTTTCCATAAATTCCAGAAATTAAAGCTAATCCTTGTAATTGTCCAACTGTGTAATTGTTGAAGGCAACATATCAATTGTAGTTATTAGAAATTTTATGAATGAATCTATCTACAGCAATAAATTGAGCTTGAGCATTAGTTGTAGATTCAATAGCTTGTGTAGCATTTCCTGAATCAGCTGCTCCCATTAAAACAACTTTTGGTTTGTTATTTCCTGTTTTTGCAAGTTCAGCATCAACAAATGAATTTTGCTCAGCTTGAGCTTTTACGTGATTTGATGAAATGTGCTCAAATCCATTTGTTTTTGAATAAGCATCTAATTGTTTTTTTGTCTCTACTCATCTTTGATTTTCAGGATCTGTTACTGTAATTACAATAGAACCATCTGAAATTTTTTCACTAACTGCTTTTGCAGGTTGTTCTGGAGATGAAACTAATTTGTAAGTAGATGCTGTTGAACCCGAACCAACTCCACAAGAAATAGCAACTAAAGGTAGTGATAAAGTTGCTAAAGAAAGACTAAGAACAAACAATTTTTTGTTGATTTTCATATAAACTCATTTCAAATTTTAGCTTAGTCGTATAAAATAAATATTTGATATTAAATTATCAAATTTTTATAACTGCTTAAAACTAAAATTATTTTTTTATAATATATTAATTTTTTTATGAACTCACCCAAAGATTCATATCGGTATTTTTGACTTTGAGCTCACTTTATTTTATAGATTAAAATTAGCATTTTTTAACTAAAAATGATTTAAATGGTAATTTTATCCACAATTTTACTGATAAAAAAGTCAATTAAATTTTTATAAACTCATTTGTCTTATATTGAAAAGTTTCCAAAAGATCCTGGAGTAATTTTTCCTTCTTTTAGATTTGCAGAAAGAGCTTTCATTTTCTTAGTCATTGTCTCAAATTCATTAACTAATAAGTTATATTCTTGAACACTTCTTCCTGAACCTTCAATAATTCTTCTTTTTCTTGAAGCATTTTTTAAAAGCTTAGGATTTTTTTTCTCTTCACTAGTCATAGATGAAATAAGTATTGTAAAAAGACGAATTTTTGACTCAGCTTGATCAAGTTTTGACTCATCAATTTTGCCCCCTAATCCAGGGATCATTTTAACAATTTTAGAAAGCTTACCCATTTTTTGAACTTGCTTTAGATTCTCCATTAAATCTTCAAGATCAAAATTACCTTTGATCATTCTATTCATCATTTTTTTAACTTTATTTTTGTCAACAACTTCTTCAGTTTTTTCAATTAGAGAAAGCACATCTCCCATACCTAAAATTCTCTCAGCCATTCTATCTGCATGAAAAATATCAATGTTAGAAATTTTTTCTCCTGTCCCTATGAACTTAATTGGAATATTTAAAATTTCTCTAATTGATAAAGCAGCTCCACCTCTTGCATCAGAGTCTAGCTTAGTAATTATTGAACTACTAAGACTAAGTTTTTCATGAAAAGTTTTGGCAACATTGATAATATCTTGACCTGACATTGCATCTGCTACAAAAATAATTTCATCAGGCTTAATTTCTTTTTTAATTAACAAAAGCTCTTCCATTAACTTTTCATCTATTGAAAGACGTCCGGCAGTGTCAATTATTACTAAATCATTTTTTTCTTTATAAGCTTGATCAAGGGCTTGTCTTGCTGTTTTTATGGGAGAAACACTTACATCATTTGCATAAACTGGAATTTGAATTTGTTTAGCCAAAGTTTGAAGTTGATCAATGGCAGCTGGCCTGTAGACATCACAGGCTACCAAAAGAGGATTTTCAACAAATTTTTTCTTTCTTAAATAATAAGCAACTTTGGCAACGGTGGTAGTTTTTCCTCCACCTTGAAGACCAACAAACATAATAACATGAGGCTTTTTAACAATTTTAATCTCTTGGGCTTTTCCTCCGAGTAAAGTAGTTAGTTCATCTTTGACAATTTTAATCATTGTTTGAGATGGATTTAACTTACCTATTAGCTCTGATTCAAGGGCTTTTTCTTTAACATCTTTAATAAACTTTTTAACTACTAATAAATTAACGTCAGCTTCTAATAAAGCAAATTTGATATCTTTGATAACCTCAAGGATATCGGCTTCATTCAAAGTAGTTTTTTTACTCATTTTTTGAATACTTTTTTGTATTCTATTACCTAGAAAATCAAACATGTTTTTATTTTATTACATAAGTTTATTATTAGTTGAATTTTGTAGTTTATTTATGAAAAATAAGGTAATATTTAGTGAACTATGTTTTTTTGAAAAATAGATTTGACTAATTCACTAAACACAACAATTGGACTGGGATATTGAGAAGGAATTTTACTAGTATTTGTTGGAATAAGTGTTTTTTTAATGTCAATTAAAATGATGTCAACTAGCATTAGAAATGTTGGAAGTGAAAAATTTAAAAAAATCTTACTTTCTTTTTCCAAAAGACCAATAATTGGAATTTTTGCAGGATTTGCCTTTACTAGTATGATTCAATCCTCAGATGGAGCTGTGGCTTTGATTATGGGGCTTTTGGCAGCTAAATTTATTGATTTAAAAGGGGCAATAGCTTTTGTAATAGGAGCCAATGTAGGAACTGCTACAACTTCAATTATTGTTGCTTTAGAACAATATTTTAAAATATCAAATTATTTATTAATGCTTTGTGTTATTGGTGGATTTATTTTCTTATTTTTCAAGAAAGAAAAATGAACTAAAATTGGATTTTTAATTTTTTCAATTGGAATGATATTTTTAGGACTAAAAATACTTGGCTCAGCTGTTAAAGTTTTAGTTCAATCACCTGTTTTCAGTGACTTTATCAAAAAATTTGGTCAAGATAGTGCTAGTTCAAATTGAATTTCATTTTTCTTCTCAATTGCCCTTACTGCCCTTTTTCAATCTTCATCTGCTACCATAGCAATTTATCAAGCCATAATTTCTCAAGGCGAAAACATTCTTAGCTTAAGTTCAGGAATAGCTCTTGTTTTAGGAGCTAACATTGGAACTACTATAACTGCAATAATTATTGCATTTGTTTCAGGGGATAAAAATTCAAAAAGAATTGCAATATCATGGCTTTTTAGTAACTTTTCAATTGCTCTTATAGCAATGTCACTTGTAGGAGTTGCCTTTGCTCCTTTTGTTAGATTAATTGTGCCAGGAGAAAATGAAATAGCTGCTTGACAATTATCAATAGCACATTTATTATTCAATATTTTTCTAGCTGTTGTTTTCTTCTTCTTTATCAAACAACTTGTATGACTTTGTTTTGTATTGATCAAAAAAAGTGAAGATGAAAAAACAGAGGGTATGTTACTTCCAAAAACTCTTGTTAATGTATCGGTTGAGTTTGCACTTTTATCTGCAAAAAAATCAACAATGATTCTAACTAAAAGTGTTATTTCTTTGATCGAAAAATTTAAACAATATATTAATCAAAAAGGTCCTAAATCAATTTCCATTGAAAGAGATTTAGAAGTTATTAGAGAATATAAAAAAGAGCTTTATAAATATTCTGTTTTAGTTTCTAAAACGAATTTAAATGAAAAAGAATCAAAGATTAATTTAAAACTAATTTTAGCTCATAGATCACTTGAAAAAATATCTCAACTTTTAAGAGAAGTCTTAGAAGATTACAACAAAACAAAATCACAATTTAAAAAAATTAATGAAGAGTTTTATAAAAAGTGAAAAGAACAAATTATTAAGATTTTAGACATTAACATCCAAATCTTAAATGATGGTATTTTACAATTAGAAAATCCTGAAATTTCTAAGCTCTCAGAAAATAGAAAAATTGTTAGAAAAACTGATTCAATGATCAACAAATATTCTCATAATTTTCATGCAGATCTTCAACAACTTGACTTAGATAAAAAAGATTATATTTTAGATATTGAAATTTTAAATATTCTAAAAAATTTAGAAAGAATTTCCCATCACGGTTTAAGACTTTTAGAGGTTTAAAATTAACTTGATTTTAACTATTAAAAAAACTTTAAAAACATAAAATCTCCAAGTTCATCTTTTAAAAAAATTACTTAAATTTTGCTAGTAAAAATATATAAAAAAACAATAGAGAAAATCCATAAAAAACAAGTGCTTTTTTAAATGATAAAACTTGTTTTTTATTTTGTTTTTTTAACTTATCTATGACTGCAAAATAGCGAAAATAAACTATAAACAATTAATTAAGTAAATAATGTTTTAACTTGAGATTTTCTAAATTTTTATTGTTTAAATTTGTTTAAAAATTGCTCTAAATTTTTAGAGAATTTAATTAACTTATTTAATTTAGATATTTACTTTTTTAAGCTAATTATCAAGATTAATATTTTTCAATTTAAAAATATTTCTAGCTAATTAAAATAACATTAAATAAAATACTTAATTGTTAAATTAAAACTATTTAAGTAAATAAAATAAAATTTTTGTATTTATTAAGAAAAACATAAATTGTTACATTTTTATTTTAAAATTTAACTTGAATTTACAATAGTAGCTTTTAAATTTAAAATTATAAAAAGGAGATGTAAATATGTATAAAAAAATTACTTTAAATGACAAGGAAGTTGAACAAGCAATTAACAATGAATTAAAAAGACAGCAAGAACATGTTGAATTAATTGCAAGTGAAAATTTTGTCTCTGAAGATACACTAAAAGCAGTAGGATCTATTTTAACAAACAAATATGGTGAAGGTTATCCTTCAAAGCGTTATTATGGAGGATGTGAAAACGTTGATGTAGTAGAAAATTTAGCAATTGAAAGAGCAAAAAAACTTTTCAATGTTAAATACGTTAATGTTCAACCTTACTCAGGTTCTGTAGCTAATGCCTCTGCTATTGCTTCACTTGCGAATAATGGAGATACTATCCTAGGACTTTCACTAAAATCAGGAGGACATTTAACTCATGGTTACAAAATAAGCTTTAGTGGTTTTTTCTATAATTCTCATACTTATGAAGTTGATGAAAATGGTTTTCTAAATTATGATGATATTTTAAAGATAGCAAAAGAAGTAAAACCAAAAGTTATTATTTGTGGTTACTCTGCATATCCTAGAATAGTTGATTTTAAAAAATTTAGAGAAATAGCTGATGAAGTTGGAGCTTATCTTTTAGCTGATATTTCCCACATTGCTGGATTAATAGTTACAAATAACCACCCTTCTCCAAGTGAATATGCAGATGTCATTATGACAACAACACATAAAACAATGCGCTCTGCAAGAGGGGCAATCATTATGACCAATAATGAAGAGCTTGCTAAAAAAATTGATAGATGAGTTTTTCCTGGATATCAAGGAGGACCTCTTTTCCATGCTATAGCTGGAAAGGCAACAGGATTTTATGAAGCTTTGCAACCTTCTTTTAAAACCTACCAAGATCAAGTTGTAAAAAATGCAAAAGTTTTTGCAGATGAATTTATCAAGCTTGGAGCCAAAGTTATTTCAGGAGGAACTGACAACCATCTACTAATAGTTAATGTTTTTGACTCTTATGGAATTACTGGTAAAAAAGCTGAAAATATCTTAGGGAAAATCAACATAACAGTTAATAAAAATACTATTCCCTTTGATACAAACTCACCAATGGTTACTTCAGGAATAAGATTGGGAACTCCTGCTATGACCACAAGAGGTTTTAAAGAAAATGAATTTATTTTAATTGCAAGAATTATGGTTAAAGCTTTAAAAAATCCTGATGATCTTTCACTACATCAAGAGTTAAAAAATGAAGTTCTTGAAATAACTAAAAAATTCTCTCTACCATGATAGTTAAAATGCTATAAACTATTTTAAAATCCAAAAAATATACAAAGAAAAATTTATGAAAACTAAAAAATTAAAATACTTATTTTTTGCCTCACTTTTAACTTTATCATTTTCCACTATGATTTCTTGCTCTGCAGAAATTAAACAAGGTGAAGCTGACAATAAAAATAAACAAAATAACGAAACTAAAAACAACATTCCAGATGAGACAAAAAATGATCAAAGTAATTCAATTAAGAAAAATTTAAATTTAGAAAATTGGATTGATGACATTAAAGATTCAGCACAAAATGAACATCCTTCTTTTTTCATAACTTGAAGAGCTGCACAAATTTATATAGCATCTTTTATTTCCATGATTGCTCAACTTGAAATGATGAAAAAATCAGGAGATAATCAACAATTCAATGATGTTATTTTATTAACTTCTGATTTAGAAAATAAATATAAAAAAACTATTGAAAATAAAGAAGAGCAAAAGTTTGATTTTAAAAAACTCTTAGATGATTATGGAGATGTTTTAAAATCAATTGACTCACAAGAAAATTTCTCAAAAGATTCTAGATTTTTATTGATGAATGATTTTGAAGATTTAAAACTCAAAGATGAAAATGGGAATATAAAAAAATATTCATATACATGAAAGCCTAATTCAGTTGAAGAGCTTCAAAATTGATTAAAACCATATCTAGATAGAAAAGTTGAAAAATTTGATTTTTATATTCCTGATATTGTTTGAATGAACATGCCAATTGAGATACAAAGATTTGTAATTGAAAGAGCTAACAAAATAGTTTTATTCTCAGATGGTAATGCTCAACAAATATATTTTATGAATCAATATTACTTTGAAAATTTTGCACAAAAAAATAATATTTGACCTTCAAAAGATGAACTTAAAAAAGCATGAGAAGACATTCAAAAAAACAAAACAAAAGAAGCTTTTGAAAAATATGATCATCGATTATTTTTTCAACTAGAAGATAAAATAAAAGTATATAACTTTGATCCATCTTATGTTGGATACTTTGATAAAAGATATAAAAATCAAAATGCAAAATTTAAAATCCATAAATCTCCATTAAGTCATAGACAATTTAGCTTTGGAGAAAAAATTGATGAAAATTTTGTTAAAAACTATGAAGGTGTTTTAAAAGTTAAAGATCAAAAATTTGATGAATTTATTGTTCATAATAAAAATTTTTTAGACACAAAAAAGAAAAACTTAGTATTTTTAGGATCATCACTTTTTAGACATACAAGCACTGTAGATAGAGATAAACTAAGACTAGAAACTAACACAGATCTTGCTAGAAAAAATTTAGATGAAGTGCACAAAATTTTTGAAGCAATTAAAATTAAATATGATCCCAATAAATACAACTATATTTTCAAACTTCATCCTTACTATAAAAACAATGAGTCTAAACATTATGTAAATTTAATAACAAATAATTTTGACAAACCAATTATTCTAGAATCAGAAATTCCTTGAGAGTTTATTTTAGAAAGTGAATATATAGCACTTGGAAAAAATAATTCAGTTTTATTTGACAAAAATGATTTTAAGGATAAAAATAATTCATCAAAAACTACTATTTGAGGATATCAAGGAACAACAACAAGCATCACTTCAACTCTTTCATTTTTAAAGGATAACTTTAATATCTCATATGAACAAGCTAGAAATTTTGTAAACCTTGAAAATTTTCCAATTCCCACAACTTTTCATTTAATTCAAAGAGATATAATTTTTCCTTCTAAAGAAAAGGCTATAAAAACTAACAGAAAAAATCTTGAAGATATTTACAAATACTTCCAGGATGTAGGACAATTCTTTGATTTAGATCAGTTTAAAAGTGCTGATAATTTCATTGAAAAATACGCAAAAAATAGAAATAAATAAAAAACCTCGCTATGAGGTTTTTTAGCATTTATAAGCCGCTTTTTGTAGGATTTTTAATCCTTGTCAATTATTTATCTAAGTAATTTTTATTATTTTAAAAATTACCTCTTTTGCTTAGTTCATTTACCTTGCAAAAGTTCCTCTACCAAAATTTGAGTTTCTAGCTCGTGGAGTTTACCGCGTTTCACTTTTCTCGTCTCTGTGGCACTTGTCGTCTAGGCTTGGATTTATTAGATCCAACACGATCACTACAACCATCGCAGGCTGTGCTAGAGCGGACTTTCCTCTAATTATAAAATCAGCAATTGACCAATGCGCTTTCAATTATATATAAAAATAAAATTTGCTTTTAAAGTTATTTTTAACTTTACAGGCTTTTAAAATTTCTTAATATTCAATTAAAAAAGTTATTTTTCTTATAACAAAAATCTTTATTTACAAAAACATTAACATTTTTATAAATAAAGATTTTTAGCTTTTTAAAAAGTTATTTTTAAGAGACTAATCTCTTGTTAGAGCTTTTAGAGTTTTGATTTCTTTAAAGGTTAATTTTCTAAAATATCCCTCTGGTAAGTTATCAATTGTTATAGGTCCAAAAGCAAGTCTTTTTAACTTAACAACTTTTCTATTTACCTTTTCGAAAATTTTTTTAACATGGTGATAAGAGCCTTGATGAAGTTCAACTAAATAAGATTTTTTTTCAACTTGTAAAACTTTGTGAATTGATAATTTTTTATCAATATATATTTTTTCTTCATTTAGATAAATTAGTTCTTTTTCTTCTAAGGGTATATCCAATTTACAATGATATAACCTTTTGATTTGATATTTTGGATGAAGAAGTTTTTGAGTAAGATCTCCATCATTTGTAAGGATCAAAACACCAGTTGTGTTATAGTCAAGTCTTCCGACTGGATAAACTCGAGATTTTGATTTAACTAAATCAGTTACAACTTGACGGTTTTTTTCATCCTTAGTTGATGAAATAGTTTTAGGTGGTTTATGAAGCAAATAATATTCTTTTTCATTTTCTTTTTCAACAAGAATTTTTCCATTAATTTCAATGATATCTTGATCACTAACTATTTGACCTATTGTTGCAAAAGATGAATTAACTTTTACTTTGTTTTGTAAAATCAAAGCCTCAGCTTGTCTTCTTGAACAATAACCAAGATGTGCAATTCTTTTTTGGATTTTCATATTACATTTTTCCTAATATTTCAAACAAACTTTCAAGGGCTAAATTTGAAGCTTTATTAATTCTTTTGTTGATATCATCTATTTCTATTTTTGAGCCTTGATTTTGAATAACATCACTTACTGCTTTAATACTTACAAGTTTGACTTTGTTATAAAAACAAACTTGGGCCATAGCAGCTAGTTCCATATCAAAAAGTCAGTATTTTATATTCTCATCTAATATCTTAAGAGTGCTAAGATCACTTACAAAACTAGAGCCTGAAAAAATATGAGCTTTTTGTAAAGAATTTTCAAAAGTTGTTAAATCAAAAAATCTTTTTTCTCCTGGAGTTTGACCAATTGGATATCAAGGTGTAGCAACATCTCAAAAACTTGCTTTTTCAATTTGATAAACTTTAAAAAGATCATCTTTAATTACAGAGCCTACTGCTCCAAAATTAAAGATTATTTCAGGACTATATTTATTTATTAAATCTTGAGTTGTTAGCGCTGAATTTACAAGACCAATTCGAGAGTGAACACAAACTAAAGTGATGTTGTTTTTTCTAAAAAAATAATATTCTTTTGCCTTAGAATATTCTTTTTTTATAAGCTCAAAATTATGATTTTGAAGATTGACAAATTCATTTGGATCAGCTACTATTAGATAAAAAATTTTCTCATTATTCATTGATGATTCTTTCAAATCTTTTTTGTTCTTCTAATGAAAGTTTGTTTTCTTTTTTTAATTTTTCAACTGTTTTTTCTACAATATTTTTAAAGCCTTTATTAAAGTCTTTTAAAATTAATTCTCTATCTTTTTGAATTCCAGGATATTTTCTTCCATTAGCTAATTTATCAGCTGCATAAACTATTTTATCTAAAGTTAAAATTTGTTTTCCTTCAAGGGTTGTGTGCTTTGAAATCGCCTCATATACTTCATTGTTATGACAATTGTAATAATGTCTAACTCAAGTAGCTCCGCTATGCTGATGAAGTTTATGATAGTCAAAACTAGCTTCATCTTTTTTACCATGTTTTATTAAAAATTTTCTATGTTTTTGTTCATCTCATTCTTTGGTAATATCATGCATTAGCGCTGCATTATAGGCAATGTTTTGATCGAAGTTAATTTTCTTTGCATATTCTCTAGCTGCATTTGCAGCTGCAATAGAGTGCTTAGAACGATAAATTGAAAGAGTACTTTTTACTATTGAATTTATATATAAAAAGTTGTTGCCAATATATTCGTTAACTTTTTGATCAAGATGAGTAAAATCACCTTTTTTTACATCACTTGAAGCAAATTCTAAAATGTCATTTTTCATAATTATTGCATTGTATTTTTTAGCATTAATTTTTGAAAAACTTTTAGTTCGTCTTGCCACTAATATTTGAGCATTTTGGGCAATTCATTCAATCTTTTTTCATTTATTTAAATTTTTTAAATTATCACTTCCAATAATTAAAAAAATTTCATCATTTGGATATTTTTGTAAAAAATACTCAAGTGTATCTTTTGTATAACTAGGACATTTTCTATTAATTTCAAAATCAGAGATTTCTTGTTTTTCCTCTAGTACAAGCTTTAACATATTTACCCTATGTTCAGAGCTTGCCATGTCCTTGCTAGTTTTTAAAGGATTTTTTCAAGTTGGAACAAAAATAACTTTGTCAAGATTAAAATTATCAATAGCATATTTTGCTATTTTGCTATGTCCCTTGTGAATTGGGTCAAAACACCCACCATAAATTGCAATTCTCATATTTTTTAAAACTTTCAATATTTTTTTAGTTTGTTAAGTTTACATTATTTAATAAAATAAGTTAATTTTATAAAAAAATAGCCTCTAAAACTTATAAATTATTTTATTTTGCTAAAATAGATAAAATGTCAAAAAAAAATAGAACAACTTTAGATGAAAAAATGGAAGAGCTCAAAAGAAAATTAGAAATTTTTGAAAATTCTAATTTTGTTGAAAAGGGTCAATGAGCTCATCAACCTGATAGTCTAAAAAGATATAAAAATCCTAATAAAGCAAAAATATCAAATTGAAAAAATAAAGAAGATTTTTATAGTGACTACAAAAATTCTTCACCAAAAAACAAAGAGCAACTTTACTCAATGACAAAAAGAGTTGTTTTCTTAAATGAAAACCATAAAGAAACTTTTTTTAAGAAAGTTTTGAGTAAAAAAAATTTTCTTTTAACTCTTTGAATTACATCAATATTTTTAATTTTTTTTGCTATTTCACTTTCTCTTTGAATCATCCTAAAAAAAGATGTCGAAAAAACAGCTCCAGTTTATCTTTTAACTAGCTTTTTTGTTTTAATAGCACTTCTTTTATCTTTTTATTTTTTGTTTAAACAAATGAAAATTTTGTATTTCAAAAATTCATTTTACAAAAACTATTTCGGTAAATGATATAGCTTTAAAAATCCTAAATTTGAATTTTCAAAAGAAAAAGAATTACTTGAATTTTTATCTCATCAGAAAGCTCCAGATGAATTTGAAGATCTTTTTAGTCATCAAGATTGACTTAATTTTCAAGTACTTTTTTTTAGAGAATATTTCTTTTTTGATGGAATCAATCCAAACTACAAATACAAGATGAAATTTTCAATTTTGTCAATTTGATTTATGACATTAATTGCATTGATTATTATCTTCTTTATTTTAGGAACTTTGTTTTTAATTTTGGCAATTATTTCAATTGCTTAATAACAATAACTTTATAAATTTTTATTAATCTAAAATGTATAATTTTGAATATTTTTAAAGGCAAAATATTATGAAAGGCTTAAGGTGAAATTTCAAAAATTAAAAGGGACTAGAGACTATTATTTTCAAGATTCTAACAAATTAGAAATAATTAGAAATGCTTTTTTTACAAGTGCAAAAAAATTTAATTTTTCTTTTTTAGAAACACCTATTATTGAAAATGTTGAACTCTTTAAAAGAACAAGTGGAGACTTTAGTGATCTTGTAAAAAAAGAGCTCTATAGTTTTGAAGATAAATCAAAAAGACAAATAGCTCTAAGACCTGAAGGAACAGCTCCTGCACTAAGGGCAATAGTTGAAAATAATTTATTACAAAAACATAATAAGTTTTTTTATTTTGGTCCAATGTTTCGTTATGAAAATCCCCAAAAAGGAAGACAAAGACAATTCTTTAGTGGCGGTATTGAATGACTAGAAAAACAAAGCCCTTTTACAAATATTGAAATCATTTTTTTTGCCAAAAATTTTTTAGATACTTTAAAAATTGATGACTATGAAATTGTGATTAATTGAATAGGCCATCCTGAGCAAAGGAAAAACTATTTAGATCATTTAAAAAACTACTTAAATCAATTTGAAAATCAACTTGAGGAGATTTCAAAAGAAAGACTAAAAAACAATGCTCTAAGAATTTTAGATGACAAAATAGAATCACAAAAAGCCTTTGTCAAAAATGCACCTAAAATTCATGATTTTTTACCAAAAGAATCTCTTGAAAATTTTTATCAATTACAAGATTTATTTAAAAAATTTGATATTAAATTTAAAGTAGATCCCTTTCTTGTTAGAGGTCTAGATTACTATAGTGATTTTGTCTTTGAATTTGTTTCAACAAATCAAAATTTAGGAGCTCAAAAAACTCTTTTAGGTGGAGGAGTTTATTCATCACTTTTAAAAGAACTTGGTGGAGAAAATATTGAAGGAATTGGCTTTGGTTTTGGTCTTGAAAGGATCATGGAAGTTATTGACTTAAATAACTTTAAAGATGATGCAAAAAAAATAACTGCTTTTGCATCAAATGAAGATGATTTAATAGCACTTTTAAAACTAAGAAATAACTTTGGTGATTTAATAAAAATTGATTGCATAAATAAAGTAGTTAATTTTAAAAAAATCTTCAAATCAAAACAAATAAAAGAAAGTGATTTTTTAATTTTTAAAGAGTTAAATAATGCTCAAAATGAAGTGAGTTTAAAAAATAAATTTAATGACCAAAAACTAGTTGTGGATCTAATTAATCCCAACATTGAAAATATTAAAAAATATATTAAGGAAAACAGTGATTAAAAAATATAAAAACAATGAAATAACAAGCAAAAATGTAGGTGAGGAATTAACTCTTTTTGGTTGGATTCAAAATGAAAGAAAATTTGGAAAATTAACTTTTATTGATTTAAGAGATATGCACGGAATTATCCAAATTGTTTTTGATAATTTAACTTCTAAATTAGGTTTTGAAACAATCCTAAAAGTTAAGGGAAAAGTTGTTCTTAGAAAAGAAAAAAATCCAAATCTACAATCAGGTGAAATTGAAGTGCATGTAAGTGAATATGAAGTTTTAAATACTTCAAAAGAGCTACCATTTTTAATTAGAGATGATGACAATTCAAAGGAAGAGACAAAACTACAATATCGCTTTTTAGATCTAAGAAAACCAATCAACACTAAAAAGATTATTTTTAGATCAAAGTTTATTAATGCACTAAGAACTTTTTTAATTGAAAATGATTTTGTTGAAATTGAAACACCAATTTTATCAAAATCAACTCCTGAAGGGGCAAGAGATTTTTTAGTTCCTACAAGAAATAAAAATAAATTCTTTTCACTTCCTCAATCACCTCAACTTTATAAACAATTATTAATGGCCTCTGGTTTTGAAAGATATTTCCAAATAGCACGTGCTTTTAGAGATGAAGATAGTAGAAAAGATCGTCAACCAGAATTTTCACAACTTGATATAGAAATTTCTTTTCAAGATGAAAAAGTTTTACATTCAATAACTGAGAAAATGCTAGTTTATGCTTTTGAAAAAATGAACATTAAAATTGAAGCTCCTTTTGAAAGACTTTCTTTTGATTATGTGATGCAAAATTATGGAAGTGACAAACCTGATTTAAGATATGAAGTTAAAATTCAAGATTTAAAAAAATACTTTGAAAAAAGTTCCTTTGAAATCATCTCATCTAAAAAATTTATCAAGGGTCTTTTTATAAAAGAAATTATCACTAAAAATGACTTTAAAACATTAGAGGAAATTGCCAAAAAAAATGGAGCTAATATTTTGTTTTACTCAAGTGTAGAACAAGGAAAAATTTCAAGGACAAACTTTGCAAATAAAGACAAAGAAAGTGTTGAAAAAATAATTGAAGATTTTTCAATTGAAAATGGAACATTTTTTATAGTAGCTAGTGACTTTGAAAATAAAGTTCTTTTATCATTAGGGGCAACAAGAGTTGAGCTAAATTCTATTTTTAAATGAGCAAATAAGGATCAATATAAATTTGCTTGAATTATTGATTGACCACTTTTTGAATATGATGAAAACACAAATACTTATAGTCCTTCACATCACCCATTTACAATGTATGATGAATCAACTCTAGTTGATGGAAAAATTTCCTATGAAAAAACCAAAGCTAAATCATATGACTTAGTTTTAAATGGATATGAACTAGTTTCAGGTTCTGTTAGAATTTACAAAAAAGAAATTCAAGCTCAAATTTTTAAATTACTAAATTTATCACAAAAAGAAATTGAAGATAAATTTGGTTTTTTCCTAAAAGCCTTTGACTATGGCCTTCCTCCTCATTGTGGTCTTGCCTTTGGTATTGAACGTCTTATTATGATCATGACTCAAAGTGAATCAATTAGAGAAGTTATAGCTTTTCCAAAAACCTCAAGTGGACAAGCTCTTATGGAAGATGCTCCTTCACTAGTTTCAGAAGAGCAATTAAAAGAAGTTTTTCTAAAAGTGGAAAAATAATAAGGTTTTTCTCAAATTTGTTTTTTTATTAGATTTCTTTTGTAATTTAGGAAATACTAGATTGGAAGGAGGTTAAAATGGAAACAAATGGTTTTGTTAAAATGAAAGCTGAAGAAGAATCCAATGTCTATGGAGGATCTGTTTTAGTTGCTTTAGGACTAATACCCGGACTTGTCACAGCGGCTGTGTCTTTAGTTCAAACAATTAGATCCTTTACTTCAACAAAAGGTGAAGTAAAAAGCAAAGATTTTTCATACAAATGAGACAATGAGCGTCAAAATGAAAGCTCGAGCGCTTCTAAAAAAACAACAAATTCAAATACTGGTATTCCAGTATACTTTACATACTAATTTTTGTTAATTAAGTATTATTAATTATTAATTTTCTATGTTTTCCTCACTCAAATAATAAGTAGCTGCAAAACCTTAAAACTTAGGTTTTTGAGCTACTTATTTTTTTATTTTTAAAATTAAAAAATGTTATAATTGCCAAGTTACCCTGTAACCATACCAAAAGGGTTTGTCAAATCTTTAAATATAAAGTACCCCAAGGATGATATATATAATACTAGGAGTATAATAATGTACGCTATTATTGAAGTAGGTGGCAAACAACTTTTAGTCAAAGAACAAGAAGTTATCTTTACAGAAAAAATCGAAGGTAATGCCGGAGAAAAAGTAGAATTTGATAAAGTCTTGCTTTTTGGAGATAAAGTTGGAAGACCATATTTAGAAAAAGTCAAAGTAATTGGTGAAATCCAAAAACAAAGTAAACACAAAAAAATTATTGTTTATAGACATAACGCAAAATCAACTCATAAAAGAAAACTAGGTCATAGACAACCTTATACAAGAGTTAAAATTTTAGAAATCAAAGGTTAGGTGTATAAAAAATGGCAAAAACAAAAGCTGGTGGTTCGACTAGAAATGGCCGCGATTCCAAAGGTAGAAGACTAGGTGCTAAATTAGGTGATGGTCAATTTGCTCTTGCGGGATCAATAATTTATAGACAAAGAGGAACTAAAATTTTCCCTGGTCAAAACGTAGGTAGAGGTAATGACGATACTTTATTTATGTTAGTTGATGGTTATGTTAAATATGAAAAAAGAAGAAACAGAAAATACGCTAGTGTTTACCAAGAAAAAAAATAATTTAATTTTCTTGATCAATTTTATGCTTGGTTAAAATAGTTTTATTTTTGCTAGGTTTAGAAAGGAAAAATGACAGATAAAAAACTTGTTAAGGAATTAGCCATTGAATTTGGTGGTTCTGAAAAAAATGTTGGTGCTATTGAAGTTCAAATTGCGATTTTAACCCATGATATTGAAAGACTTAAAATCCACTTTGAAACAAACAAAAAAGATAAACATTCAAAAAGAGGTTTTATAGCTAAAATTAACAAAAGAAAAAAACTTTTGGCTTACCTTAAAGATGTTAATTTCGAAAGTTACCAAACAACTATTCAAAAACTTAAAATTAGAAAATAATTTTTCAATTTGTGTCCTTGTTTTATGAGCAAGGATTTTTTTATAAATAAAACTATTAAGGAATTAATATGAAATTTTGTTCAGTTGAGTCGTTTACAGGTGGACTTTTTGCTAGCAAAATTGTTCAAAGACCTGGAGCTAGTAAATATTTTGCAGGTTCAATAGTGGCCTATTCTAATCAAGTCAAAGAAAAGCTGGGCATCGATACTTCAAAAGGCATCATTAATGCAAATGTGGCTTTAGAAATGGCAAAAAAAGGCAAAGCTTTTTTTGAAGCTGATCTTTGTTTTTCCTTTACAGGAAATGCTGGCCCTGATGCTTGAGATAACAAAGAAGTAGGGTTAGTTTACATTGGAATAAATGATCAAGTCTATGAATTTAAACTTAAAGGATCAAGAGAGCAAATTCAAAATCAAGCTTGTGATTTTGCTCTTGAAAAATTAGATCAGCTCTTAGAAAAACAAATCTAAAGATTTTTACTTTTTTAAACTAATTGTTTTTCTTCATTGCTTTTCAATTAGGGCAATAAAGTGAGACAATCTTTCAAAAATTACTTGAATGGTTTTGCTCTTTATAATGAGCAAGTTCATGAATAATTAAATAGTCTATTCACTCGTAAGATTTTGAACTAGATTTTAGAGCATAGACTATTTTTTTCTTTGAAACATAATTTGAAGCTCATGATCTATTTTTTTCTCTAACTTCAATTGAATGCTCTGGTACTCCCATAATCAAGGACCAATATTTTTGTCTAACTTTAAGATATTCTAAAAAAATTTCTTTAATTATTTTTTTAAGATAAATATCTATTTTTTCATATTCTTTTACTCTAATAACTTTTGAAAGATCGGGAATTATTAAAATGTTATTTTTGTAAATAAAAAAAGTTTTTATTCCAAAAAGAAGAAAAAAATTTTCTTCTTTTTGAATTTGAACTTTATCAAAGCTTTTTATTAGCTTAGAAATATGTTTGCTTACAAAGTTTATGATTTCATTATTAGATAATATTTTATTTTTTGGCACTCTTAGAGTTATTTGACCTTTAATTATTGATAAATAAACATTTTTGATATTATGCGTTTTGAGAATTTTTACTTCATATTGTTTTTGACTAATATCTTCAAAAACAAGAGAGTCTTTATCTATTTTTTTTAGGACTATTTCTTCTTGCATAACTAAGGTGTAATTTTTTATTTTGACTAGTGCTTGTTTTGTGTTCATTTAGCTTATTGTTTATATGTTCAATTTCATCATTGGTAATTTTTACTTTCAAAAGATCTTCTAAGCTTTCAAGAGTTCCAATTAACATATTTTCTTTTTCAATTAATGCATGAGCAGGAACATTTGATATTTCAATGCTTTCAATTTTTGAATCAAAAACTATTAGTGAAAGAATTGGAACTTTAATTCCAATAATTTTTAAAATATGATCTATGTGCTTTTTATTTTGAAAAATAACATTTGGAATTTCATAAGTGTTTTGACCTACTCTTTTTGTTCAAAAAGCATCAAAGGCATCTCCACTAATAGAGCCAGTAATTGATTTCATTTCAATAACAATTAAAGCTCTACTTGTAAGTAATATTCCATCTACTTCAAATAAAATTTTATTACTATATTCATACATACTTGAAGGATGGTAAAAAGAATATTTACTTTTTACATATTCAATCAACTGAGAGTTGATTTTCTTTTCAAAATTTGAACCTATCTTTTTAAGCTTTTTAACTTTTAAAAGTTTTTTTACTTTTCAAATTATAAAAAGAACAAAAACTGAAAAAACAAAAAACATCCCAAGAACAATTGCAATCTTGTAATGAGTATTTAATTTAAAACTAGAGATACTTTCACTTGCTATATTTAAAATTTGGTTTAATTTAGGCATATTTTCAATTAGTCTTTATATTTTACAAAAAAATAGAAAGTCTCAACCTTCTATTTTTTTGTAATATTAACATCTTAAGAACTCTTAACTTTTAAAACTTGTCTACCTTTGTAAAAACCACACGATTTACAGGTAACATGAGGAATAGTTTGAACAGAACAGTTTTGACATGAAACTAATGTAGAAACTTTTAGAGCATCATGAGTTTGTCTTTTTCTTTTTCTTTGTTTGGAAGTTTTTCTCTTTGGTACTATAGCCATTAGTCCTCCTTATAATTGTTTTATAGCTAAAACGCTAATTTTAAATTTTGACATTCTTTATAGCTTTTGTAAAATGTTTTCAAAAATGAGCATAAGAATTTTTTTTATTTTACAACATTATTTGATTTTTTTTATAAAAAAATTGATTTTTTTTATTTTCGACAAGCAATAATTTAATTTATTAAAAAATAAAAAACTAAAATTAGTTGTATAATTAAAAGATATTTTTGCAATTTTTATTAACAAAATTATGAGCAAACTATAGCAAAAATATGAATAAATAAAATTAAAAATTAATTTTGTCCATCAATTTTTGTGACAAAATTTTACACTATCTTAGGAGAAAAATGAAAAAAAAGTTTTTTATTGCAGCTAGTGCTTTGCCTGTTTTAGCAATTGCACCAGTTGTAGTTTCGTGTAAGGATGCTACTAGTTTTGATAACAAAGTTGTTTTCCAAACTGCACAAGGTAAAATTTGACCTTTAATGAGAGGTCTTCAACCACTAGTTGATATATATAACGAGACCCAAAAAGGAACAAAAGACTTTTTACCTGTTGAACTTCAAAGTCTTGAAGTTTCAAAATACAATAGTCAAAGAGAACTTTCAAATGGTGTTCAAAGTAGATTAAAATCAGAAAAAAATTCAGAAATTCCAAATCTACTTTTAAGTGACACTTATTCAGCATTTGTTGTAAATCAATTTAATAGATTATTAGACTTTTCTAATACACAAATTACAAAAGATAAATTTGAAGAAAAGTTCTATCAAAATAACAACAAAATTCCTGGTCATCCAGATGAAAAAATCTTTGCAATTCCATTTGACATAGCAACAATTGATGCTCTTGTTTTTAATGTGGATATTATGGCTCATATTTTTGAGCAAATTATAGCAGGTGGAGGAAAAGTTAATCTATCAGCTAACAATGCTTTAAAACAAAAAACTGACAAAGCAAAACAAGAAGGAAATGCTGGAATTCCTGATAATAAAATTTGAAAATATTTAGTTGCATCATCTAATGAAGTTTTTAAAAACTTAGAAGTTACAGATGCTACTTTTGAAAGCCACGAATCATTACAAAAATTTGCTTCAGATCTTTATGAAGGATTAAAACTTAAAGATGATTTAGCTGAAAATGTAAAAAATGAATTAAAAGATTCTAGAGATGCAAGAATTTTTGAAATTGACTACCAAAATGATGCTTTTGGAAAATATCTATATGATAAATTAGGTGGACAACCAGATAAATTCTTATGAAAATTAAAAGACGATCCAACAAAACAAGGTGCTGGTAAAAAATATCTAGAATATACACTTAAAACAGACACTGCTATGCAAGAGCTTTTAAAAAATACATATGAAGAATTTACTAAAGACAATAAAGAAAAAAATCTTTCAACAATAAACAAAAACTTAAGATCAATTTACTACAATAAAAATGGTAATTCTGATTGAGCAACTTGAGATATAAGAAATTATGAAACAGCTTTTGCTTATGCACCAACTGTTGGTCAAAACCAAGTTTACAACACTCCATTTGTTAGAAGAGCTTTTATTGACACAGACAAAAATTTAACTCTAGAACAAAGAGATAAAAAATTCAATCATGAAATCACAAAAAAAGAAGATGTTTTAAGTCTTAAACAAGTTACAAAACAAGGAAAAGATTCAACAAAACAAATTTTCCATGAAGGTGGTTCTTCTATAGTTGCAGTTAAAACAACTGAAAAAAGAGATAAAGCTACAATTAAGTTCTTAGAATGACTATTCTTTGGAGACTTGCCAGAAAAATATAAAAATGATGAAAATCAAGGAAAAGTTGTTTTACAACTAAGAAATACTAGTTCATATGTTATTCCTTTAAAAGACAGAGTTAATGAACAAGAAAGTCAAACTTTAAAAGCTCTAATTGACAAAAAAACAAAAAGAATTGATGAATTAGCTAAAAAAACTGATAGAACTAAAGAAGAAGAAACTGAATACATTCAACTTCAAGATCAACTTCCTTCACTTCAATCTGTAAGTATTTCTCTAGAAGATCTTTTAGCAAGACAAAAAGAAAACAAAGAAACTATTGTTTATCACCATGATGAAAATACATCTCAATTATGATCAACAATTAGTACTATTCTTTTAGATAACACCAAACCAGGAACAGCTAGCAACCCAGCTAAGCAAAAAACAAAAGAAGAGTTTTTCGAAGATATAAAAAGAACCCAATTTTTCCAAGAGAATAACTAAAATTATTGTGCTACAATAATCTACGTTATGAACTTAGAAAAATTTATAAAAAATGTTAAAGATTTTCCTAAACAAGGAATTAATTTTAAAGATATCTCACCTTTGTTAGCCAATGGCCAAGCTTTAAATTACACAATTAAAAAAATGGCCGAACTAGCAAAGGATGCAGATATTATAGTTGGCCCCGATGCAAGGGGCTTTCTTTTTGGAACACCAACTGCTGCTTTTTTGTCTAAGCCATTTATTATGGTTAGAAAAAAAGGAAAACTTCCTGGAGAAGTCATTAAACATGAATATGATCTTGAATATGGAAAAGATATTTTAGAAATTCAAAAAGGAGTGATTAAACCAGGGGATAAAGCCATAATTATCGATGATGTTTTAGCAACTGGCGGAACAACAAAAGCAATTATTGATTTGCTTGAGTCTCAAGGAGCAAAAGTTATAAAAATAATCTTGCTTTTGGAACTAACTAATTTAAATGGAAGGTCCAAATTTGGATCATTACAAGTAGAATCTCTAGTAAAGGTAAGTGTCTAACTATGTCAAAAGAAATAAAAGAATACAAAAAATATAGCGATGTGCCAAAAGAATATCGCTTTGATTTAGACTATCTTTTAGAAGGGAAAACAATTGATCAACTTTTTGATCAATTTTTAGAAAAATCTAAAAAATTAATCAAAATAAAAGATTCAAAATACCAAAACATTGAAAGTTATTTAGAATCTTTAAAACTAGAAGAAGATTTTAATTTACTAAATAACAAAATCATCAATTATATTTCTAATAACATTAGTGTTAATGTAGTTGATTCTCACTTTAGAGAAATTAGTCAAAAATTTGAATTTATGTACTATAGCTTTTTTAATCAAATTGGAGATGAAAATCAAAGAATTTTAGAACATGAAGAAAAAATTACTAAGTGACTTTTAGACCCTAGACTAGCAAGTTATAAAAAAGCTCTTGATTTTGTTTTTAAAAGTAAAAAACACCGCTTAAGCAAGGAAGTTGAAGATTATTTAATTAAAGTTTCAAGAGGTAATATTGAACTTTATAAAGTCTATGGTATTTTAACTAATTCAGAACTTGACTATGGCTATGCTCTTTCAAGTGATGGAAAAAGAAAAATTGAAATTAATTTATCAAATAGATTTAATCTTCTAAAAGACCAAGATGAAAACATTAGAAAAACAACTTATCTAAATTGAAATAAAGCATCTGCTAAACACAAAGAAACTCTTAGTTCACTTTTATACCAACACTTTAGCAAGCTTTCAGCTGATGCTTTGGCTAGAGGATATTCTTCAACTGTAAATTCCTTTTTATTTGAAGATCAAGTTGATGAAAAACTTCTTAAAAATCTCTATGACAAAGTCTCTTCAAACAAAAAAGTTTTCCAAAAATACTATCAAAATTACAAGAAATTTTTCGAAAAGAAAAATTCGAAACAAATGGAAGCTTGAGACATTTATCTACCTCTAGTTGTAGTTGATGAAAAATATTCAATTGAAGAGGCTCAAGATTTAGTTTTAAAATCACTTGAACCTATGGGAAGTGAATACATTTCGAAAGTCAAAGAAGCTTTTAGTTCAAGATGAGTTGACTATCTTCCTGTTAAAAATAAAAGATCAGGAGCTTATTCAATTGGATCAACACATGGAATTGACAAAAAATTCATCCTTATGAATTTTGATGGAACTCTAAATAGTGTTTCAACTCTTTCACATGAAATGGGTCATTCAATGCACTCATATTTTTCAGACAAAACCCAACCTCAATCACTAAGTTCTTATCCTATTTTTCTAGCAGAAATTGCTTCAATTTTTAATGAGCTAATGCTTAAGGATTATCTATTGGAAGTTTCAGAGAATCTAGAGACAAAATTCCATATTCTAAATGAGAGTATTTTAAATTTTGTTGGAACAGTTCATAGACAAACTCTTTGAAGTGAATATGAATATACTTTGTACAATAAAATTGACAAAGGCGAACCAGTGGGAACTTATACAAAAATTGATGAGATTTATGAACAAATTAGCCAAAAATACAAAGTTAGTGATTTAAAAAATCACCATCCAGAAGATGAAAAAAATGTTATTGGAGTTAATGTTCCTCATTTTTACTACCATTTCTATGTTTATAAATATGCAATTGGAATGATAGTTGCCAATGTCTTTTACCAAAAATACAAAGAAGAAGGTAAGCAAGCTCTAGAATTTTACATCAATAAATTCTTAAGTGCAGGTGGAAGAGACTGACCAGTTGAAATTTTAAAAGATGCTGGAATTGATCTTTATGATTCAAAAATTTATGATCTAGCCTTTAAAAATTTTGAACAAACAATAGATCAATTTGTTGAAATAGGAAACAAACTTTTTAAGTAAAAAATTAAAAAAATCAAAAAACTGCCTTTTTTAACCATAAAAAAGCAGTTTTTTTAAATTTTTGATAAAATTAAGTAATCAAGATTAGACTTTAAATTAAGTAGGTGAAATTATGAAAAACAAAAAAATACTCCTTGAAATTAGTTCCATTTCTACATTAGCTTTATCTTCAGTTTTTGTCTCATGTATAAGATCAAATGACTTTAGCGATAAAGTTATTATCCAAACAGCTCAAGGAGCTTCTTGGCCTTTAATGCCTACTTTTCAAAAAGTTGTTGAGCTTTATAACAAAAGTCAAAAAGACACCAATGATTTTCTAGAAGTTGAACTTCAAGATGCAAGTATAACCAAAACTTTTGATGAAGATGAATTGGCTAGAAATGTAACTGCACAATTAAAAGTGGCTAATAACAATAACATCCCTAACTTAATTTTAAATAATCATAAAAGTGCTCATTTAATCAATGAATATCAAAGATTGCTTGATTTTACAGGAACAAAAATTTCAAAAGATCTTTATTTTGAAGGACTTTACAATCTTCACAATAAAGTAATAGGTCAAAGCTCAGAAAAACTTTTTTCAATTCCTTTTAATGTTGCTTCTCTTGACTCACTTGTTTTTAACATTGATATTATGGCTCATATTTTTGAGCAAATTAAAGCAGGTGGAGGAAAAATTAGCCTATCAGAGACCAATCCTTTAAAAATGAAAATTGATAAAGCCAAAACTGAAGGAAACAGTGAAATTCCAGAAGGAAAAATTTGAAGATATTTAATAGCCAAATCCAACAATGCTTATTCAAATTTTAATGTCCAAGATTGACACTTTCAAAGTTATCAAGGACTTCAAGAATTTGCCTCAAAAGTTTATGATGGACTAAAACTTCAAGAAAATTTAAACCCTCAAATTCAAGAAAAACTTCTAAAAGACAAAAATGCCAATATTTTTAAAATTGACTATCAAGAGCTTCCTTTTCAAAAACTGCTTTTTGATAAGATAAACTCTGATAAAGACACAAATAATTTCTTGTGAAATTTAAAAGAAAAAACTGATGCTCAAGGTCAAAAAAAATCTACTTTAGAATACACTATCAATAACAGTCAAGAACTTCAAAACATACTAAAACAAACCTATGAAGAATTTACCAAGGATAACAAACAAACCAACATAATTGGAAGTGGAATTAATGCCAAGAAATTAAATTCAATTCACTATGCAGCTAATGGAAGTGTTGATTGAACAAGTTGAGATATTAGAAACTATAATAGTGCCTTTGGTTTTTCATCTCATGTAGGAATAACTCGCTCTTATGACTCACCTCATTCAAGAAGAACTTACGTTAGTGGAAATGAACAAGAGAAAAAGAAAATAATTGATGATTTTCCAAAATGAGAAGATGTTTATTGAAGCAATCAAGTTACAAAAGTTCAAAAAGACTCAAAACATCCAATTTTCTATGAAGGAGGCTCTTCGCTAGTGGCTATAAAAACCACTAGCAAAAGAGATAAAGCCACCATTAAATTCTTAGAGTGAATTTATGAGGCAAACATTCCTGGAACAAATCAAAAAGTTTGATCATTTTTACAAAATGGAAGCTCTTATGTTTTCCCAACAAAACAAGCTGTAACCGATAAAGCCAAAGCTGATTTAGAATCTTTAATTAGCTCTAAGGAAAAAGAACTAGAAAGTTTAAAAAACTTAGCCAATCCAACACAAGAGCAAAGTAAAAGAAAAGATCAAATTGAAGATGAAATTGGTCCTTTAAGAGCTGCTAATTTATCACTTGAGGATATTTTGAATATTAAAAAACAAAATCAAAAAACTTTGAATATTCAAAATGATGATTTGACAATTAGAGTCATTTCTACCATAGCAACTCTTTTATTTAACACAACTTTAAATGATCCTAAAAAAGTCTCTTCAGAAGAATTTTTAGAAACAATAATGCGAATGCTAAAACATTAATTTCAAATTTCACAATTTTTTTACAATTGTGAAATTTTTATTCATTTTTTTACAAAATTTAATTTTTTTATTTAAATCACTAATTAATAAGTTGATAATAAGAGTCTATTGAAATTTTTGAAAGTTAACCTTTCAAAATAAAAGAGCAAAAAATAAATAAATTAAATTTAAAAAAGGAATAAAAATGAAAAATAAAAAGAAACTTTTAGTTTCCTCTGCTATGACATCTTTTTTAGTTTTAGCGCCAATAGCTATTTCTTGTAAACAAAATGAACAGACAAAAACTCAAAATCAAGATTCAAAAACCCAAAATCAAGTTGGAGAAACATTTGATAATAAAGTTGTTTTTCAAGCAGCTCAAGGAGCTGGTTGACCATTGATGATTGGACTAAGAGAAGTTATAAAAATTTACAATGAAGATCATAAAAATGACCCTGATTTTCTACCAGTTGAGCTTCAAGATCAAACAATAACAAAAACTTTTGGAGAAGATGCTCTAGTAAGAAACATCCTTGAAAAGTTTTATCACAAAAAAAACAGTGAAATTCCAAACATTTTACTTAATAGCCCAGGTGGAGCTTTTTTAGTTAATCAATATGAAAGACTTTTAAATCTTGAAAACTCAAAAATTAATGGAGATCTTTTTGGAAAAGCTCTTCGAAAAACTCACAGTAAAATTCCAGGCTCAGATATAGAAAAGCTTTATGCAATTCCCTTTGACATTTCTACAATAGAGGGCTTAGTTTTTAACATAGACATTATGGCTCATATTTTTGAACAAATTAGAGCAGGTGGTGGAAAAATTAACTTGTCAGAGACAAATGCTTTAAAAACTAAAATTGACCAAGCTAATCAAAAAGGAAACACTTCAATTCCTGAAGGAAAAATGTGAAAATACTTAGTTGTTAAATCTAATGAATCTTTTAAAGGATATGAAGTTAATGATGATTCATTTGACACCTATGAAGGACTTCAAGAATTTGCCTCAAAAGTCTATGATGGTTTAAAACTTAAAGATGATTTATCTGATGAAATCAAAGAAAAAATACTTCAAGGTCAAGATGCAAAAGTTTTTAGAATGGACTATCAAAATGCAGCTTTTGGTAAATTTCTTTACGATAGATTAGATGCCTATGATGGTAAAAATCCTTATCTATGAAACTTTGAAAAAGATCAAGCAACTGGAAAAGAAGGAAAGCACTTAGATTACAACTTCAAAAAAGATGAGAGAATTAAAAACATTTTACTTGAGGCTTACCAAGACTTTACTAAAGACAATAAAGTTACAAATGTTTTAGGAGAAGGACTTAAAGCCAAAAAATTTAGATCAATTTACTATTCAACTAAAGGTAACACTGATTGATCAACTGGTGATATTCTAAGATACAACACAGCCTTTGCTTATGTTCCTCATCTAGGTTACAATGGTTCATATGCTACTTATACAATAAGAAAAGATCATCTTAGAAATGTTCAAGGTAGCCAAAAAGAGCTAGAAGATAAATGACAAGAAATTCAAAAAGACTACACTAAAGAAGATGATGTTTATTACACAAGACAAACTACAAGAATGAAAAAAGGCTCACAAAAAGCAATTTTTAATTATGGTGGTTCTTCATTAGTTACTATAAAAACTAGTGAAAAAAGAGACAAAGCTACAATTAAATTTTTAGAGTGAATTTTTACAGGTGATCTTTCAACAAAACATGGCGGAGGAAAAGTTAAGGACTTACTAAGAAATAGAAGTAGATACATAGTTCCAACCGTTGATAGAGTAACTGAAGAAGAAAGAGATAAAATCGTAAAAGTAATTGAAGAAAAAACTAAAATATTTAAAGATTTAGAAGCCAAAGAAAACAAAACTGAGCAAGAAATCCAAACAATGGAAAAAGCTCAAGAGGAAAGAAATTACTTAATGGCTGTTAGACTTACTCTTGATGATATTTTAGAATCTATAAAAAGAAATGAATATAATAGAGCAAACCACACTGATGGTTATACAACAAAAGTTTGAGGAACAATAAGTAGATCCCTTCTTGATAGCACTAGAAATGGAGGACGTAAAACTTCATCTAGTGATCTTTGAGAAGAAATTAAAAAAATTCAAGAATAAGCTTTTTAGCACAAAATTAATAAAATTTTAATCTTTTTTTTAAGTTGGTTTTTTCTTACAAGCAATTAAAAAATATATTCCAACTAATTTAAAATAGTTGGTTTTTTTGTATTTCGAAAAGCTTTTTATTACTTTTTTAAGCAACTTGAAAAATTAAATGTGAAATTTTAATTCATTTTTTCAGGAATTTAACTTTTTATTTTAATGCTTAGCTAAAAAGGTGATAATTTAAAAGTTAATATTTTTTTCGAAAGAAACCCTTTCGAAATACAAGAGTAAAAAATAAATAAAATAAAATTAAAATAAAAGGAACAAAAATGAAAAATAAAAAGAGATTTTTAGTTTCAGCTGCTTTTGCAGCTTTTTTAGCTTTGACTCCCATTGTTGTTTCATGTAAACAAGGAGAAAGTTCAAAAAAATTAAACTTCCAAGCAGATAGTTTTGAAGATAAAGTTGTTTTTCAATCAGCTCAAGGTACAATTTGGCCTCTTATGACTGGTCTTAGTGAGCTTATCAAAATTTATAATCAAGAATATAAAAATGACGCTGATTTTTTACCAGTTGAGTTACAAGATCAATCAATTACAAAAACTTTTAGTGAAGATACTCTAGCAAGAGATACTCTTTCAAAAATTCATGGTGGAAATAACAATGACATTCCAAATATTTTGTTAAATAACCCAAGTGGTGCTTTTTTGATTAGTCAATATGAAAGACTTTTAGACTTTGAAGGAACTAAGATTAAAGGTGAACTTTTTGGAGAGGTTCTTAGAAAAACTCATAGTAAAATTCCAGGTTCAAATGTAGAAAAATTATATGCTCTTCCTTTCGATGTAACTACAGTTGATGCCGTGCTTTATAACCTTGACATTATGGCTCATATTTTTGAACAAATTAGAGCAGGTGGAGGAAAAGTTAACTTGTCAGAGACCAATCCACTAAAAATGAAAATTGACAAAGCTAAAACTGAAGGAAACAGTGAAATTCCAGAAGGAAAAATTTGAAGATATTTAATGGCCAAATCCAACCAAGCCTTTAGTGGTTATGAAGTAAAAGATGAAACTTTTGAAAGTTATGAGGCAATTCAAGAATTTGCCTCAAAAGTCTATGATGGCCTTGAACTACAAAAAAATTTATCAGATGAAATAAAAGCTAAAATAGCTAGTGATGCAGATGCTAAAGTATTTAGAATGGACTATCAAGATCTAACCTTTGGTAAATTTTTATATGATAGACTAAATGCCTATGAAGGAAAAAATCCTTATCTTTGAGACTTTGAAAATCCAGATCCAAGCAAAGGAATAACCGGAAGAAACTTAAAATACAATTTTAAAAATGATCCAAGAGTTAAAGAAATTTTCCTAAATGCCTACAATGATTTTGTCAAAGACAATAAACAAAAAATAGTTTCAGGTTCAGGAACTAGCGCTAAAAGATTAAAATCTATTTACTATTCAACTAAAGGTCACAATGACTGATCAGGTAGTGATGTTACAAGATATAATAGCGCTTTTGCCTATACAACTAAACTTGGTTATACCAACTATTACAACTCATCTACATTAAAACAATCTGTTCTTAGAGGCTTTAGTGGAAATGCTCAAGAACAAGAAAAAAGATGAAAAGATCTTGAAAAAGGCTTTACTAGAATAGAAGATTTTTGACTAACTAGACAAACAACAAAGCTACAAAAAAATTCACAAAATAGACTTTTTAACTATGGAGGCTCTTCACTAGTTGCTATAAAAACTACCCAAAAAAGAGACAAAGCCACCATTAAATTCTTAGAGTGAATTTTTACAGGAGATCTTCCTGAAAAACATGGCGGTGGAAAAGTTAAGGACTTACTAAGAAATAGAAGTAGATATATAGTTCCTACTGCAGATAAAATCTCAGAACAAGAAAGAGACAAAGTACAAAAACTAATAGATGAGCAAGATAAATTATTTAAAGATCTTAAAGCCAAAGAAAACAAAAGCGCTGAAGAAATTGCTCAAATGGACAAAGCTGAAGAGCAAAGAAATTATTTAATCTCAGCTAGACTTACAATTGATGATATTTTAGCCTCAGTAAAAGCTAAAGAACAAACTAGATTTATCTACAATGATGATTACACAAGTCAAATATGAACTAAAATTACTCAAATTTTACTTAATTCAACTAAAAGTGGAGAAAAACCTCTAACAAAAGAAGAGTTTTGAGCAGAGCTAGAAAAAATTCAATAAAAACTTTAGTTACTTTGGCCCCTAGCAACTTTGTTTGTTATTTTTAAAAAATGTGGAAATTCAACTTATTTATTTTAAAAAAATGTTTATTTACCTATTTTTTAAAAATAAAAGTTCATAATTTAAACATCAAACAAACATATTGTCAATTCAAAATAGACAATAGAAGGGGTAAAAATGAAAAACAAAAACAAAATATTTACTAGCCTTGCAGGAGTGTCTATTTTAACGACAACAGCTTTTGTTGTTTCTTGTCAAAAAGAAATCAAAACAATGGAAACTTTTGAAGACAAAGTTATCTTTCAAGCAGCTCAAGGACAAAGCTGACCTTTAATGCCAGCTCTAAGAGAGCTAATAAAAATTTACAATCAAGAATTTAAAAATGATACTAATTTTTTGCCAGTTGAGCTTCAAGATCAAAGAATAACCAAAACTTATAATGAAGATTCACTAGCAAGAACTACACTTGAAAAATTGCATCTAAAAAAAGATGATGAAATTCCTAATATTTTATTAAATAGTGCCAGAGGTGCTTTTTTAATAAATCAATATAATAGACTTTTAGATCTTGAAAATTCAAAAATCACAAAAGATCTTTTTGATGATGTATTTTGAAAATTACATGGAAGAATTCCGGGTTCAGACATAGAAAAGCTCTATTCAATTCCTTTTGATATTGCAACAATAGATGCTCTTGTTTTTAATATTGACATTATGGCTCATATTTTTGATCAAATTAAAGCTGGTGGCGGAAAAATTAATTTATCAGAGACTAATGTCTTAAAAACAAAAATTGACAAAGCTAAAACAGAGGGAAATGTTCAAATTCCTGAAGGAAAAATGTGAAAATATTTAGTAGCTAAGTCAAGTGAAGCTTTTAAAGGATATGAAGTTGTTGATGATTCATTTAATACCTATGAAGGCCTTCAAGAATTTGCAGCAAAAGTCTATGAAAATTTAACCTTGCAAGAAAATCTTTCTCCTGAGATAAAAGAACAAATAGAACAGGGAGCTGATGCTAAAGTTTTTAGAATAGACTATCAAAGCGTGGCTTTTGAAAAATTTGTTTTTGATAGGTTAAATGCCTATGAAGGAAAAAATCCTTATCTTTGAGATTTTGAAGTAAATAAAGAAACAGGAAAAACTGGAAAAAATTTAATTTATAACTTTAAAAATAATGAAAATATTAAAAATATTTTACTCGATTCCTATGAAGCTTTTGTTAAGGATAATCACGAAAAACATATTTTAGGCTCAGGAACTAAATCAAGAAAATTTAAATCAATTTTTTATTCAACAAAAGGTGAAAACGATTGATCAAGTCGTGATATTTTAAAATACAACACAGCTTTTGCCTATGCTACTCATCTAGGTTATAAAGATGCTTACAATTCTTTTACTACAAGAGATATTGAACTTCAAAATTTTGATGGCAATAGTCAAAGCAAACAAGAAAAATGAGAGCAAATTCAAAAAGGCTTTACCAAAGAAGAAGATATCTACTACACAAGACAAACTACAAGAATGAAAAAAGGATCTGATAGGGCTGTATTTTACTATGGAGGTTCTTCACTTGTTCCAATAAAAACAACTCCAAAAAGAGATAAAGCCACCATCAAATTTATTGAATGACTTTTAACAGGAGATCTTCCAAGCTCTTATGGAAGCATTAAAGTAAAAGACCATCTAAGAAATACAAGTAGATATGTAGTTCCTACAGCAGATAGGCTTACTAAAGAAGAAAAGCAAAAAATAGAAAAAATGATTGAGCAAAAAACTCAAGAATTTAACTCTTTAAAAGCTAAAGAAAATAAAAGTGATGATGAAATTAAAAAAATGGAAAAAGCTCAACAAGAGAAAAACTTTTTAATATCAGTAAAATTATCTTTAGAAGACATTTTATCAGCAAGACAAGCTAATGAATATAACAAATATATCTATCATGATAACTACACTGCAAAAGTATGAAAAACAATTAGTACAACTCTTTTAAACTACACCAAAGATGGTGGAAGAAAAACCTCAAAAGAAAAGCTTTGAGAAGAGCTTATGAAAATTCAAGAAGATGCTTAATAAAAAAATTGTAATTTTTCTTGCTTTAAAAATTACAATTATCTTAAATTTAATTAACTAAAAAAACAACCTAAATCAAGAGGTTGTTTTTTTAGTTGCTTTATAAAAGCTTATTTATTTTGTTCCAAAGATTCTATCTCCAGCATCACCTAGTCCTGGAACAATATATTTTTTGTCATTTAATTTTTCATCTAGAGATCCTAGAAAAATTGGAAAGTCTTTTCCAACATTTTTCTCAATATTGTCAACTCCTTCTTGAACTCCAACAAGTGAAAGAAGTCTAATGTTTTTAAAACCATCTTTTTTTAGTCTTTCAATAGCATAAACAGCTGAGTTTCCTGTTGCTAACATAGGATCGACAATTAATATTTCTGAGTCTTTTGGCACATCTGGAATTTTGTAGAAATAATTATTAGGTTCAAAGGTTTTTTCATCACGGAAAATTCCGATGTGACCAACTCTTGCTTTTGGAAGTAAATTTACAATTCCCGGAACCATAGCTAAACCAGCTCTTAAAATTGCCACAATTACAATTTCTTTGTCATAGTCATAGGCCAAAACATCTTGGGCTACGGGAGTGTCAATTTTAATTTCTTTTAGTTTATAGTTTCTAAAAACTTCATAAGTCATAAGTGAGGCAATTTCAATTACATTTTTTCTAAAAACATCATGACCTGCTTTTTGAGATCTTATAACTGAGAGTTTTTGTTTAATTAGAGGATGGTCAATAACTTTTAACATTTAATATCCTTTCTTAATTTCTTGATTTTCCATAAGCGCAACTGATGAAGAAGTTCCAATTCTGCTTGAGCCTAGTTCAATCATTTTTTTTAGGCTTTCTTGATTTTTAATTCCTCCAGAGGCTTTAATTAAAACTTTATCTCCAACGGTTTTTTTCATAATTTCAATGTCACTTTCACTTGCTCCTCGATATGAATATCCAGTAGATGTTTTAACAAATTCAGCTCCTGAATTTAAAACAATTTGACAAGCTTTAATGATTTCTTTTTCATTTAATAAAGCAGTTTCAATAATAACTTTTAAAATGTTTGATCCCATTACTTTTTTAACGCTTTTAATATCATTTAAAACATATTCATAATCGCCATCTTTAAACTTTCCAATATTCATTACCATATCAATTTCACTAGCTCCATGGCTAATTGCTAATTTGGCTTCTTGAACCTTTGCTTGAGTAATGGCAGCTCCAAAAGGAAAATCAATTACTGATGCTATTTTTATGTCGCTATCTTTTAATTTTTCTTTGGCATATTTAACCCATGATGAGTTGATGCAAATTGCTTTAAAATTATATTTTTTAGCCTCATCAATTAGCTTATCAATATCTTTTGATTTTGCCTCTGGCTTTAACAAAGTATGATCAATATATTTATTTAATTCCATTTTTACTCCTTTTGCTCATCTTAACAAAAAGTTATTTGTCCAAACAACAAATAACTTTTAAATTTAATTTAAAAAACACAAAGCATTAATTTTTGAAAATATTTTAAAAAAGTCAAAATAATTAATAAATGCTTGCATAATCTTTTATATTATATTTTATTTTTTATTTTCTTTAAATAAAAACAAAAAACATAAAGTACTTAGACTTTATGTTATTAAATGATAATTTAGCTATCTTCTCTTTCAAGTTTTTTGAATTCAACCATTTCTTAGAGCTTCAAGCAGAATTATTCTATTTGGATGATTTGTAAAACGATCTTTAGAGCTATTTCATCAAATGTAGGCTAGAAGTTGATCATCATAATAGTTGTATCTTGTTGTTCCGTTTGAACGGTTTCCAAAAATAGTTTGAACTAAGTTAGAACCATTTAAAACAACTTTGTCCTCTGGATAGTGTCCAGTGAATTTTCTAATATTATTAACAATACCTCTTTTTTCATTTTTGGCTTTATTTCAACCATCTTCAAGTCCTGCATAAGTAAAGCCTTCAATTGTTCGATTAGTTGCATTTCATCAAATAAAACCATCAACATTTTGATAAGTAATTCATAAAATAATTGTAGTTATTCTAAATAAAGCTTTGTAGTAAGGATTGTCTTTAAAGTTTTTAGTTTGTCAAATTGTGTCAATGTAGCCTTTTCCTAAGTGATATGAAAACACTGACATAAGTTCTTTATAAGTATTAACTAAATGAATTAAGTTTTTGAAAATATCTCATCCATCTACTTTTAGACTTGAACTTGATCCTTGTGCACCTCCTGCATTGGCTTCATTTGGATAAATAATATTTGTAAGCATTTTATAAATACCATTTTGATATTGATGTCAAGTTTTGTTTGGAAGTGATGAAGCTTCAAAAAGCATGTTGAAGAAGTTAACAAAATCTTTAGTAGCATCTCTATAAGTTCTAAAGTATTTATCTAATAAATCTTTTGTTTTTCAAATGTTACTTACATAAAGAGTATTAGTTTTAACATCCATGAAGTTAGATTTAATAATATTCATTATCTCAATAGTTAATTTATTAAAGTCTACTTTTGAAAAGTTTGTGTTTTTGAATTTATCTAATGATTTTTTGAAAATGTTTTTTAACATTCCTTGTTCATGAGCAAATCTTCCTAAACCTTGAACAAATCTTAAAATAATCTCATGATGTTTTGTTTTGATATCAAATTTAGCACTTTTAAACATTGGAAGAAGTTGTGAAACTAAAATGTTTTTTAAAGAATTTGATTTAAGTAAAAGTTTATAAATAAGATCATATAAAGCATCTTCAACTTTATTATTAGCGACGTTATCTGATTTTTCAAGCACAACTCTAATTAAATCTTCTCAATTTTTTATTTCAGATTTTCTTTGTGCACTTTCATAAATTTTGCCATTGTGATAGTGAATTTGATTTGAAAACACTACTTCTAAAATAGCCTCTACAACTCTATGGAAGTGAACATCATTTGAAATCTCTTTTAATAAATTAAATGAATTTTGTTTTAAATCATTTGGAATTTTTAAATCAAAGTTTGTGAAAATAGCATTAATCAAAGTATCTTTATTTAAAACAATTGAAAGTCCATTTTTGATTTGATTAATAACTTCTTGTCTAAAATTATTATCTTTTTGTTTTACGCTATTTAAAACAATTTTAAATATCTCAAAAAAGCCTTTGTCAAAATTTAAGTTTCTAGTTATTATTTTTTGCATTGAAACGCTTCTTGAAAGAGCTTTTTTATTTTTTAATTCTTCAATTAAATTATTAAGTACTAATTGAGGAATATCAGAGTTTATTATTAGATGAATTGATGTTTTTAAAATTGATTTTAATTGTTCTTTTTCTTTATTGTTAAACTCAATGTTCATCTTAGATTTTAATTGACTAAGAAGCACATTTACACTAAAATCATGTAACTCTGAAACTTTAACATTTAACTTATTAATAATTGATTTTAAATAAGCTAATAATTGATTTTTATGAGTTGTTAAAAATTCAGCTAAGATCTCATTTAAATTAGCTTTTGAAGCATAGTTTTTGTGATTTTTAAAAATATCATCAATTACTTTATTAACTAAATTAGTTGTTTGAGGATCACTTGCTATTAGAGCTACTATTTTTGACAAGCTTTGTTTATTGTTTTGTTCAATAGGAATTGATTTTGAAATGTTTTCAATAAATTTATCTTTGACAAAATTTTGTACAGAAGTGTTTTTCAATAACTTCTCAAAAAGAGTTTTTACTTTTTGAATGTATTCTTTGTTATTAATAGATTTTGAATCTAGAATATTTGATTTTAAAATAATTGATAAAACTTCAAAAAGACCATTTTGTGAAAAGTCAAATTTGCTCTTTAGAATTTCTTGAATTGAAGCAAATAAATCATTTGTTTTGCTTTGAGGATTTTGTTTTTTAACTTCAGCTAAAAATACCTCAAGAATTTTTTCAACAATATTTGAAGTTGACAATGCATCAATTGCCCCTGATGTAATATTTGAAACTAGTGAAAGTTCATCTTTAGAAAGCTCAAGATTTTGCTCTTGTAAAAGATTTAAAGCAAAGCCATTTACAAAAGTTTTTAACATTGAATCACTTGCAATTTTTGGAGCTATTTTCTTAAAGTATTGAGTTACTAAGTTTTTGTTTTTTTCAATAAAAGAAACAATTAAATCAAGATAATTATTTGCATTTTTGTAATTTTGATTATTAGAAATAATGTTGTTTACTAGTGATTTAAAAAACTCTAATGTATCTTCATTTTGAAGCACAAAAACTAGAATTTGTTTTGAAGCATTTCTTAAATTTTCATTTTTAGTTTTTGAGTCTTTTTGATCTTGATCTATGAAGTTAATATTTTGTAAAACTGGATCTAAGAATTTGTTTAATAAATCAGTATTTTTAAACACTCTTAAAAGCATTTGTCCAAGGGCATTTTTAAGAGCATCTGTATTTTGAGATTCCATTAATTTTCAGTTAATTGTAGCAAGTGTTTTAACTAAACTAAAGTAGTTATCTTTTTGATCCATTATTGGTTTTAAAAGACTTGAAAAATTAAAGATTTCAACTTTTGTTTTATCAGAGACTTTTGCATTAAAAGATGAAACAACTAAATCATAAAGTTTGTCAATTAAATCTGTTTTTTCAAGAACTACTAATGACTCATTTACAAAATTTACTATTGAATCAATTTCATCATTTTGCAAAGTTATTTTTGATTTTTTTAACTCACTTTCAATAAAGCTTTTTGCAAGTGGATTTATTAATTTAGAATTTTTAATTTCACCTATTTGTTTTTTAAAGAAATTTAAAGTTTCATTTTTATTTGATGATAAGAATTTATAAAGAATTTCTTGATAAGAATTTAGCTTTGAATACTCTTCTTTTTGTGAAACAACTCTATTAATGATGGTTTCTATAAAATCAATAACTTGATTGTCTCTAAAAATAAATTTAATCAAGTTAATTGCATCATCAACTTTAATATCATGAAGTTCAAAATTTCTAAATTGTTTTTTTAACATTAGCTCAAGAGCTTTTTCTTTTCTTAAAAATACTCTTAGAATTGAAGATATAGATTTTGTAAAACTACTTTGGTCACTTTGAGTAGAAAGAAGATTTGATGAAAGAACTTTTTTGAATAGGGCTAAATAATTATTTTCAGCATCTAAAAATTCACTTATTGATTTTTTCATAAATGTTGAAAATTCTAATGAAGTTGATTTAGAATCTTTTTTGTTTTTTTCTAAAAGTGCAAAAAAGTCTTTTAAAAGTTGATTTAAAAAATTAGATGAATCAACAATTGAAATTAACTCATGAGCTGATTTAACAATTGTGTTAATTTCTTCTTCAGTAATTGATGAATCACTTGTCATTAGATTCTTAGTTATAAAGCTTTTTATAATGTTTTTAAACTCATCATCTGTTTTTATTTTACCTAGTGTATTAGAGCTTAAATTAATTATATTTTCTTTATTATCAACTAAAGCATCAATTAAAAAATCATTTAGATTTTCATATGCTAAATACTTGTTTTTATTTGCAAAAATTGTATCAATTATTTGTGCACTAAATTTCAAGTTTTGTTCATCACTTAAAACATTTTTAATTAATTTAACAATGCTTGATTTAGTAGCACTATCAAAGTCTATTGTTTTATCAACTATTGGACTAATAAATTTAGTTAAAAGATAATCATTTTTTGCAAAAAGATTTAAGAATTTTTTAATAATAGCTTTGAACTCATCACTTTTGTCTACATCGCCTTCTTTTACACTTAAAAGAGTTTTAATCACAGCAAAATATGAATTTTGTTGATCTAAAGCTTTATGAGTAATATTTTCTACTTTAGTTAAAACGCTTGAAGATTCTTGGTTAATAGATAGAGCTGAAAGCACTAAATCATATAGATTAGAAATGATGTTAGTTTTTCCAAATAAATCTAAACTTTCATTTATTAAAGTTGAAAGACTTTGTAGTTCAGTATCACTAAAAATTTTCTCTCCATTAGGAGTTACTAAGGCATTAATTGTTTGACCTAAAAGTCTTTGAATTATATTAGATGATTTTATTTCAAAAGAAAGTTCTTTTAAGTAATTAACAACAGTTTCTTTGTTGTTTCTTAAAACAAGATAGATCAACTCTTCAAAACTATTGGCTTGTTGATATTGCGAAAAATCTTTGAAAAGACTATCAATTAAAAGATCACTAAAATTAGTTGTTTTTTCATTTTTTAAAACAAATTTAACAAACTCATAAACTGGAGTATAAGCACTTGCTAATTTTTCTTTTGATAAGAAAACTTTAATTGTTTTTTCATAAAGTTCATCACGAGAAAGTGCTGATTTTGTAAATGTTTTTAAAAGATTTTTAATTGACTCTGAGTTTTGTGATATGTCAATCAATTTTGTATTTAATATCGACTTAACCATTTGATAATTTTCTTTAGTTTTTTCATCTTTTTCACTTAGTAAGAAAGTATTTAAAAATCTTGTAAAATCAAATATTTTTTTATTTGCTTGAACTCCATCAATAACTAATGAATCTTTGGTAGCTAAAGCTAGTGATTTAGCAAAATTATTTGATTCAAAAACTTGTTTTAAAATTTTAGTTAAATCAGTTGAAATTTTATTTGTCTCATCTGCATTAAGCTCAAATCCCATGAATTTTTTGGTTTGTGAAACCAAAAGAACTTTTAAAACATCTTGGAAATTTGCTTCATTAACTACATCTTTAAAAATAGCTTGAACTTTTGTTGCAATTGCATCAGAGTTGTCTTTTAAAATTAAACCTAAAACTTGTCCATAATTTTCTAGTTTTTGATATTTGTCTAAATTATCAAAAATAATGTCCATCATTTTATTGATAAAATCAGGATCTAAATTTTTCTTAAGAGCATTTCTTAAAATTGTAGTTGTTTTATTAAGTGCCTCAGGGTTATTTTCAAAAAGCTCACTAGTTTTTGGCATCATAAATGAGTAAATTAAATTAAAGAATTTTTCTTCAAATAACAACTCTTTTAAAACATTAGTAATGTCTTGTTTGTATTGATTTACAAAGGCTTTATCTTTTAGTTTATTTGATGAAATTAAAGCTTTAAAAACACTAAAGAAATTGTCATCTGAAAGAGCAAAAATTTGAATATTTTTTAATGATGCTATAAAGTTTTTTTTATCAATTTCTAATAGAGTTTTTGAATTTACAAAAGTATCAACTAAAGCATCTATTGTATTTGAATCTGCAATAATTTTTAGTGTGTTAGTAAAAATGTTTTTAATTGATTCAACACTTGAGTTTGTAAGTTCAAAACCAGCTTGAGAAGCTAACTTATTAAGTTTGCTTGTTAAGATATTTGCATATTGAATTTCTGAGTTAACCACTGATGAAAAAATATCTTTTACATAAGTTTTAAATCATGATGAATTTGTTTTTAAAAAGTTAAGCACAAATTCAAATGCATCATTATATTGATCAATTGATTCTCATGAATTAATTACATAATCAATTATTTTATTTAACAATTCAGGTGTTTTTTCAAAGTTTAAAATATGTGAAAATATTCCTTTAAAAACATCACTATTTTCTTTAAATAATTCAATATTTGAAAGATAAGTTCCAGCTGAGCTAATTAACTTATTTTTAACGTTTTCACTTTTAAAAACAAATGAAACAACTTCTTTTAAACTACTTGTAAATTTATCTCTTTGTTCCACTGATGAAAGAGATTTAGATTTAACAACTTGCTTTAAGAATGATCAACCTAAATCATTTGTAAATCCAAATGTTGAAATAATTGATTTTTGAAGTTTTTCAATAAGATTAAATTCTTTAGGATTTGATAATTTTAATTGAGCAGAGCTTTTAATTTCCTCAATGAAATTTTTAAGGACTTTTTCAAGTAATTCTTCTGTGTCTACAATGTTGACTAAAGTTTTAGAAACTTCATAAAATGCTTGGCTTGTTTGAGTTGAAATAACCTCATTTGATGAGTTTAAAAATTGGCTAATTCCAAAAGAAACAAGTGCTTTAAAGTTTTCTGGTTTTGCAACTAATTCATTTAAAACAAATCTTACAAAATCAGTAATTGCTTTTTCATTTGTGTTAACAAAAGCAAACAAGAAATCTTCAATTTTTTCAACTTTTTGATAAACAGCTTTGTTATCAAAAATATCATCAATAAGTTTTTCTATTAATGCAAAAGTTTTTTCCCCTGAAACAATTCTTAAAACCAATTCACTTAGGTTGTGAGATAGAATTTTATTTTGTATAAAAGCACCAGTGAATTTTGAAATTAAAGTTGTTTTTAATTCACTTTTTTGTAAGAAGTTTTTTAGGATTTTTTTAATTATGTCTTTAAAAGATAAGTTTGTTTCAGGATCAACATAAAAACTGCTTGATGAAAACTCTCTTAATAAACCTAGATAGTTATCTAAATTTGAAATTTCTTTTTTGAATATTGTCATCAAATGTGAAAGTTCAATTTCTTGAATACCAGCTTGTCCATTATTATCTAAATCGAGAGTTAAAGTGTCTCTAATTGATCTATTGATAATGTTGTGAACAAATCTTGATTTTGTTAGAATTTCAAAAAGTTTTTGATAATTAGCTTCATTGTTTGCAAACAAGAATTTCTTTAAATCTTCCTCTGGATCAAGTGTTTTAAATATAGAAGAATTTATAATAAATTCAACAGCTGATTTAGAAAGTGTTTTGAAAATATCACTATATCTAAAAAGAATTTCTGAGTAATTATCTGTGTTAAATTTAGACTCATAAAGAGCAATTCTTTTGTCATTTTTTGAAAAAAGAGCTGAATTATTAACTCCTAAAACAGTAGTAATAATTTCACTGTCTTTTTTATTTTTAAATTCAAATAATCTTGAAAATTTTCCGTGATCATAACTTAAATAATTTGCATTTCAAGATGAATTTATTTCACTAGGGTTGTTATATTTTGAAATGTCAATTGCTAATTTCAAAAAGATCTCTTGAGCCATTTTTTTATAACCAATTTCATTTGGGTGAATATCAAAGGCTACATCTGTAAAATCATTTTTGTGTTTTAATCACAATGGATCATCATAGGCATTAACAAAGTTTACATTTTCATATAAATCAACTTGATCTTTAATGCTTGAATTAATGAAATTTAAAAGAAATCCCAATAGTGTATCATTACCAATTTTTACACTCTCTCCCAATAGTTTATTAACCATATTAAAAAGCTTAAGAGCAGGCATTGGATAACCAATTAAATTAATTGTTACATTTTTATTATATTTTCTAATGTGACTAATAAGTTCTTTATATCTAATACCCATTTCGTGTCTAATACTTGAAAGAATAGGTAAAAAAACACCAATTAAATCATTTGTGCTAGCGTCTTTTTTCATAAGAAGTGAAAGAACATCTTTTTCTTTAAACTTTTCAAAAGCAAGTGACATAAAGTCATTTGCACCTAAATTTAAAAGTAATAAATTAGAGTTTGTAAGTCGTTTTAAAAAATCTTCTCTTTGACTTAGATCTTCGCTTTTAGTTGAGTTAAAAAATATTGTATCTTTATTATTAAAATAATCATTTCAATCTTTTAGAGTTGTTCCTGAAAAAGCAAAGTTTTTAAAACTCTCTAGCTTGTTTGGATCAAGATCATTAATGTAGTCTGCTATATAAGATGAATAACTTAGTCCAGTTATTTGCTTTGTATTAGGATCATATTCACCAGGAACATAATCAAGCATTTTTGCATTAAAACCAGCTGCAATTGAATCACCAAAAGTGACAAATCTAATTTTGTCTTTTATTAAACGCTTATCATTTGATAAAGTGCTGTTATTATCAATAAAACCACTGTCGAAATTATTCTCTGAATTATTTTTGTTTTCTAAATCTGACTCTGAGCTTCTAGATTGACTAGATTTTTTATCTTTGTTTTGGTTCGCTTTTTTATCATCAGGGCTATGTTTTGTGTTTTTATCAAAATCATCTGAAACAGATCCTGATGAAGTTTCACTATCTTTGTTTTTATTATCTACAACAGCTACATCTTTTCCTTTACCAATTTTTGGAAGTAAAATTGCAGAGGTAGTAATAATACCGGCTCAACTAGCAAGACCCAAACCAATTAGAATTTTATTTTTCATTTTCATAACAAACTCCTAAGCTTTTTAGAATTAAAATAAGGCAGTTAAATTTTACCATTTTTACTAGAAAATTGGTTTTTAAAACTTAGTGTTATATTATAAATCAAAGTAAAAAAACCACTTACAAATTGCAAGCAGTTTTTTATCTATTGTAATGAAAATCTTAAAAACTATAAGCAGCTTTTTTTATTTCACCATCAAATTTTTCAATGATTTCTTGAGGAGTTTTTTTAGAATTTTCTCCTATTTTAACACTATCTACTAAAATGTGATCTGCAACTTTGGCACCCAAAAATCTTCAGTGTCCTTTTAAATATTCTGAGTGGTTACCTCAAGGATATCAACCTAAAGGAGCTCCTTGAGTTGTTAAAATTTGAACTGATAAATGATCTAAAAGACCAATAGCTTCACCTTTTTTTGAATATTTATAACTAAATGTTTTATCAGCTACTGAAATGTGATCTAAATAATTTTTTGTCACAGCATTAACATTGAAGTTTGTCATTGGAACTGACATAACAACTTTGTCTACTTTTTTTAATTGATTGATGTATTTATCTGAATATTCAGCTACAAAGTATTCTTTCATGTTGTGTGATGTCATTGTAATACTTGCCATTTTTTCATCATTTAAGTTCATATAAATAAACTCATCATTTGGATTTTTTTCTTTATAGTATTCCATAAATTTATCGTTAAGTACATTTGAAATTGAATTTGCACCCATCATAGATGTTTTGATTACTAAAACTTTTGCGATTTTGCCCTCTATTCTTAGTTTTTTGAATGTATAAAATAATATGTTTTTAATTATACATTATATTTATATTTAGATTTTTTAATTGCTAGTTTGTTCTAAATGAGTGTTTTTTTCACCTTTTAAATTTTCATAGATTTGCTCGATTATAGGATCTATTTTTTGCTCAAGTTCTTGGACTAAATTTTTTAAATTATCTTTTCTTAAATTGCCTTGTTCTTTAAATGTCGAAACATAAACTTTTGTTACTAAATTTTCAAGCTCATCAAGATCAATGTTAAGCTTGCCTTCATTTAAAATGTTTAAAAAAATAACTATATCTTGTGCAGCATAGCCATAAAGTGCAATTAAAACATGATCCTTGCTTTCGCTAAGGATTTTTTTCATATAAAATCTTTTTTGTTTTATTCTCTCTATAATAATATTTTTTAAATTTTTATATTCCATTGGCTTTTTTAATTATGCCTTGTTTTAAATTTAAAAATTAAATAAAATCTTTTTGTTTTTGACAAGTTGGACAAAAATAAGTTCCTCTGCCTTTAAATTTAATTTTTTCAATTTTGCTAGAACATTTGATGCAAAACTCGCCTTTTTTAGTATGAACTTTTAAAAAGTTTTGATACTGACCTTCTTTTTTATTTAGTGATTCATATGAATTTATTGTTGAACCTCCTAGTTCTGTGGATTTATCAAGAATTTCAATAGCATTTTTTAAAATCTCTTTTACCTTATCTTTTGATAATAAGTTACTTGGAGTTGCTGGATGAATTTTTGAAGCAAAAAGAATTTCATCAGCATAGATATTTCCGATTCCCGAAACAATGCTTTGATCCAATAAGGTCGGTTTAATTGCTAGTGCTTTTTTGCTTAGTCTATTATAAAAAGTTTCAAAGTCAATTTCACCAGGGCTTTGAGCAACTTTTGCAAGAGGATCTATTTTTAAATAATTGTTTAAATATCGAATATGAAAAGTTCCAAAAGGTCGTGATTCTCGATAGTGAAGTTCAGAGCCATTTTCAAAGTAAAAAATAGCTTGGATGTGTTTTAGAGTTTCTTTGGGTTTTTGTTCATAAAAGCTATATTTACCCTCCATTCTTAAATGAGAGAGCATAATCTTGTTGTTTGTTAAAAAGTAAATGATATTTTTACCTAAATTAGAAATTTTCAAAATTTTTTCACCTATTAAAAATTCTTGAAAATAAGAAGGGTCATATTCTTTAAAAAGTTTGGGATTAAAAATCTCAACTTTTTTAAAAACTAAATTTTGAACTTTTTCATTTAATGATTTGCAAACAACTCTAACCTCTGGTAATTCAGGCATAAAATCTCCTTAGATAAGTAACTAAAGTATGATTAAATAAATTTTAAATTTAAGATAGTAAAATTATAAATAATTATTAATTTTAGTAGTAACTTTAAGGAGTAAAATGGCAATTGCAATTATTGCAGAATACAACCCTTTTCACAATGGACATATTTATCAAATCAATTATGTAAAAGAAAAATTTCCTGGAGAAAAAATTCACATAATTCTTTCAGGCAATTATGTCCAAAGAGGAGAAATTGCAATTGCTAGTTTTGAAAAGAGAAAAAAAATTGCTCTTGAATATGGAGCTGATTATGTTCATGAATTAGAATTTGAATATGCAAGTCAAGCTGCACATATTTTTGCAAAAGGAGCTCTTGCAAAAATAAATTCACTCCAAATTGATAAGCTTATTTTTGGCTCTGAAACAAATGATATAAATGAGTTTATAAACATTGCAAAAATTATTAAAGATAATAAAAGTCAATATCAATTATTTTTAAAAGAAAATTTAAAAAAAGGCCTTTCATTTCCAAAAGCCTCAAGTTTAGCAAGTCAAAAAATAACTGGAAAATATTTTCAAATGCCCAATGATATTTTAGGCTTTGAGTATGTAAAACAAATTATCTTTAATAACTATAAAATCACAGCTTTTTGTCATACAAGAACAAATGATTATAAATCAGATAAACCAAGTGGAAAATATGCTAGTTCAACTTTGATTAGAAAGATGATTTTTGAAGGCAAAGATGTATCAAAATATACACCAATGATCTTTGAAAAAAAGCCCATAAGAATTGAAGATTTATACTTTGATTTTCAAACAATAATTTTTAATAAAACAGCTCAAGAACTTCGTCAATTCAAGCTAGTAAGTGAAGGAATTGAAAATCTTTTTAAAAAACATATAAATGAAAAAAGCTATGATGATTTTGTTGATAAAGTTAATAGCAAAAGATATACCTCAAGTAGAATTAAGAGGATAATTTTATATATTTTATTAGGTATTAAAAATTAGTTTATTTGAGATCTTTTAAATAAGAATCCGTCAATATTGAATTTTAAATTTTCTGATGTTTGATCAAGATCACTTCATTTAATTTCTTCTTCAGTTTTATTAAGATTTGAATAAGTGAATTTTCTAGATATTATTTTTGTTTTTATCATTGAATTTTCAATGCTAAATTCAAGTTCAATACCAACTCATAGTGCATGATCTTTTATGATTAAGTTTAGGATTAAATTGTCATGTCTCATTGATCAATTTGACTCACTTATTTTATAGAAAGTATGATTGTTTTTTTGTGAGATTTGATCTTTAGAAAAAGATATATATTTTAAATTAGATTTAAGATCATTTTTTCAACTAATTTCTTTTCCACTAATTTTTTCAAGCAAAATAAGATCAACATTTTGATCAGTTAATTTTTCTTGTTTGTCAACTAAAAAGTTAAAGAATTTTAATGTATATGTTTTAAATATTTCTTTTCCTTCTTGTGATTTTAATTTAAAAGATAAATTTAAATCACTAATTTCTGAAGGCTCATTGTAATTAGCAAAATTGACTAAATCTAATGTAAGTAATTCATCTTTAAATTGATATCCATTTGGAAGTTCAAAATCAAAAAATTGTTTTAATAAATCAATTTTTCCTTGAGTAGTTATTTTTGAATTAAATTCATTTAATAATCTTGTTGGACTATAAACACTAGTTTTATTTGACATTTCTTTAGGTTCAAATAAAATAAAAGTTTTTATTTCATTTTTTATAGTTTCTAATAAATCATCTTTGTCTTTAAAAAATCCTAATTTTTTAAAGTTGATTGATTCAAAAATTCCATTTCAAGGTATACCAAATTTTTCATAGTCATAGTCATTACCTACTAATTTAAATTTATTGTAATATGAAATTTTATTTGTTAAGTTTTCACCTAAAAAAGAATAGATTTTATTTGCTAAATCATCAATTACTTTATCACCTTTTTGTTGAGCATATTTAATGTATTTTTTTAACTCAATTGATGAATAATCTTTTGTTTGAAGTGTAAAAATATTTTTAACTACATCATTGATTTTGTAATCAAATGAAACTGGCGTCAATGATGAGTTAAGCATTTGAAAGCTTTTAAAACCAGAGATAATTTTTTGAGTTGAACTTGTTTTGTTAGGGTTATTTTTATTAGTTAATTGAACATTTAATACTAGTTCACCTTGAATGTCATTTTCATCTTTTAATAAAACACTAACATTATATTTTTCTGTTAATTCTTTTGTTGTTTGGCCAAAAGTTATATTTAAATTTTTATTAACATTTTCATCATCTTCATGAGTTAAGTTTTCTTGAACTATTGATGATGCTTTAGTTTCTTCTTTTTTTATTGTTGCATCTACTCAATCAACTTCTACTCTATCAATTATTTTTGATAAATCTTTTAAAACTAAAACTTTTTCATCTTTTAAAGACCCTTCAGTATAAGTTAGTTTTACCTTTAAAAACCCCTCTAAATCATCTAAATAATCTTCTTCATCTTTTGCTATTTCAAATGAAAGAAATTGAGCTTTTTTGTAATTTAAATCATTGTCATTAAGAACATTTAATTTATCAATTTTTAAATCATCATTTGTAATTTCAGAAGGCAGTTTTTTTGCTAGATCTCTATTTGCTTGATTAAATAAAATCTTACTAAGATTTAATAAATTTTCTCTAATTTTTTCTGAAGAAGTTTTTAGTCCGCTTATCTCTATTAATTCACTTCTTTTTATTGTTATATTATCACTAGAAACAGTAACAACAACTTTTAAAGTTCCTGTTTCATTGTTGTAGTATTGTTCTTCAAAGGGAATTGAAAAATGAATTGGATATTTTGATGTGTCATATTCTTTATTTTCTTCAATAAAAGCTTTTAAATTGTCATTTTGATTTAAGTCTTCATTTGTAATTTCAGAAGGAAGAAATTTAGAAATAATGTTGTTTTCAGTTAGTTCAATTTTTGTAATAGAATTAGCTTTTTCTTCTAGTAATGTAGTGATTTTTTTGAAGCCACTAATTTGGATTGGATTTTTTGAAATTTTTGTAATTTTACCTTTTGTCAATTTAACATTTACATAAATTGAACCTTCAGTGTCAGAGTGAGAATTTGCTACATTAGCTTTTTCAATTTCTAATGAATAATCTTTTTCATTAAAAATTGCTTGATCATTTTTTAGAAATACAAAATTTGAAATTTTTAAATCTTCATTAGTAATTTCAGAGGCAAGTTTATTTTTTATTTGATTTTTTCCATCTTTTAAATTTATAGTACTTATAGAATTTACATAGTCTTGAACTCTAGTGTCAATGTTTTTTAAATTAGATAGATTTAAAATCTTAGATCTTTTAACTGAAGGATTGCTATTTCTATAACTTAAAGAAACTTTTACATTTAATTTGGCTTCAAAGTCATTTAAATGAGCCTTGTTTTCTTGTTCAACAATTTCAAAAGTAATGTCAAATTTTTCATTTTGATATTTATCCCCAGCAGTTGTAAAAACATCAATGTTATCTAAATTTAACTCACCATTTAAAACTTCAGAAGGAAGTTTATTTCTAAGAAATAAAGCTTGATCTTTTACAGCAATTGAAGATATAGAATTTAAAGAATCTTGAATTTCTTTATATAAATGTTCAAAACTAGCCTCTTCTAGTTTGTACTCTTGAGAGATAAGGTTAGCTTTTTTTAAAATAAAAAATGCACCTTGTAAACTAGGACAAAAAAAGTGACTATTTAAAAAACACTTAGAACATCTCAGCTTTGTTGAGGTGTTTTTCATTCTAAGATTGATTGTAATCTTTCATTATTGTATCAGTCAATATAATTTTGAATAATTTCTTGCAATTCTTTGAATGATAATTTTGAAATTTTTAGATCATTTAAGCACTCACTTTTGATATTTGAAAAGAAATATTCTGCTTCTCGATTATCAAGTGAATTTGCGATTCTACTCATTGAAATTATCCCATTGTTTTCTTTAATAATTTCACTATACTGATTTGATGAATATTGACTTCCATGATCTGAGTGAATTATTCACTCTTTATCAAATTTGATTTTAGAAATATGATCTAAAACTAACTTAACATCATTTCTTTTACTTAGATTTCAATTAATTATTTTCTTGCTTTGATGATGAATTGCAATCGATAAATAAACATGATTGTTAATTGCATCTTTGGGGCTTGGAATATAAGTTACATCAGTGGCAACTATGTTGTTAAATTTGCCATTGTAGTCTCTTTGAATTAGATTTTGATATTTAGTATTAAGATTTTTAATTTCATTTTTTCTTTTTGCTCTTCTAATTTTGCAAAAAAGATTTAATTTAAGCAAAATTCTACCTATTTTTCGATAGTTTATATACCTTTTATATTTATTTTGAATATAAATTTCTAATCTTTTTCTACCAAATATACCTTTGTTTTCATGAAATGATTTTCTAATAATTTCTTCAATTTCTTGATCTTTTTTCGGCTCTGCAAGTTTAGGTTTTTTTCAAGAATAATATGTTGATTTTGAAAAGAGAAATTCTTTTCATGAAATTTTAGTTAATATTTTTTCTTTATCTTTATGTTCTTTAATTTTTTTTCGAATTTCTTTTTCACTAATGTCATCAAAAATTATTCTATAAATTTTAACAATCTCTTCTAATTCTTCTCTTGTATATTCATTAACTTCTTTTCTTTTTGGTGGTCTACCGTTATTTTTTTTGTTAGCTGTAGATTTGCCAGTTTGTGAAATTAAAGATTGTTCATCTTTTTGAAAAGCAGAATATTTTTTGAAAAATCAAGATTTTACATATGTATTTTTTCAATCTTTACCAATATTTTTGTTTACTAAAAATATATATTTTTTTATATTAATTTTTCCATCATAAAATTCTTCATATAATGAAAATCATTTCTTTCATTGTTCTGGTTTTAGTTGTTTCATAAACACTCCTATTTAAAGTATATTTTAAAAAGTGTTTTTTATTTTTTTGTCCCAGTTTATTGATCATCATCTTTTAAAAAATACTCAACTTCAACACCTTCTTCAAGTTCTGGTCTTAAAATAACTTTGCTAAGCATAAAAGAATTAAATGAAATTTCCTTATCACCTAAAGCTTTGTATTCATTTATTAAATCACTTAGAGTTTTATTTTCTAAGTCATTTTTTAGTAGGATTGAAAATTTTTGGTCTATGGCAAGTTCATTTAATTGTTTTCTAATATTTTCATCTCTAACTTTGTTTTTATGAACTAAGGAAACAACAATAGAAGTTGCAGCTACAGCAGTTGCAACTATTGGAACTGACAAAATAAACAATTTAGTTTTTTTCTTCAAAGAAAATACCTCCTTAGGTATTCAGCACCATTAAATGTTCTAACCAATCCTAATGTTCATTATGTATTATATAGAGTATTTATTTAATGGGTAAAAATAGGTTTTATTTTTTATTTTTCAATTATCTTTTTTTCAATCAAATATTTACTTTCACAAAATGGACAATTAACTTCTATGTTTTCATCCTTATTTTCAAAAAGATATTTTTTATTTTCTTTAGATAAAGAACTAAGCATATTAACTACTTTTTCATATGAACACTCAAAAACAAAAGTTACTTCTTTTGTTTCTAACAAATTAGCCTCTAGTTTGTTTTCAACCTCTTCTATTGACATATCATTAAAATTATTTTCTTTTCAAAATTTTTCAATGAAAATTATGTCTTCTTCTTTGTGATTAGGAAGAAGTTGCATGATGATTGATGTAGCTTTTGTCAAGTTATTTTTTTCATCAAATTTTATTGATTTTTTAATGGCACTATGAATTTGAAATGATTGATAAAAAAAATAATTTAAATCACTAATCATATCAGCTTTAAAAACATCAACTTGAGAATTATAATTTGAAATTTTATCTTTGACATTTACAATTAACTTTGCATCTTCACCAATATAAGGAGTTAAATAAATGTTCGATAAATCAATGCTTTTAGATAAAAAATCCTCTGAAAAATTATCTTCATCTTGAATTTGATTATTCAACATTTTTGCTCTTAATTTACCATCAAAAGTTCCTATTACATCAATTACACTTCCTAGTTGTTTTGAGACATAACTAATTTTAACTTCACCATCTTTTGTAAGGATAAAGCCAAGTGAACCAAAAGTTGCAATTGCTGAAGATAAAATAACTTTTGAAATAAAAGATGTTTGTTTTTTTAAAAGAATTTCATTTGCAACTTTTGTGTAGTCTGAAAGAAAAATTCTAATGTTATTTTTAATTAAAATTTTTGTATAACTTTTTTCATTTTTAGAAATCATAAGTTAGTCCTTTTGAATTTTTTATGAAATTATAAAATCACTTTCTAGCTCTTTCTAAATCATATTCACCATTTTTAATAAACATGTTTTTTTGCTCTGCAATTTTTAATAAATTTTCATGAATCTTGTTTTCATCGTTCGAAGAAAAAAGATTCATATTTGTTAAAATTTCAGGATAGTTTTTAGAGATGATTTTATAAGTGTTTTTAAAGAGAAAATCACTAGGGATGATCTCTGATCTTATTGAACCAATAATTGAGAGTTTAATAGCAACATCTTGATCATCTAAATTGGGTCATAAAATCCCTGGAGTGTCTAACAATAAGATGTTATCAACTTTGATTCATTGTTGCCCTCTTGTGATTCCTGGCATGTTCCCAACTTTAACTTTTTTCTCTTTTAAAAGAAGATTTATAAACGTACTTTTTCCAGTATTTGGAACTCCCAAAACAAAAACTCTTAGTCTAGGTTTGTTTAATCCTTTTTTTTGTTCTTGTAAAACTTTTTCTTTTAAAAGATAGTCAATTTTTTTCAAAATTATTTGGCGACTTTGAGGTTTTTTTAAATCAACAAAAACTACATTTTTATCTGAACCAAAATGTTCTTTAATTTTATTATATTTATCTTTGTCTCCTAGATCAATTTTAGAAAAAACAAAAAGTCTTGGTTTATTAGGTGCTATTTTATCAAATGATTTATTGTAGCAGCTCAGTGGCGCTCTTACATCAAGTAAAATCACAAAAAGATCAGCTACAACAGCTTTTTCTTCAATTTCCCTCATTCCCTTGGCCATGTGACCTGGAAATCAATTTATCTTTATTTCATTTAAATTATCATTTTCATTATTGTTTTTTTTGCTGTTCATTTTTTATTCCTTCAAAAACAGTTAGTTTTTCTTGACAGCTAAAAAGTGATATTGTTTTTGAATTTATCTTTTGTTCTAAATCCTTAATTTTCTTTTCTTGCTCTAGATGGTTTGTTAAAAATTTGTAGATCTCTTTTGTTATTAAATCTATAAAAGCATCAACTTCACTTGCATTATAGCCATTTATTTGTGTTGTAAATTTATTATCTGTAATTTTTTTAATTAAATTTTCAAAATCACTAAGCTTCATTTTTGCTCCCTTTATTTTCAACATATGACATGATGATTGAACCTGCAATGGCTACATTTAAAGATTCAAAGTTGATAGGTACAATCACATTTTTATCAATTAAAGTTAAAATTTCTTTTTCAATTCCTAAGCCTTCATTTCCTAAGATTAAAACTATTTTTTTATCAAAGCTATTTTGATATAAATTAGTTGAATCACTATGCAAGAAAGTTCCAATTATTTCATAGTTTTTTTCTTGTAGATATTTTAGAGTTTTTTGGTGATTTTTTGATTTAAAAAAATTTAAAGCAAAAATTGCTCCTTGACTTGCTCTTATTATTTTTGGATTATAAATATCCAAATTATCATAAATAATGTTTTTAAAATTAAAAGAAAGAGCTGATCTTAAAAGTGTACCTATGTTAGTTGGATCTTGTAAATTATTTAAAAATAAAATATTACTTTTTTGATCAATGTTTAAAAAATCATTGCTGGTTTCTTTGATTTTTACTTTAGCAATTTTTTGCTCTGAATTAACTAGAAGAGAAACATGTTTTAAAACTTCTTTTGTTATTAAAAAATCATGTTTTTCATTTGGTTTAGTTGAATAAATTTGACATTCAAAATTATTTTTCAAAGCCTCATCAATTAAGTGATCTCCTTCAATTAAAAATTCATTAAATTTTTGTCGATATTTTTTATTTTGAAGTTTTTTAAGATGCTTGATTTTTTCATTTTCTTTTGAAGAAATAACTTTATTCATTTAAAAAGTTTTTTCCTTTTTGAATTTCATATTTTGAAAGATTTGGAAAGTCAAGTTGTCTTAGACACTCATAAATAATTACCACTACAGAATTGGCTAAATTTAAAGAGCGATTTTCAGGGGCCATTGGTATTCTTAGAGTTTTGTCAATGTTTTGAGAAAGTATTTTTTTTGGTATTCCAGTTGACTCAGTTCCAAAAACAAAAAAGATGTCTTTTTTACCATCAAAAGTTTCTAACTTAAAATCAATATCTGAATAGCTTTTTTGTGAATAGCGAGTAATATAAAAAATATTTTCATTTTGATACTTTGCTAAAAAATCATTGTATGAATCATGAACTTCATGTTGAATTTCACTTAAAAGGTGGCCAGCTGCAGATCTTTTTAAAAATCTAGGGTTTAAATCAAAGGCAATTGGTTTAATAATGTGTAATTTTGAGCTAGTTGCAAAGCAAGTTCTAATAATATTTCCTGTATTTGGTGGAATTTCAGGTTGATATAATACAATATTAATCATAATTGTTGTATTATAAATAATATAACTAGAAAGATTTATTTATTGTAAATAAATTTTTTAGGAAAGTTGAATTATGAAAACAACAATATTAATAATTTCGGATATCCACGGAGATCTAAAGACTTTAGAAAAAATACTAAAAAGTCAAAGTTATGACTATGCAATTAGTGCAGGAGATCATTTGCTATCATATGATTTAATGCAAAAGTATTTTGACTTTTTTGTAGCTGGTAACAATGATTTTGATCAAGCAAGAACTAGCCTTGATTTTGAAATAATGGGCAAAAAAATTCATCTTGAACATGGTCATTTAATTGGTTCATATAATCAACTAATAAATTCAAAATTTATGGAAAAAGTTTTGAAAAATTCAAGCTTTGATATTTTAATTTATGGTCACTCACATATGAATCTTTTAACTAAATATGAAGACAAAATTGCAATTAATCCAGGATCAATATCACTTCCTAGATTTTCCTCACAAAAATCATTTGCAATTTTAACCATAGCAAACAATAAAATGAATGTAGAATTTAAAAATGTTGAAACTTTAGACATTTAATATATAATGGATGCCAAAAATAGAAGAATTAATTTAACAATATAACAATGATAATTAAGGAATTAGATGAAAAAAAATAATCAAAAAGATAAGCTGCTAATATGTGTTGATTTAGACGGAACACTTTTGTCTAAATCATCTACAAACGAAATTCATGAAGAAACAATTAAATGAGTAAAGGAAGCTTCAAACCAAGGACACCATGTTTGTATTTTAACTGGAAGGCCATGGCGAAGCACCAAAACAATCTATCAAAGACTTGGTTTAAATACAATTGTTGGAAATCAAAATGGAGCTCAAATTCACAATCCAAGTGATCAAAACTTTGTTCCAACAATTCATTATTTAAATCTTAATGAAATGCTTTATATAATTGGTGATGAAAAAATCCAAAAAGAAATGACTAACTTAGCAATTGAAGGGCTAGGATGGGTTCAAATTCAAAAAAGAGACCCTGTTTTAGAGAGTATCTTTGGTTTTAAAGATGCTGAAAAATTTGTTGTTGGAATTGATTTAAATAAAATTCCTCTTAAGCCAACTGGAATTGTCTTTGATGTAAAAGAAACAACTGATCCGGTAGAGCTTCAATCATTTATGACTAAAAAATATGGTGATCTAGGTGAGTTTTCATATTGATCAAAAGGTAAAGAATCAACTTCAGTTTTTGACATAACTAGCCTTGGAGTTAATAAAGGAAAAGTTGTTCCTTTACTAAGAAGATACTATGATATCCCATGAGAAAATACTGTTTCAATTGGAGATAGTTTTAATGACGTTCCGATGTTTAAAAAAACTAATATTTCAGTTACTGTTAAAAATGCAGATCCTGAAATTAAATCATGATCAACTGTTAGATGAAACAAAACCAATGAAGAAGGTGGTGTTGGTCTTTATCTAAAAAAACTCCTAGAAGATCCTCAAGCAGAAATTGAAAAGTCGCTAGAAATACATAAAAAAAATAGACTAAAAAGGAAAGAAAATGCAAATTAAAGAAATACAAGATGTCCATGAACTTCAGCAAGAGCTTGCTAACAAAAAAGTTCTTGGAATCGATGAAACTGGCGTGGGTGATTACTTTACTCCATTAGTAGCTGCAGTTGCAGTTGTTAGTGAAGAAAATGTTCAAAAATTAATTGACCTTGGAGTTAAAGATTCAAAAAAACTTTCTGATTCAAAAATTCAACAATTAGCCTCTATTATTAAAGAAAATGAACTAGCTAAATTTAAAGTTGCACATATTGGACCAAAAGGTTACAATAATATGACTAAAAAAAATAATGCAAATGAGATCAAAACCTTTGTTCATTTAAAAGCTTTAAAAGAAGCAAAGTTCACAATTAAAACAAATGATTTTGATTGTGTTTTAATTGATCAATATTCAACTGAAAATGCAATTAAGGGATATCTTGAAAAATGATTTGACCCAAGCATGAAATGAGCTGGTTTTAGAAAAATAAACAAACCAATTTATTTAACTTATCAAGCAGAGTCAAAACACATTTCAGTGGCTGTTGCTTCAATTATGGCAAGAGATTTTTTAATCAATAAAATGAAAGAATATAATGCTTTATATGGAGTAGAACTTCCTTTAGGAGCTAGTGAGGCTGTAAAACAATTTAGCCGCGATTTTATTGAAAAAAACACTTCAAATGAAAAAGAAAAAGCCATCCTTATGAATGAAATGATGAAAAATTTCAAATTAGAAGATTAATTTAAAAACAAAAGCACACTTGATTTTGAGTGTGCTTTTTTATTCTTTTATTTTTTTGGAAATATATTTTGTTACATTTGAATCAAGGTAGTTAAAAACATAAACTCCTTTATTTTCAATGTCTTTAGATACACTAAAGTGCTCAGGGGTATAGTTGTTGTTTTGACTAGTTATACTTTGTTTAAATTTTTCATTTAAATAAATTGTGTTTTCAAAGGCATAAGTTAAATTAGAAGCTTGAATGTTTTCTACAATAGCTGGATCTTTTTCTTTGTTTAGTTCAAACAAAATAAAATTAAAGTATTTTCCTTTTTTAACAAACTCATTAATTAATCAAAGATCCTTAAATTTCTTTCTTAGTCTATAAACAAAAAGTGGAATAATTGAAGTTAAAAAAATAGCTAAGTCAAAATATTTAACAATGCTTTGATTTTTATTATTTTTAAAAATAAATTTTAAGATGTATTGCTCACCTAATTCTTCGATTGAAAAATTAACAAAGCACTCATCTTTTAAGTATTGATATAAAAAATTATTAAAGATTTGTTGAGGCTCATCTTTCATCTTTTTTATTGAAAGAGCAAAAAATAAAAACTCTTCTTTTTGCTCTTTAGATTCAAGTAAATTTTGAAAATATAAATCGACATTAAAAGGATCAAAATAATTGATGATTTTATTGGCAGAGACAAATCTAAAATTAGTGTTTAAATCCTCTATTAACTCGAAGTTTAAACCATTAACTTCAAATTTTTTTCTACCTGCTCTTTTAGTGATAAATTCTTGAGAAGCAATGTAGACTTGATCTTTGTCTTCAATGTCAAAATAATCAACTCCTCAACTATATTTTTTAGCTGTATTAAATTGATCTTTGATGATTAAATTATCTGCATAATCATAGACTTTTTCTTGATATTTAAATTTGTCAAATCACAATTGATCAATCTTTTTTTGTCTTTCATCCATAGAATCTAATTATACTTAATATCAACTTCTAAGTCTTTTGATTTTTAAACAAAATTACCAAAGAATTTGCTTTGAAAAAGCTTTGTTTTATAATTTTTTTCAAAGTTAAAAGCTATTAAAAAATTAACAAAATAAACTCAAAAATTTAAAAAATAAATTTAGTTTTTTGATACAATAAAAAAATTTTTACATATAATTGTTTTTATGTTAAAGATGACAAGCAAATACTCAGAAAGAATAGACAAATACATCAGTGATAATTCAGCCATTTCTAGAAATGACATTAAAAGTCTAATTCTAGAAAAAGCTGTTTTTGTCAATGGTAAAGTTATCCAAAAACCAAACTTCATTTTAAAGCCAGATGCTGAAATTGAAGTTATTAAAGTTATTGATAAAACCATTGATTTAAAACCTGAAAAAATGGATCTAGATATTGTCTATGAAGATGAGCATTTAATTGTCATTAACAAGCCCTCAGGACTAGTGGTACATCCAGCTCCAGGGCATTATTCGCAAACTTTGGTAAATGGGTTAATTTATCACTTCAAGAATCTTTCAAATGAAAATGGACTTTTAAGACCTGGCATTGTTCATAGAATTGACAAAGACACATCAGGACTTTTAATAATTGCTAAAACAAATCAAGTTCATCAATTACTAGCTAAGATGCTAAAAAATCATGAAATTAAAAGAAGTTATATTGCGATAGTTGAAGGATTTTTTGAAAATAAAATTGTTCATTTAAACCTTCCAATTGGACGTTCTCAAAAAGATCGAAAAAAAACGGAAATTACAAATAATAATTCAAAAAATGCCATTACTCATGTTTATTTAATAAAACAATTCTATTATGAAAAACAGCCTCTTTCATTAGTTGAGTGTCAACTAGAAACAGGTAGAACTCATCAAATTAGAGTTCATCTAAATTATTTTAAACATCCTGTGTGGAACGATCCCTTATATGGAAAGTCTTTTAGTGATTATGGACAATATCTTCATGCATATAAATTATTTTTTGTCCACCCAATTACCAATCAAGAATTAACTTTTGAAATTCCAATGCCAGAGGAATTTCAAAGAATTATCAATAACTAAAATAAAGAAAAAAGTTTTCTTTATAATTATAAAATTTAAAAATTTAATTACGTAATTTATTAAATAAGAAAGGTTTTTTATGAGTGAAAAAACATTCAAAAAAGTCGGTTTCTTTGTAGCTCTTTCTATGCTACTAGGATCGGTTGTAGGAATAGGTATTTTCTTTAAAAATGGCTCGGTAGGTAGAGCTGTTGAACACAATGGAACTTCATGACTATTAGCATGAGTTTTTGGTGGAATTATTTCACTTGCAGCTGCTATAAACTTTTCAGAAATTTCATTTTTGAAAAACACAAAAATAGCTGGAATTGGAAACTGATCTCACAAAGTTGGTGACAAAAGATTTGGATATTTTGTAAGTATTTCCTTTACCCTTTTTTATAGTGGTATTATCCAAATCATCCTAGGTTTTTTCACAGCGGAAATATTTTTCCATTGATTGAATTTACTAGGAGCAAACATTAAAATGGAAATGTGACACTCTTTAGTTCTAGGAACCGTAATTTCGTTTATTTTTATCATTTTAAACATTGTTTCAATTAAGGCCTCTGGAGTTTTTCAAGTTATTACAACTATTTTAAAATTTTTACCTCTAATTGCTACTATATTAGTTGGGCTAATCTTTGTAAGCACTCACACTTTAGAGGATGGAGCTAATGCTTTTGTTCCAAATAAAACTAAAAAAATAGGTGAATTTAGCTTTGCAAATGTAATAGCTGCTCTTCCTGCTGTTTTATTTGCATATGATTCATTTATTTCAGTTGGTTCAATTGGTAAAAGAGTTAAAAATTCAGAAAAAACTCTTCCAAAAGTTGTTTTATTTGGAATGATAACAATTGTTATACTTTACTCACTTGTTGCTCTTTCTGCAATTTTGCACAACCAAGGTTCAATTGATGGAATATTAAAAGATTCTCTTTCACCTTCTGTTTCAAATGCAATTAACACTACAGTTTATTCATTCTTATTAATCTCTGCATTAGGTGTTTCAAATGGTCTTATTGCCTCATATGTTCAACAAATAGATTTTCACATTAAATCTAATACTTTAGCAGGGGCTAAAAAAGTTCTAAACTACTTCAAAAAATCAATGTCACAACATGTAGCTGAAATGGTTAGTGCTTTTATATACTGCTTTATCATGTTTGTTTTTTGAAGTTTAATTATCTTGCTTCCAGCAATGATTTTAAACAATGATCAAACAATTGATGGCGCTTCAAACATGCCTACTTACTACTTCTTTATAATCTATGGAATAGTAATTTTACTCTACACAATCAAAAGAGTTAAAAACAAACTAGAAACAAGCAAAAGAATTAATAATATTTTGTTCTATAAACTAGGACAAAAAAAGTGACTATTTAAAAAACACTTAGAACATCTCAGCTTTGTTGAGGTGTTTTTCATTCTAAGATTGATTGTAATCTTTCATTATTGTATCAGTCAATATAATTTTGAATAATTTCTTGCAATTCTTTGAATGATAATTTTGAAATTTTTAGATCATTTAAGCACTCACTTTTGATATTTGAAAAGAAATATTCTGCTTCTCGATTATCAAGTGAATTTGCGATTCTACTCATTGAAATTATCCCATTGTTTTCTTTAATAATTTCACTATACTGATTTGATGAATATTGACTTCCATGATCTGAGTGAATTATTCACTCTTTATCAAATTTGATTTTAGAAATATGATCTAAAACTAACTTAACATCATTTCTTTTACTTAGATTTCAATTAATTATTTTCTTGCTTTGATGATGAATTGCAATCGATAAATAAACATGATTGTTAATTGCATCTTTGGGGCTTGGAATATAAGTTACATCAGTGGCAACTATGTTGTTAAATTTGCCATTGTAGTCTCTTTGAATTAGATTTTGATATTTAGTATTAAGATTTTTAATTTCATTTTTTCTTTTTGCTCTTCTAATTTTGCAAAAAAGATTTAATTTAAGCAAAATTCTATCTATTTTTCGATAGTTTATATACCTTTTATATTTATTTTGAATATAAATTTCTAATCTTTTTCTACCAAATATACCTTTGTTTTCATGAAATGATTTTCTAATAATTTCTTCAATTTCTTGATCTTTTTTCGGCTCTGCAAGTTTAGGTTTTTTTCAAGAATAATATGTTGATTTTGAAAAGAGAAATTCTTTTCATGAAATTTTAGTTAATATTTTTTCTTTATCTTTATGTTCTTTAATTTTTTTTCGAATTTCTTTTTCACTAATGTCATCAAAAATTATTCTATAAATTTTAACAATCTCTTCTAATTCTTCTCTTGTATATTCATTAACTTCTTTTCTTTTTGGTGGTCTACCGTTATTTTTTTTGTTAGCTGTAGATTTGCCAGTTTGTGAAATTAAAGATTGTTCATCTTTTTGAAAAGCAGAATATTTTTTGAAAAATCAAGATTTTACATATGTATTTTTTCAATCTTTACCAATATTTTTGTTTACTAAAAATATATATTTTTTTATATTAATTTTTCCATCATAAAATTCTTCATATAATGAAAATCATTTCTTTCATTGTTCTGGTTTTAGTTGTTTCATAAACACTCCTATTTAAAGTATATTTTAAAAAGTGTTTTTTATTTTTTTGTCCCAGTTTACTATACAGCAGCTTTTTTCTCACTTGGCGGAATTTTAGTTTTAACAATTATATCAACATATTTAATATTTGCTGATCTATTTAAAAGTGATTTTAAATCTTCATGAGGAGTATTTTTAGGAGGAGATGGTGATCTTAGTGCTCTTTCACAATTTTTCATGTACTTAGGTTATCTAGTACTTCTTATAATTATTCCTATTATAAATTGAGCTTTAAAACTATGAATAGATAAAGAAAACATAGTTAAAGACTTTGATAAGTTTGTAGAAATTGAAGAAGTTGAAAAAAATCAACCTTTAAAGCAAAATTATTAAAATTAAGCTTGAATTTAAATCAAGTTAAAGTTATAAAAAATTAGCACAATTTGGTGTTAATTTTTTATTTAATTTTGCTATTATTTATATTAATTGAGTTAAAAATGTCTAAAGAGGTAAAAACATTCTACAAAAATACAAAATTTGTCAATTACTTAAAAAATGAGTTTAGATTCACAACTTTTGATATAGCTATATCAGGAATTTTGTTTGCACTTTCACTAGTTTCATCTTTAATTGTTCATCACACTCTTCCTCCAAGACTAAACATTGATACTGAAATTTTATTTTTTATAACATTTGGAATATTTTTTGGCCCTATTAAAGGCGTTTTTCTTTCTATCATAACCGATACTTTTGCCCTAATTCTAAAAGGTAGAATTGCTTTTTGAATGTGAGAATATGCCATTTCAGCCGTTTTTATTCCTATAATAGCCTCGCTTTTATATCAAATCTATAAAAACAAAAATTTAAAACTTATTTTTATTCCAATTACTATCATTGTAGTTTCTTTAACTGGAGGTTTTACAACTTTTGCTTTTTATAGACCAAAAAAAGGTGTTGACATTTGAATTTGACAAGAAGTAAGCTTTATTAGCTCTATTGTTGTTTCAACTATTGTTGCTCTTGTTTCACTTATTCTAATTTTTTTGTTTTTATTTCTTTATTTAAAAACAAAAAAAGATATCTACTTTAGAATCATTATTGTAATTTGTCTAATTGTCTCAAGCGTTGTTTTATCTAGATGATTAATGGGCCCTTATGCTTTTACTAATTATTTAAATAGGTTCTTACCAAGCAAAAGAGTGCGCCTTCATAAAGATTTATATTTTACTTGACAAGGACCAATAATAATTAAGTCACTTTTTACCATTCCAATTTATTCACTAATACTTGTTCCGCTAATATCAGTTTTAAATTTTGAAAAGCAAAAATACATTGAGAAAAAACAAATTATGTATGTACAAAATCAAATTTAAAAATATTATTTAAATAATAAAGTATAATTTTTGGAATATGCCTGATTTTGTTATTGTTTTAATAAATTTAGCTTTTTGTCTAGGAGCTTATCTTTTTGGTTCAATTAATTTTTCAATTATTTATTCAAAATTTAAAAAAAATGATGTTAGAAAGCTAGGAAGCGGCAATGCAGGATCAACTAATGTTTTAAGAAACTTTGGAGTTAAAATTGCCCTAGTTATTTTTGCCCTTGATATATTAAAAACTTACCTTGCTAGTCTTTTAGTCTATTTTGTAAATCTCTATGCTTTTAAAGACTCAGTTGTTGTTTTTCATGCAGTAGCTTATTGTGTTGTTATTGGTCATATTTTCCCAATCTGGCACAAATTCAAAGGTGGCAAAGGTGCAGCTTCAACTCTTGGCTATATCATTTCAGTTAATATCATAATTGCCGTTATTGGTGCAATTGTTTATTTATTGATAATTACCTACTGAAAAAGAATTGTCTCTTTTACAACTCTTATTACCATACCATCACTACTTCCTTTAATGTTTATTCCTTGAATGAGCCAACTTCCCCTAGGATTTATTGCTTATCAATGGCCTTGATGAATTTCACCTTTAGTTTATGTTTTAATCATTTTGCTAGTAATTTGATCTCATCATGAAAACATTAGCAGAATGATCAAAGGCCAAGAAAAAGTTATAAAATGAAATAAAACTTCAAAATAAATTTTGAAAAATTAGCTATTAAAAGGCTTAAAAAATTAATAAAATTTTTTAAAAAAATTTCATTGAATATTTATAAAAATATGTATAATATCCAATGGAAACAATGCAAGTGTAGTTTAATGGTAGAACTTCAGCCTTCCAAGCTGATTGTGAGGGTTCGATTCCCTTCACTTGCTCCAAATCATTTTATGACCACAAAAGATCTTCTAGAATCTTTTTTTTATATAAACAAAAGAAGCAACAGCTAAAGCAAAAACAGCAAGCAAAATCAAGACAACAAAAGCTATTGTAAAATACAAAAAGACTTTTTTTATTGACTTATTATTAGTTTGCAATTTTGTAGTTGGCTGATTTTTATCCATAATTAATCCTTTCTTTTACTAGATATCAAAAGCTTAATAGAAGATAAAGCTAGGCAATTTTGTTAATATAGATATTATCTTATAGATTTATATGCAAAAAATAATTTTTAAAAATATCAAGAACTATTTTCCAGATAGTAAAAAACAATGGAAAAAGTATTTAAAATACTCAGTGCCAATGATCATTACATCATTGTTTTTTTCACTTAATGGTTTTGTTGATAATTTTATGGTAACTCACATTGACAAAGGAGTTGACTCTCTTTCTTATGCCAATGGTTGAACTGCCATTTACGGAGCTTTTTTAAGCGGTGTTAGTGTAGTGGGCTCTGTTATTGTTGGACAGCTCTTAGGAGCTAAAGAATATGATAAGGTTAAAATGACTATTCGAATTAGAGTTTTAGTTTCTGTAATCTTTGTCATTATTTTTGGAGGCCTAGCTTTAATTATCCCTGAAAATTACATCTACTTTTTTGCCAAGGGCCAAATTAGCCAAAAAACATTAGATCAATCAGTTAAATACCTAAGATTAATAGTTATAAGCTGATTTATGCTCTCATGAACTACTCCAATAAGCTCAGTTTTATCTGAAACTGGACAGGCAAAATATGTTTTATACTCTTCAATTCCCTCACTTGTAGCCAATGTTGGACTAAACTCACTTTTAATGTATGGACTAAAAATGGGTGTTGAAGGAGCAGCTTATGCTTCCATAGGAGCTCGTTTTTTAGGAATTTTTACAGATAGCTATTTTTTCTATAAAAAAATACCTGAAATTTCAATTACTCCTTGATCACTTTTTAAAATTTCAAAAAATGCTTGAAAAAGATTTTTAAAAAGATTTTATGCAGCATTTTTAACAATTGGGGTTTTATTTTTAATTATTTCACGCTCAATCATGTTCAATAGCGCTTTTCCAGAAGGCTCAATTGGACAAAAAGATTGAAACATTGGAGCAGCTGGTATTATGGGACTAGCTAGTACCATTACTCAAACTTTTTTAGCTGTTTTTTATACAGTTAGCTCCAATGTTGCTATTTTTGTTGGTAAGCACCTAGGAAGAAGAAACTTTCAAAAAGCCATTAAAAATGCAAGTGCTCTAAAAGGCTTTCACACCTTAATAGCTACTTTTTTTTCAATAATTTTAATTATTTTTGCCTTTTTAGTTCCCTATGCTAGAGCTCTTGCCTCAGGGGTCTATGAAGATATAACCTCACGAGGATTTGAGCCAAGTTATGCCATTGAAGCTCAAAATGTTTATCTAAATCAACTAAAGTGAATTTTATTAATTATTGCCCTATGAACTCCTGTGTGAATGTGATATGTTACTTCCTTAACACTAATAGCCTCTGGAGGAAAAACAAATCTTTCTTCATTTGTTGATTTTTCTGTTTCAACTTTTTCATTTTTATGACTAGTCTTTGTTACTTATGTAATTGTTCCAAATACAAATTTAAGCCTTGCTCTAATGTATTTAATTTTCCAAAGCATCTCAATAATTGAAATTACTATTTTTGAAATTGTTTATCTTAAAGCTGATTGAGCAATCCACATAGATGATATTAAAAGAAATCCTTTATCAATTTTAAAAATAGTACGTTTTAATAGAAAAAACAAGTATTTATCAGAGCAATATAACAAAGATGAATAAAAATTAGCTTATAAAGCTAAAACATCTATATAATTTAACAATACCTTAATAAGAATTTTTAATAGATTAAATTAGTTAATCTATTGTAGAATGAGTTTAAATGTTTCCATATAAAGCCAATGATTTTGGTGGTAATATTAACCTAGCCATTTTTATAAATTTAATTATTTACTCAATTATTTTATTAATTTCTCCAATAATACTAGTATTTTTGGTCTCTTTAGTAAGACCCAAAATTAAAAAGCAAAACAACATTTTGCTCTATTCATTTAGCTCAGCTATGCTTTTGATTTTAGGTACAGTTGGCTTTATTAAAGAAGGCTATAGTGAAATTGAAATAGCCCTTCATAGCTCTCAAAGCTACCTAACAAACGGTTCAATAACCAAAGAACAATTTTTAATAGCTGCCATCATTGGCTCAGGAGCTCTTGTTGGTCTTATGAGCGTTTTTATTCTAAGAGCTTTTTTTTCACGTTTTTTTAAAGAAGTCCATGTTGACCACACTGAGCACTCTCATAGCGATCACATCATAAACTTTAGTGACATCGACAATCCCAAAGCTGCATGGCTAGCAATTTTATTACTTCTTTCTCATAGAACAATTGATGGCTTTGTTCTTGGAGCTACAGTTAGTAGAATAACTCAAGGAGATAAAATAAATATTGGACTAATTGTAACTTTTAATCTCCACATTTTAATAGAGATCTTAATTGTTTACTACCGCCAAGTTCAATATGGACAAAACACTAAAAAAGCTATGCTTTATAATTTCATTAGTGTTTTAATATTAATTCCAATTATGACTATTGGAGCTTTTATTAATCGATTTTTAAGTCAAATTTGATGATTACTTCCTTTTATTTATGCCAGTGGTGGAACAATTATTGCTTTTGTAGCCGTCATTGAATTGGTTCCTGAGTTTATTCACCTAAGAAATGACTCCAAAAAAACATGGTATTTTACCCTTATTTCTTTTGGCTGTGGAATAATTTTTACCTTAGTCATCCTTTCTTTTCACAGCCACTCTTCCAATGTAGAAATAGGCTCTGGAGGCGGAGGAATATTAGAAAGCCATTTATTTAAACTACTTTAGAAAAGAGCTTTTATGAAACTAAAAAAAATAAAATTTTTTACCTTATTTTCAACTTTTGCACTAATGAGCCCTTTTTTAATTTCTTGCTCAAAACAAAGCCAAGATAATCAAAGTCAACAAAACACTCAAGATCAAAAAAAGACCAATAATGTCCAAAGCAACTCTGATGTTGCAAAAGAGCTAATTAAAAATTTTAACTTCAAAGCAGGTTCTGAAATTTCCAAACTTAACTCAGAAAAATACTATGAAGAATTTAGAAAAATCTTTAGACAAGATCCTTCAAAAAATGTTTTTGAAAAAACACTAAAAAGCTTTGATGCTCTTTCAAAATACCTTGTTTTTGAAAGAGCTAAAGTTTTTTCTCCCCATTTTTATAAGCTTGGGATAGTTCAAAAAACTGGAGCAACTCCAAAAAAAGTTGAATTTGAAAATATTTTGGGAAAAAAAGAGGTAGTTACAATTCCTAAAAACTCTATTTACTTAGAAGTTTCTATATGACATAAGATTCCTTCTAAGGATTTTTTAGAAGCTAAAAAAATTTTGATTCAAAGTTTTGATCAAGAGCAATAATTTTTTTATTTTTTTCATAAATTAAAGTAAAATTGCTTTGCAATATATAAAGACAGAAACGAGTTATAAGCTTTAATAATGTTTCCTAGTATATGTTTTATCCCTGTTGCACTATTAATTATTTTATAAAAATTGAGGAGGTGAAAATGCACATCGAATCAAAAAATAGACAAATTAAAAAAGATATAGTTGTTGAAATTACTAAAAAAATTAATGATTCTCAATCACTATTTTTAGCTGAATATCGTGGTTTAACAGTTGCTAAACTTTTAAATCTTAGAAAAGAAGCTAAAAAACATAATGTCGAAATTAAAGTTTACAAAAATCGTCTAGTTAAATTGGCAACTCAAAAACTAGGACACTCAGATTTAGATAAATTTTTAGTAGGACCAAATTTGTTTGTTTTTAGTAATGAACTAGGTATGGATGGAGCTAAAGTTTTAGCTGAATTTGCTAAGAAAAACAAAAAACTAGTTCTAAAAGCTGGAATTTTTGATGGAAAAGTTGTTGATGCAGCTGGAGTAAAAGCTGTTGCTGAACTTCCAACATATGAAGAAGCTCTTACAATCTTGGCTTCTTCACTACTTGGACCTTTAAGACAAATTTCATTGTCTTTCAAGCTTCTAGTAGATGAAAACAAACTTTCTAATTAATAACTAAACTAATATAAATTTAAATACAAAAAAGGAGAAATAAATATGGCAAAATTAACAAAAGAAACTTTTATAGCTTCTCTTAAAGAAATGAACATTCAAGAAGTTATGGAATTAGTTCAAGCAATGAAAGATGAATTTGGAATTGACCCTTCAGCTGTTGCAGTTGCTGCTGGACCAGCTGCTGAAGTTAGTGAAGAAAAAACATCATTTAATGTTATTCTTAAATCAGATGGTGGAGCTAAAATTGCTGTTATTAAAGCAATTAAAGAAGCTCTTGGTCTATCAATAATGGATGCTAAAAAAATGGTAGAATCAACTCCAGTTGCTATTAAAGAAAACCTAAAAGCTGATGAAGCTGAAGAGTTAAGAAAATCTATAGCAGCCTCAGGTGCTGAAGTTGTAGTTGAATAATCACTTTTTTAACTAAAAAATTTAAAACCAATTTTCTAGCAAAATTGGTTTTTTTACATTACTTTTAAAGTTAAAACCTTTAAAAAAGTTCTAAAATGGTATAATTAGCATCATAATATTTAACTTTATTTAAGGAGTTTTTAGATGAAAGTAAAAGTTACTAAATTAAAAAACAAAAAACAAATTTACAAAATCTTTTCTTCTTTTGCCCTGCTAGCAATGCCAAGTATTGCTTTGTCTTCTTGTTCAAAGAATTCTGATGAAAAAGTTGTAATTTCAAAACCAAAAAGCCCAGTTAATCCAAATGTACAAAACAATCAAAGTGGCTCAACTGAACAAACAAAGCAAGTTGAGCCTAATAAAAAAGACTTAGATAAAAACAATAGCTCTGAGTCATCTAAAAATAGTAGCTCTTCTAGCGATGATAGACCAATCATAAGTAATGATCCTTATGCAGATGTAATAAGTAGCTCTGAAAATCCAGATCAAAAAGTTGATATAAAATTAAAAGATTATTCATCAGAAGGTTTTAGAAGCACTTTTGGGCTAAATACAGACTTTCTTGATTCATTTCCTTCTGAAATATCAGTTTCACTTAAGCCTCAATTTAAAGATAAATATACCATAGTAGAGTCTAAAACTAAAAGAGTTCCTTATCTTGATTCAAATGGCAAGGATATCTCTCAGCTAGAGGGTAAAGTTAAATTTGAAATTACTTTACAAGATAAAGAAAATTCAAACAAAGAAATACTAACTTATGGATTTTTAACAGGTTTTGTAGGATTAAAAAATTATGCAAAAGCCTCTCATGAACAACAATATAACTTTGAAAACAAATTTTATACTGATGCAACAAAAGGATATTTAAAATCTGAAAAAATTTGAGATGGTAAAAATATTGATCCAAAATTTAGACCAGACACTAATGCAAGCACTCAAGATCAAGAAAACTATAACAAAAAAGCTGAAGAATTAAAAATGGACAATTGATATAACTCATATGCTAAAGGGCATAGTGTTGCTAGTTATTCAAATAACCAATTTCAAGGAATAGCAATCAAAGAGGACAAAATTGTTCCAAAAACTGGTTTAAATAATGCGCATTTAGTCAATGGTGGAAATATCTATCGAAACAAAGGTGTTGCACGACTTTTATTAAATGAAACTTATAAAAAAATAGCTGAGCAATCATATTCAGTTCAATTTACCTCTAAAAAAGTAGGTAATCTAGCAAACACTAACTCAGGAACTATGTGAATTTTAGATTATGTAAAAGAGCCAAATAAAGCTTATCCAACAAAATGACTTTTTGCAACTAATGTTCATGTAAGTTCATCTCTTAATTCAAATACTGATTTCATTCGAGCCTATACAGTAAAAAAAGACACTCCATTACTAGAAAAACTAACTCACACTGACTTTTTGATTAGTGATGAAGCTAAAAAGAAGTCAAATTTTATGCAATACACATTAAATACTAGAGCAATGAGAAAAATCTATGAAGCAACAGATTTTTTAAAGACTTCTCCTAAAGATTTTTTAACACACTCACAAAAGAAAAAATATGCAGATATTGAAGAGTTTGCTGACTTTGCAGTTTTAGAAATCGATTTTGAAAAAATTGACAAAAATTTTATGGGTGATTTTAAAAATGCCTATGAAATGGCTCGTTGTTTTACACACAACTATGCAGAAAGACAGCAAGATCATGTTAAATTTTTAAAAGAGAGTTATTTAAAAAATTATGAAAAAATTGATGCTCCTTTAGAAGACTCAAAACAAACTAACTTTAATGGTGATCAATTATTTGCTTTAGGTTTTCCTACAGCTGAAAATGATTTTTTTGCTAGCGATGATGATAGAAAAAATAAAAATCTTACACCGCAAGAAAGATATGATAGACGACAAAAACTCGCAGAAAAGTTTAGTCTTTGAATAAATGCTGATCCTAAATATTATGATAAATTTGATGATTTAAAAGCTAATACAAATAAATACCCAAATCATTTAAGAGATAATTATTTAAGTAGACAATTAGCTTTTCGCCAATTTAAAGATAAACCTGGAGTTTTTGATGCATTCTTGATTGCACCATTTATTAATGATGATGGTCCACATGTACATAGTGATGGGAAAAAATACTTTAGTTATGGTCTAAACTATTTAATAAAAGACTATGTACCTCCTGGAGGATCAAGTGGAAGTTCTATTAGAAACCAAAATAATGAATTAGTAGGTATTTTCCATAGTGGAAATCAAAGTGCCAATAGTGGAATAGCAGCTGCCTTTCGTTCAGAGGGATTTGATTATCAAGGTTTATATGGAAAATATAAACTTGCTCAATATGATCTAATTTTTGGTGGAGGTAAAGATCAAAAAACTTCATATCGTCAAGCTTTAGCTAAAGCTTATGAAAACTTAGGAGCTAATTTAAAGACTAATATCTTTGCCAATGGAATCTCTGATGATCAAGTTCCAAGTGAATTTCGCTTTAAAAATTAATTATAATTATGGATAAAAAGCTTGAATCTTTTGAAGTTGCTAATTTGAAAATTAACTTTGTCAATGGTTCTTTTTGAGTTATTCCTCCTGTTTGAAAAATCTTTAGTCCCAAAAGAAGAAGTTTTATTAGCAAACACTCAAAAGATTTAAAATCACTAATTGAAAATGAAGGGTTAATTCACAAAGAAGCAATTTTAAATTTTAACTCTGACAGAGAATTTAAATTTTTCAATCAACTTCAACAAATTAGAAAAATAAAGCTAAATATATCTAAAAAACTTTTAGATATTGTTGACAAGGAAGGTTTTTTTGACCAAGAAATTATTGACAATCTTTATATTAGATGAACATTTAAAAGTATTAAGAATGTTTTTAATGGCCTAATTCCTTTTTTTTCACAAAAGTATTACATAGCTCTTTACAATGATGGAAAAACAAAAGTTAAAGATGGTCAAAAGGTAATTTACCAATGAGGAAAATTTGGTTTTTACTTAGTTTAATAAATTATTAACTTTTTAAAAGAGACAAAAAATTATCCACAAAAAAGATGGATAATTTTTTATTAACTTATTATTAATTAAAGTTATTTAGCTTTCACTCATTCTTGAAACTGCTTAGCAGTGGCTAAAACTTGGTGTTGATCTTCAACGTCAAAATATGAGATTTTGTTTGGAAACTTTTGCTCATCTAAATATGAAATATCAAAGTTAGATTTTTTAAAAGGTTCATTTGCATTGGCCATTTTAGGTATTGAATTAAACAAATTGATTGTATATTTATGAATAGGGTTTTCATAAATTTTTTCAGTTTTACCTCTTTCAACAATTTTTCCCAAATGCATAATTAAAATTTTATCAGCTATATATTCAACCATTGAAAGATCGTGGGCAATAAAGACAATTCCAATGTTTTTTTCTTTTCCAAGCTCTTTTAGTAAGTTAACAATTTGAGCTTGAATAGAAATATCAAGTGAAGCTATAGGCTCATCAGCGATTATTAATTTAGGATCAACAATCAAAGCACGAGCTATAACAATTCTTTGTCTTTGACCTCCTGAAAATTCATGAGGATATCGATAGGCAAATTGTTTTAAAAGACCTACATCTTCAAGAGCTTTATAAATTTTTTCTTGTAAAATTACTTTTTTGATGATTTGAGGATAAAAGACTTTGTTGTAGTATTTAAAAAACTTATTATCACTTTCAATTCCATAAAGAATCTTGATATTTTCATATCCTCTTTGGATAACCATAATTTCTTTTTCAAAATTATTAAAGTTTTTTTCTTTTTCTTTTAGGATGTTGTCATATTGAGAAACTATTAAATTAATTTCTTTTTTATCTTTGCCTTTTTGGCTTAATTGATCTTTGACAAAATTTAAAAACTCAGTGTGTTTTTTAGCAAATATTGCTTTAATTCTTTTTTGAACATCCAAAATCTCTTCTTGTCATAAAGACTCAAGTTCTTTGAGTCTTTTGTCTCTTTTTTCTTGACGACTATTAAATTCAATATTGAATTTTTCAACTCCTTGGTCAAAGATTTTTTTAGCTTTTTCATATTCATCTTTTAATTTTTGAATAGTTGGCAAAAAGTCTTTATTATTTTCAGAATTAAAGGCAAAAGATTTTTTGCTTTGAGCTTTTCTATTTTCAAAATCTGCTTTTTCTTTTAAATAAAGGTTTTTGTGCTCTTGAGCTCTTTGTAGATATTTATCAATTTTAAACTTATAAGCATCATAAATTTCAAGAACTAGTTTTTTTTCAAAACCTTTTGAAAAAGTTTTTGGTAAGTTAAATTTATAAATAAAATCTTCATTGTATTTTTTAATTTGCTCTATTAAAAACCTAACTTCATTGAATTTTAAAAAGAATAAAAGGTTAGTATTTAAAAGGTTTTTAAAAAAAGAAACTTTTAATAATTTATAAGATATTTTATTTACTGTTGCTATTAACTTGTAATATGATCACTCTTCATTAGAAGTGGCATCTCAAGCTTTAGAATTGGCAAGCTTGTATTCTAAAAAGAATTCATTAATATAACTTTTGATCATATTAACTGCATTTTCTTTTTTAGTTGCAAAAGATTTTTTAAACTCTCCAAGCAATTTTTTATTTTTATCATAGAGCTCTTTTGCTTTATAGTAGTCTTCACTTTTTTTGTGATATTTATTATAAAGTTCAATTTGTTCTCTAATTGTAGCTAGTTCAATTTCATCTTGGTCAATATTTACTTTATTTCGATAGTCTTTTTGTTTTTCAAAATAAAAGTTATAAAGCTTGTCATAGTTTCGATATTCATTATTAATAACTAATGACTGAATTGAATAATTAGACTCATAGAAATTAAAATAAGAATCAAAAAGATCATCAAATTTTTCTTCAGGAGAAAAAGTTAATTTTTCAAGTTTTTCCTCTCATGAACCAAGGGCTTTTTTAGCACTTTCATATTTAAATTCAAAATTTTCTAGCTTTGTGTCATTAAATTTATCTCTAAAGGTGTAATAGAAATTTTGCTGAACAAGGCTAAGATCTTTTAGAACATCTTTTAACTCTTGTTTTAAAATCCCATTAACAACTAAAGGCTCTTTTAAAATTGAAAAAATATTTTTTTGTCCATTTAATGAAGCATGGGGATCTTGAAAAATCATTTGCATGTTTTTTCTTAAAAACTTTTCTTTTTTTCTTGAGATTCTTTTTCCTGAAATTGGCTTTCCATTTAAAATTACAACTCCGGAATAGTCATCATAAAGACGAATTAAAGATCTTCCAACAGTTGTTTTTCCAGAACCTGACTCTCCAATAAGGCCGACTATTTCTCCTTCTTTAACACTAAATTCAACATTATCAACTGCATTGACTATTCCAAATTTGTTGTGAAAGAATTTCTTTAGATTTTTAACTTCTAAAATAGTTTTACTTTCTTTATTCATTAAAAACCTTTCTAAATGATTCTAGTCTTTTAACAACAGATTCTTTTAACTCAATTTTAGGAGCTTTTTCATGTAAAAGCCAAGTAGCAGCGCTATGAGTAGAGCTTATTTTGAAAAAAGGAGGTTCCTTAACATAATCTAAATCTAGGGCATATTCATTTCTCGGAGCAAAAGCATCTCCTGGAGGAAGATTAGCCATATCCGGAGGAGTTCCTTTAATGGTATAAAGAG